>CAYZQM010000082.1:21449-24147 GCA_964480175.1 uncultured Sandaracinaceae bacterium
CCCATGGCCGCCTGGCCCATCGAGGAGCTGTGGTTTCGACCGGTGCTGACCGTGCTCCTCGCGCTGTCCTTGCCCTTCGCGACGGCGCGCGTGCTCTCGGCGCTCCTGGCGCCGAAGGGCACCCACGAGCCCGACGCGCGCCGTGCGGTCCTCCTCGCGCTGAAGGTCGTGCGCTGGCTGGATGGTGCGCTGGCCGCGGCGCTGGGCTTCACCGCGCTCGCGCCCGCGCTCGCCGAGGGGCCCGCGGCGGCCGCGGCGATGGCGGCGGCCTGTGCGCTCCTCAGCGTCGGGGCGAGCGTGCTGGTCACGCGACGGATGGAGAAAGGCGGTCCGAGCCCATCCGAGCGTACGCACGCGGCCTCGACGGCGGTGGCCGCCGCGCTCGTCGTCGGCATCGCGGCGCCCTCGCTCGCCGTGCTGGCCGAGCGGGTCACCCGCATCGAGCCCGACGCGATCGCCTCCACGTCGGCCGACGCGGCGCGACGCCGCCTCCGCATCGATCCCCGCGACGGGTCCGCGATGCTGGCGACCGCGTGGTCGAGCGCCGACCACGACGATCTGTCGCTCGCCGCGCGCCGCATCGACGAGGCGGAGCGCATGGGCGCACCGGGGCCCGAGCTGGCCGAAGCCCGCGCCGAGATCGCCGCCCGCCTGGGTGACTGCGCCGCCGCCCGTGCCCACTTCGATCGCGCGCTGGAGCTGCGCGCCGAGGTCGCGTTCGAGACGGGTGAGCTCGCGCTCGGCGGCTACCACCTGCCGCCCGCGCTGGTGACCCGCTGCGGAGAGTGATCGGTTGACGACCCCGTCAGTGGTCCAGGGGGGACATGTCACCCCGGCGCAGCGAAACAGCCTTGCGTGCGGGCCTGCCAACGCACACAACCCGCTCCTCGGCGCGAGGTGGTTCGGCGTCGAACGAGGCCAGGGTGGTCAAGGTACTGATTCTCGAGGACGAGCCTGCGCTGCGCGCCGGGCTGGAACGGCATTTGACCCGGCGCGGGCACAGCGTCGCGGCGTGCGGCACCGTCGCGGACGCGATCGCGTCGCTCGACACCTCGCTGCCCGACGTGGTGCTCGCCGATCTCTGGTTGCCCGACGGCAACGGTCTCGACGCGCTCCGCTCGGTCGATGATCCCGCGCGGCGACCACCGACCATCGTCATGACGGGGGAGGCCACGGTCGACACAGCCGTCGCCGCGGCGCGCCTCCGGGTGCACGACTACCTCCTCAAGCCCTTCTCGATGGAGGCGCTCGACACGGCGCTGGCGCGCATCGGCGCGGTGACCTCGTCGCCGCCGTCGCCCGCCGCGGCCACGACGGCGGCCTGGCGCGATCGCTACGCGCCCGAGATGGTCGGCGAGTCACCCGCGTTGCACGCGGTGTTCTCCGTGCTCTCGCGGGTCACCACCAGCGACTGCTCGATCCTGGTGCAAGGCGAGACCGGCACCGGCAAGGAGCTGGTCGCGCGCGCGATCCACGCGAGCAGCGGACGCGGCGCCAAGCCCTTCGTGGCGGTCAACTGCGCGGCGGTGCCCGAGAACCTGATGGAGAGCGAGCTCTTCGGGCACAGCAAGGGCGCGTACACCGGAGCGGACAAGCGCGTGGGCCGCTTCATGGCGGCCGATGGCGGCACGCTCTTCCTCGACGAGATCGGGGAGATGCCGCTCACGCTCCAGTCCAAGCTGCTGCGCGCCCTGCAAGAGAAGCAGATCACCCCGCTCGGAGAGAACAAGCCGATCGACGTGGACGTGCGGGTGGTCGCGGCGACCCACCGCGACCTCGACGTGTTGGTCACGGAGGGGCGCTTCCGTGAGGACCTGCTCTACCGGCTCGACGTGATCCGGGTCGAGCTGCCCCCGCTTCGCGAGCGCAAGGCCGACGTGCGGCGCTTGGTGGAGCGCCTGCTCAGCGACATCAACGCGCGCCGAAAGACCCAGGTCACCGGGATCGACCCCGCGGTGATGGACGCGCTCGAGCGGTACGCGTGGCCGGGCAACGTGCGGCAGCTGCTCAACGTGCTCGAGCGCGCGGTGCTGCTTCGCAACCACGGCGCGCTCGAGCTCGGCGATCTCCCGACGCGGATCTTGGACGAGGCGGCGGCCAAGGCCCCAGCGCAGAGCTCCCCTTTCGCCGTGCCCACGCTCCCCGAGGACGGGGTCGATCTGCGCGAGGCGGTCGAGCGCTTCGAGGATGCCCTCATCGAGCAGGCGCTGCAGCGCACCGACGGCAACAAGAACCGCGCGGCCGGCTTGCTCCGGCTCAGCCGCAGCACCTTGGTCGAGAAGCTGCGCAAGCGCGGCTGGGGCGGCCTCGAGGCGCGCAACCGCGACGACGGATGATGCTCGAGATCGGATGCATGCCCGCGCGCTCCACCGCGCTCAAGCGCTGGCGCGGCTCGTCCGATGCGGCGAGCATGTTCGTGTCGCCCACCTTCAGCGTCTCCCTCGCGGGGCTCGACGATCCCCGCGAGCGTCCCACCCCTCGGATCGGCACCGCGCGTCCTCGCTTCCCCAGCTTCGTGCCGACGGCGCCGCCGCCTCCGCCGGCGTCGGGAGCCCGCGAGGAGGAGCCGCCCAGCGATCCTCCCGCCCCGCCGCAGCCGGACTGACGAACCGCTTGACCCCCACCCCCCAGCTCCAGCAGCGCGTGACCGCCGCCATCGCCGAGGCGATGCGGGCCCTGGCGCACGATCTCGCGAACT
>CAYZQM010000083.1:0-7641 GCA_964480175.1 uncultured Sandaracinaceae bacterium
CACGATCGCTGGCCCGAGATCAGCGCGCCATGACGGCCCTCGTGCATCGGATACCGTGGAGCTGCGGCCGAAGGCCGACCTTACTGACGGGCCCCGCGCCGGCACGCTGGTGAAACCGAGCGAGCCCTCCGAGTACAGGTGGAGACTCACGGGCGCGAGCGCGAAGCAGAACGCTCGAAGTCTTGCGCAGCTCGCGATCGACGAGCCCTGCGAGCGAGCAGGCGAGCGATCGAACACGAGCGCGCAGCCCTCGCGCTCACCCGCACGCACGCCCTCGCCCTCACACTCACGCACGCCCTCGCGCTCACCCTCACGCTCGCCCCCGCCCTCACGCACGCCCCCGCCCTCACCCCCACGCCCGTCTCACCCTCACGCTCGCCCCCACCCTCACGCTCGCATCACTCAGCGCGACAGCACGATCTCGAGGTGCGGCGTCGGCGCGGGGACGCCTGCACGCGAGGTGATGCGCGAGCGGCTGGGACCTCGGATGGCGATCAGCCCGCGGGCGCGCGCCGCGCGGCGGGCCCAGAGCGCGCGATCTTCGGGGCCCGCAGGGTGACCGATCACCTCGAGGTAGAGCGTTCCGTCCGCGCGCATCGCGGCGACGATCTCCTCGAGCTGCGCTCGGTCGATCTCGCTCTCGATGGCGCGTTCTCCTTCGAAGGTCACCCGCAGCCGCGCGGTCGCGATCCCACCGAGATCGACCGCGACCCGGCGCGAGCGCCTTGGCCGCGCTTCGTCGGCGCGCTCTCCGTCGGCGTCGCGAGCATCGGATCGGGCCTCGGCTTCGCGCGCCGCGACCCGACCGCGGTCCGCCGCTTCACGCGCGACCCGCGCGGCCTCCGCTTCGCGCGCGCGCTCGGCTTCACGCGCGGCCCGCGCAGCCTCTGCTTCACGCGCCTCCGCATCACGTGCGACCCGCGCCGCCTCCACTTCGCGCGCAACCCGCGCGGCCTCCGCGGCGCGCGCGGCTTCCGCGACCCGCGCGGCCTCCGCATCACGAGCGACCCGCGCGGCCTCCGCATCACGAGCGACCCGCGCGGTCTCCGCTTCACGCGCGGCCTCCGCTTCACGCGCGAGCCGCGCGGCTTCGGTGCGCGCCTCGGCTTCACCCGCTGCGCGCGGATCGTCGGCGAGCTCGGGGCGCGCTTCGTCGGCGATGGACGCGCTCTCTTCGGAGGGAACGTCGGCCACGCGCGATGCGCGGTCCATTCCGAGCACCGCGTGCGCCCGCCGCTCGCGCGCGGCGTATGCGGCCTCCAGGCGACGGCAGCGCGCGCCGCAGTCGAGGCTCGCGAGCGCCTCGCGCTCGAGCGCCAGCGCGAGCGGGCGGACGAACGGCGGGGTCCCCTCGCGCTCGGAGACGCCGATCCAGAACGGGCTCGCCTCGATCGACGCGACGTCGAGGCGCCCTCCGCTCGCGCGCAGCCGCACCGTCGCCAGCCACGACTCACGAACCGAAGGCTCGCGCGAGAAGACCTCGTCATCGGTCGTGTTCATCACCGCGACCAGGTTCCCCAGCGACCAGATGACGGGCACCTCGCGGCCGGACTCCGCGCGCAGCACCGAGGTGCGCTCGGGCAAGTGGGTGCCGTGGCCGTAGATGAGATCGGCGCCCGCGTTCGCCGCGATGCGCGCGTGCCGCAGCATGCGCGGGCTGGGGACGTGATCGCGCCCCTCGCCCCAGTGGAACGCGACGGCGACGAACGCGGCGCCCTCGCGCGCGGCGCTCACCTCGCGGCGGAGCGCTTCCTCGTCGAGCATCGCGATGCGCGGCGTCGCGGCCTCCTCGTCGCGCACCCGCCAGTTGGTCCCCTCGCTGAACGCGAGCAGCGCGACGCGGTGTCCTGCGAGCGACGTGTGCACCGCGCCGTGCGGCCGATCGCCTCCGCCGATCGCCAAGAGGTGCTGGTCGGCGAGGGCCGCGAGCGTCTCGCCGAGGCCCGCGACCCCTTGGTCGTACGCGTGGTTGTTCGCGACGGTGACCGCGTCGACCCCGGCATCCGCGATCGCCGCGAGGAACGCGCGCGGCGCCGCGAAGCGCGGGGGCTCGCCCTCCTCGGAGCGCAGGGTGCGCTGCGCGATGGGCGTCTCGAGGTTCACCACTGCGAGCGACGCGCTCCGGAGCACGGGCGCGAGGTCCTCGAAGATGGGCGCGTACGACGCCGCATCGTCGCGCGGTCGATCGGTGCGGCGCAGGGCGTACTCGATCGGCGCATCGAAGATCACGTCGCCGCCGAGCACCAGCGTGAGCGGCGCCTGCGCGCGCGCACGCAGCGCGAGCGCCACGAACGCGAGCGTGACCAGCGAGAGCGCGCGCGCGACGCGCTGGCGTGACGTCCGGTTCGGGCCGCGGCGCGCGGCGCGGCTCATGAGCCGTCGAGCTCGTCGCCGACGGAGCCGCGGCCCTCGTCGTCCGCGTCGGCCTCGCCCGCGTCGTCTCCCTCGCCAGCGAGCTCCTCAGCGACCTCGGGCTCCGCATCGGATGGCGTCGGCGCGGGCGTCGCTGCCGCGGGCGTCGCCTCGATCGGCTCGACGGTCTCACGCAGCTCGGCAGGCACGCGGCTGGGGTCGGCGTACACCACGATCACCTGGCCCAGGCGCAAGGTCGAGTCGCGACCGATGAGGTTGATGCGGCAGAGCGATCCCACGCTGATGCCGAAGCGCGCGCCGATCGTGCTGAGCGTGTCGCCGGGCTGCACCTCGTAGCGGAAGCGCACCCGCCCTTCGCTCGCGAGGTGGTAGGCGAAGAACTCGTCGCTGCCCACGACCAAGATCCGCACCTCGTCGGGCGTGAGCACCACCGCGCGCGCGAGATCGACGCTGCTCGGCACGAAGAGCTGCAAGAAGAGTCCGTCTTGCACCTCGGCGTGCACGTCGATGCGGTTCCAGCGATCGATGTCCGCGACCGTCACCCGGAAGAAGCTGGCGACGGCCGCCAGATCCTCGCCGCGATGGCAGCGATAGAAGACCTGCCTCCGATCCGGATAGCTGAAGCTCGCGTCGCGCACCCCCACGACGGGACGCTCGCTCTCCGCTTCCGCGAGCGGCGCGACCGCCGGCACCATGAGCCCGAAGCCCGCGTCGACGTCGCCGTCGGAGAGCTCGTTGAGCTCGCGCAGCTCACGCTCCGTGGTGCGGAAGCGGCGGGCGATGTCGCTCAAGCGCTCGCCGAAGCGGACCGAGTACGCGACGTGCGCCTCGCTGCGCCTCGTGCGACCCCATCGCTCGGCGAAACGCGACGCGCTCCCCTCGGGGATGCGGATGGTCACGGCGTCGGCGCCCGGCGGCACCCGGTCGCGGCGCAGCGCGGGGTTCAAGGTGCGGAGCTCGCTCGCGCTCGTCCCTGCGGCGCGCGCGATCACCGAGAGCGCGGTGCCGCCGGGCACCTCGACGGTGTCGGCCCGCATGCCCGGCTCGAACGTCAGCTCGCCGAGCCCGAAGCGCTCGAGGTTCCGCCCCACCAGCGCGCACGCCATGATCTTCGCGACGTACAGCGTGGTCTCGAAGGGCAGCGCGGCCTCGAGGTGGGTGAGCTCCCAGTAGTCGTTGGTGTCGTACTTGCGCATCGCGCGCAGCAGCGCGCCGTAGCCCATGTTGTAGGCCGCGAGCGCGAGCTCCCACGATCCGAAGCGCTCGTGCAGCGCGCGCAAGTACCGCGCGGCCGCGCGCGTCGAGGCCTCGGGATCGCGACGCAGATCCACCCAGTGGCTCTGGGTCAGGCCGAACTCCGCGCCGGTCGCGCTGACGAACTGCCACGGTCCGACGGCGCCTGCGCCCGAGCGCGCATCGGTGGTGAAGCCGCTCTCCACCATCGCGACGTAGAGCAGATCCTCGGGCAGCCCCTCGGCGCGCAGCGCGCTGCGGATCATCTCGCCCCAGCGCTCCCGCCGCACCATCCAGCCGCGGATGAGCTCGTGACCTCGGGGATCGTCGCGGAAGAGCTCGAGGTAGCGCACCACGCGATCGTCCCAGCGCACCGGCAGATCGGGCAGCTCGAGGCCGCTGAGCCAGCTCAGATCGCGGGCTTCGCCGCTCGCGCCCTCGACCACCACCGCAGTGCCCGCGTCCGACGAGAGCGACTCCGGCACCGTGCCGTCCGGTGGCGCGCGCTCACCGTCGGGCATGAGCACCACCCGCGGCGCGTCGGGCCCGAAGATCTCGAGCTCCGCGAGGCGCAGGGCCCGGAGCTCCGGTGACTCCTCTCCCTCCTCGAGCGAGGCGTCCGCGTCCTGCGCGCGCGCAGGCGAAGCGAACGAAGCGCTCAGCGCGAGCGCCAACAAGACACGGAGCGACATGGGAGACGAATGCTAGCTGGGCGGCGCGACGGAACGCGAAAACGCGACGGGTCACCCCGCCGCGTCGCGTGCGATCGCTGCTCGTGCGGCCTACTCCGCGGCTTCTTCGGTCGCTTCGGCCGGCGCGGCCTCGGCGGGCGCAGCCGACGCGGCGGCGGTCGGGCCGTGGACCGCGGGGCTTACGTGATCGAGGGGCGAGAGGAAATAGGCCACGGCGAACAGGATCGGGATGATCGCCGCAAAGAGGATGATCATGCCGAAGATGAACGGGGGGCCGTCCTCGGGGACGACACGGGTGACCTTGGGTGCGGCGGTGGTGGCCATGAGAGATCCTCAGCGCTGGATGTCGAAGGCGTAGCCGATGGCCAAGCCGAGATAGATGCGGGTGGGATGCGAGCCGCCGGCCGGATCGCACTCGTCGCCGGTCGCGATCACGCGGCAGGAGTCCGCGGTGTCGATGATGTCGTTCTCGACGCCGACGAAGAGGCGACCGGTGATGCCCTCGTCGAAGCGGTACTCGAGGCCGAGCGAGGCGTCGATGAAGGCGGTGAACGCCCAGTAGCGGCTCTGGGGCTGGGTGCCGCCCGACTCCCACTCGAGCGTGCCGCCCGCCGCGCCCACGCGGAGCACGAACGCGAAGTGATCCTGCGGCGCGACGAGGCTCACGCCGCCCGCGACGCGGACACCATCGCGGCTCACGCCCGCGCCCGCGTCGATGGTCAGGAAGTCGATCGGCGACAAGCGCACGCTTCCACCGATCAAGCCGTAGGGCGTGTCGAGCCCGCCGATGAGCTCGATCGCGAGCATCCGGTTGTAGAGGCTGGGCGGCGTGGAGACCTCGGGCTCGGGATCGTCCGACACCTCGGGCTCGGGATCGGCCGAGGCCGAGAGCGGCGCGAGAGGGAGCGCGAGCAGCGCGAGCAAGAGCGCACGAAAGACGTCGGGGCGAGCCATAGGGGCGCCTACTGTCTGCGATGGTGCCCCGTCGCGCAAGCGCTCATCGCGCGTCCCGTGAGCGGTCGCGCGTTCGCTGCCGAGGCCCTCGGGGCGAGCGCGGAGGGGGCTCGAGCGCCCGTGCGAAGGGTGACGCGTCGTCGGGTCCCCGAACCCCAACGATCCCGGTGCGTCGGCGCGCTCACCCTCCGAGAACGTGCACGGAATGACGCACGCCATCGCTCGGAGGCAGGGCGCCCTGTGCGGCCCCTGACGGCTCAAGGCAGCGCGGCGATCGCCGCGAGCACCTCGTCGACGTGCACCCCGGGATCGACGTTCGGCCAGAGCACCGCGATGCGCCCCTCGGCGTCGATCAAGAACGAGCGACGCTCGGCGAAGCCGCCCATCCGCACGGGCACGCCGTACGCGTCGGCCGCGACGTGATCGGGATCGGAGAGGAGATCGAAAGGCAGGCCGTGCTCGTCGTGGAATCGCTGGTGCGAGATCACGTCGTCGGTCGACACCCCGAGCACCACCGTGCCCGTCGCCTGCAAGCGATCCCACGCGTCGCGGAACGCGCAGGCCTCCGCGGTGCAGCCGGGCGTCGCGTCGCGCGGATAGAAGTAGAGGACGACCGGATGGCCGCGGTACTCGGTCAGGGTGCGCACCCGACCGGTCTGATCCTGCAGCATCAAGTCCGGCGCGGGATCGCCGACCGAGAGCGCGGCCGACGCGGCGCCCTCGGTGCGCGCGGTCGACGAGCCGGAGCCACACGCCGAGAGGAGAACGAGAGCGATCGAGAACGCCGCGGTGCGCATGAGGCGACTCTGCGGCGGACGCGCCGCGGGTGCCAGTGCTCCGATCGGCTGAGCGGATGGGTGTAGAGTCGGCGTCATGCGCACGGCGAGGTTCGGCACCACCAGCGATTCGTTACCCGTCATCGGCCTCGGGGGGATGCCCATGTCGATCCAGGGGCGGCCCGACGAAGCGCAGGGCCTGCGCACCATCGCGGCCGCGCTGGACGCAGGCATGCGCCTGATCGACACCGCCGACGTGTACTGCCTCGATCAGCGCGACATCGGACACAACGAGCGCCTCATCGCCAAGGGCGTCGCTGCGTCGGCGCATCGCAGCGAGGTGCGCATCGCGACCAAGGGCGGGCTCCTGCGGCCCGACGGCGCGTGGACGAGCGACGCCTCCCCGCGCCATCTGAAGCAAGCGTGTGACGCGAGCCTGCGTGCGCTCGGCGTCGAGCGCATCTGGCTCTACCAGCTGCACGCCCCCGACGACGCCGTGCCGTTCGCGGACTCGGTCGGCGCGCTGAAGGACCTGAAGGACGCGGGCAAGATCGAGCACGTCGGGCTCTCGAACGTGAGCACCGAGGAGCTGGACGAAGCGCGCGCCATCACGACCATCGCGAGCGTGCAGAACCGCTGCAACCTCGAAGATCGCCGCTCGATCGAGGGACCCCGCAGCGTGCTGTCGCGCTGCGAGGGGCATGGCATCGCGTTCTTGCCCTACTGCCCGGTCGGCGGCGGGCGAGGCCGAGCGCGGCTCACCGAGCGCGCCGACGTGAAGGCCGTGGCGCAGAAGCACGGCGTGTCGGCGTACGAGATCTTGATCGCGTGGCTGCTCGCCAAGAGCCCCGTGATGTTCCCCATCCCGGGCGCGAGCCGGCCCGAGAGCGCGATCTCGAGCGCGCACGCCGCGGAGCTCACGCTGGACGCAGACGATCTGCACCAGCTCGACGCCCGCTGATCACCGCTGCTGGGCGCGCGAGAGCGCGCTAGCTGGCGGCGTCGTCTTCGCCGGCGACCTTGCGGTAGATGGTGCGCGCGCTGATGCCGAGCAGCTGCGCCGCGAGCTGCTTGTCGCCGTGGGTGTGCTCGAGCGTGGCCTTGATCACCCGCTGCTCGATCTCCTCGAGCGGGGTGCCGAGCGAGAAGCTGAGCTCGGTGCCGCGACGCTCGGCTTGGGTGACGTGCATCGGCAGATCGCTGGGCATCAGGTCCTTGCCCTTGCCCAGCACCACCGCGCGCTCGATCACGTTCTCCAGCTCGCGCACGTTGCCCGGCCAGCCGTAGTCGACGAGGTGCTGCATCGACTCGCGGCTCGGCTCCATCCGAGGCTTGCCGTTCTTTCGGCAGTACACGTCGAGGAAGTGATCGACGAGCAGCGGCACGTCGCCCTGACGCGATCGCAGCGGCGGGCTGGTGATCGCGATCACGTTCAAGCGGTAGTAGAGGTCCTCGCGGAACTGCCCCTGCGCGACGAGCTGCTTCAGATCCTTGTTGGTGGCGCACACCAAGCGGAAGTCGGCCTTCTTGGTGCGACCTCCGAGCGGCTCGTACTCCCCTTCTTGGAGGACCCGCAGCAGCTTCACCTGCACGCTGTGGGCGAGCTCGCCGAT
>CAYZQM010000083.1:7651-24057 GCA_964480175.1 uncultured Sandaracinaceae bacterium
GAGGAAGAGCGTGCCGCCCTCGGCCTGCGCGATGCGCCCGTCGCGCTTCTGCACCGCGCCGGTGAAGGCGCCCTTCTCGTAGCCGAAGAGCTCGCCCTCCACGATCGTCTCGGGGAGCGCCGCGAGGTTCACCGCGACGAAGCCGCCGCTGCGGCCGCTCTTGTCGTGGATGGCTCGCGCCAAGAGCTCCTTGCCGGTGCCGCTCTCGCCGAGCACCAGCACGTTCGCGGTCGACGGCGCGGCTTGCCACGCGATCTCGAGCGCGCCGCGCAGCGCGGGCGAGCTGCCCACGATGGGCCGCGACTTGAGCTGGCTCAGCTCGGCCTTCAGCGTCTTGTTCTCGCTGATGAGCGCGTGGCGCTCGAGGGCCTTCTGCACGCTCTTGACGATCGAGACCCGCTTGAGCGGCTTCTCCACGAAGTCGTAGGCGCCGCTGCGCATCGCCTGCACGGCCGTCTCGATCGTGCCGTGCGCGGTCATCATCACGACCTCGACGTCGGGCGCGACGGTCGCGAGCGCCTTGAGCAGCTCGAGGCCGCTCATCTGCGGCATCATCAGATCGGTCACCACCACGTGCACCCGGTGCTGCCGCACCTGATCGAGCGCCGAGCGACCCCCGTCCGCGCTCAAGACCCGAAAGCCCTCACGCTCGAAGATCTTCGTGAGCGCGACGCGCCCCTCGGTCTCGTCGTCGACCACCAGCACGCTGGGGGTGGCGCCCAGGCGCTGCGCGAGCGCGCTCGTCGTGGTCTCGGTCGAGGTGGATTCGGGAGGCGTCGAGTCGGTCAAGTGTCACCTCGTCAGGGGAAGGTGACACCCTGACACACGGTGACTTCCTGTCTATTCCGACGATTTTCGCGGACTTGGGCCCGTAGCTCAGCCCTTCTGGTCGCTGCGCCAGGCCTGGATGCGGTTGAAGAAGAGCTCGGTGAAGGGCTCGACCTCGTGGGCCGGGAAGAGCGCAGCGGTCTTCTTGCGGACGGCGGCCTTGCACTCGTCGGTGCCGAAGAACTCCCACGCGACCTCGTCGAGGTGCTTCAGGTGCGTCGCGCAGAACTCCTCGAAGCGCGCGCTCTCGAGCCGCTCCTCGGCGATCTTCGCGTAGCCGTCGAGGCGCTCCGCGTACGTCATGCCGGGCGTCGCCGCGATCGCGTAGAAGGGATCCCAGTCGAGGGTGCGGCGCATCTTGCGGCCGGTGGCGGCGCAGTAGATCGACCACTTCAGGTAGCTCTTCACCATCCAGGGGAAGTGGTAGTGCAGGCTCGTCACCTGCGAGTCGGGGCAGGGGTTGGCGTAGTCGATCGGGTACCAGACTCCGTCCTTGCGGAGCGACTCGCACGAGTTGAACTCCCAGCCGAAGAACGTGTTGATCGTCAGGGTGATCTTGCGCAGGTGCTCTTCTTCCGCGGCCGAGATGAAGTCCTTCTCCATCGTGTAGCGGTTGTGCAGCGGCGCCGCCGGATCGTAGAGCACGCAGTGGGTCTGGGGACCGAAGCCGATGCAGCGCACGAAGCGGTCGAAGCCCTTCACCGCCGCTTGGATGTGCATGACCATCTTGCCCGACTCGTCGTAGGCGGCCCTGAGCTGCGCCTCGTCGTCGGCCTTGGTCACCGCGCGCCAGCCGCCGCCGTCGTAGGGCTTCACGAAGACGGGGAAATCGACCGAGCGACCGATGCTCCCGAGATCGAAGAGCCGGGCGTACTGCGAGAGCGTCGGCTTGAGATCGGGATTTCCGTCCTCGTAGCTCTTGGGCGGGATCATCCAGGTGTCGGGGATGGGCATCCCGAGGTGCATCATCGCCGCGTACGACGTGTGCTTCTCCATGGACTGGACCGACCAGGGGTTGTTGAAGACGTAGAGGTCGTTCATGACCACGGCCTTCTTGATCCACTCTCGACTGGTGTTGTACCAGTGGGTCAGGCGATCGATCACCAAGTCGTACTTGACCGACTGCCGTAGATCGAAGGGCTCGATGGTCACGCGCTCGACCTCGAATCGCACGGTGTCGCCGTTCACGGGGATGCGGAGGTTCGCGTTCCGCATGATGCCCTCGTAGCAAGCGGGCCAGCAGATGTCCGCGCCCAGCGACAAACCGATGTTCTTGGTGATCTCCGCCATGCGCTCGTCCTCTCGCTTACCTGTTGTCGTGAGAGCCGTCGTGGCTCACTCGTAGATCATCATCAGCGGGCCCGGGAAGAGCCAGCTCATCCCCTCGCGGAGGCGATCCCGCCAGTTCTCCCAGTTGTGCCCGTCGCGGGCCTCGACCAGCTTCACCTGCATGCCAGTGTCTTGCAGCAGCGGCACCAGCGAGCGGTTCTCGTAGATGAGCGACTCGTAGACGCCGCAGCTCATGAACACCCGCTCCGAGACCGCGGTGGGCTTGGCGCGGAACTCGTTCACGAACGAGACCACGTTGTCGAAGAGCGGCCCGCGCCGGTTGCGATGCCCGATGTCGGTGAACGCGAACGAGCCGCTCTGCAGGAGCAGGCGCCCGTAGAAACCGGGATAGCGGTACGCGGTCGAGAGCGCCGCGACGCCCCCGAAGCTCGCGCCCATCAAGCAGCGTGAGCCGGGGCGATCGAGGATGGGCAGGCGCCGCGTCAGGTCGGGGATCAGCTCCTCGGTCAGGAAGCGCGCGTGCCGCTCGTCGTTGGCGTACTCCCGGAGACGATCGGGGGAGTCGACGAATGCCACGATGCAGTCCGGGATCTCGAGGCGGTGAATCAGGTTGTCGAGGATCGTCTTCATCCCGGTGAAGCGCAGGTAGTCGCTTCCGTCGTGGACCACGAGCAGGGGATAGAGGCGCGTCTTGCGGAAGCGCGCGGGCAGGTAGATGTGCCCGTGCCGAGGACCCTCGAGCGCACGGCTGTTGAAGCTGAAGGGCTCGAGCAGGCCGGGACGCGAGAGCGGATCGGGGTGGATCCACGAGGGCACGTTGTAGCCCTCGCCGTGCACCACCGAGTTGGCCCCGAAGGGATCTCGCGCGCGGTGGGGGTTCAGCGGATCTTCGATCCACTGGCTGCCGCCGTGGCGCCGGACCTCGAACTTGTACTCGACCCGCGACTGGGGCGGGATCTCCACACACAGGTAGAAGAGATCGGTCCCGGGCAGGCGCACGAGCTCGTTGTTGGTCTCGAGGCCGAAGATCCAGTGGCGGAGCACCACGCCCTCGGCCTCGCCGCGGAAGGCGAACGTGACGCTCGAGCCCTCCACGAGAGGAAAGGCGTGCGAGCTCAAGAAGGCCGTGACCGCCTCGGGGCTCGGATTCTTCTCCAGCTCGCGGATCGCGATGGGACCGGTCGGCATCAGCCCTGCGCCTTCTGCGCGCGCTCACTCGGGGTGTGCGACTGGCGCTCCCCGAGCTGCTCGACGGTGCCGTCCTCGTGCAGGCGCTGCACGTCGAACGGGCGATAGAGCACGCCGCGATCCCAAGTGATGTGGGCGCGGCCGGTGAGGGTGACGAGCGTCGCGGGCGCCAAGCGCCGCACCAAGAGCGCGACCCGATCGGCGTCGTCGAGCTTGAGGCGGATCTCGGGCTGGGGAAAGCACAGCACCCCGTGGCAGAGCGACAGACCGCGATCGAGGATCTCGACCGCCCCCGGCCCTTGCGGCGGATCGTCGTGGAAGAGCACCACCCGCTCGGAGACCGCCATCGCCCCCGCCGACCAGGCGAAGACGGGTTTGTCGCCCAGCAGCTCCGGGATCCCGAAGAGCTCCATCCGATTGAGCAACGTGGCGACGTGGCCACCCGCGATCGCCAAGCCGGCGACGCCCTCGAGGATCTTGCCGAGCTCCTTGCGGTGCTCGAGCACCGCGCGGCGGCGCAGCGGCTTCATGCTCGTCTCGTAGTCGGCGCGGATCTTCGCGCACTGCGCGAGGTGGTACGTATCGAGCGCGCGGATCGCGTCGATCGACGCGGTGTGCTCGGCGGCCAGCACCTCGGGCGGGGCCTTGCGCTGACGGATCACGTACGCCGCCTCCAGCTCGTGCTCGAGGCGGATGCGGTAGAAGTCCTGCTTGTGCCGCAAGAGCTCTTGGCGCGCGCGGTGGGCGGCGTGCAGCTCGGGGTCGGCCTTCCACACCTCCTCGGCCCGCCGGTAGAGCTCGAGGTTGATCGCCTTGCCTTCGAGGTGCTCGCTCAGATCGGCGTCGTCGCGCTCGCGCTCCTGCCAGCCCGCCGTGATCGTCGCGATGCTCGACTTGCCCCGGCCCAACCCCACGGACTCGATCGCGTCCGCGAGCGTGGGATCGAAGCGCTGCGGGCCCAACAGGACCACGGGGGCTTTTCGAGGGGGCGGGGTGCGCGCCGAGGGGCGCGCGCTGGGGGGCTTGGTGGCCGGGACCATGCGAGCGGGGGGCGAGACGATACCACGCGGCGCAGGCGTCGCGTCACGCGATCGCGCGGGCAGCCACGGAGAGGGCGGCGACGCGGTCGATCACTCGATGGTGCAGATCGCGCTGGGCCGCTTGATGCGCAGCGCCAGGCACTCGTAGACCCGGAAGGGGTAGTCCTGGTCGCGCTCGCCGAGGAACGTCATCGAGAGGTCCTCGGTGACCGCGATGTCGAAGTTCTGGTCGCCCGTCGAGAGCAGGACGGCCTTGCCCGACGGAATGGTCGGGGAGTTGAACACGCCGTCGTCGCAGAGGCGGAGGATCGAGTCGACCTCGGGGGCGAACTGGCCCTCGAGCTGCTGCACCAGGCGCGCGTAGTCGTGCGCGGAGACGGCGAGCGCGAAGGGCCGGTGGTGGTTGTCGCTCAGGAGCTTCTCGGTCGCTCGCACCACGTCGCGGTAGAAGTTGCCGTACGTGGCCCAGTTGCTCTTCTCGATGGTCTTGCGGTGCTTGGCGTTCAGGAGGCCCTCGAGCCCCAGCTTCTCGTCGCCGGTGAAGATCAGCGAGTCCTCGCGATCGACCACCGAGTGCGCCGCGCGGATCGCGCGCGAGGCGTCGAGCGGCGCGCCGAGCTTCTTGGCGAACGCGACGTCGCGCCAGTGCAGCACGAAGTCCTTGTAGAGGATCGGCACGCGCAGGACGCGCTTGGTGTTGCCGGTGATCGGGTTGGGGTCGGTGCGCCCGAGCAGATCGATCTCGGCGTCCTCGTCGGGCCCGTACTGCTCGACGCTCACGGTCTCGAGGCCCGCGCCCAGCGGTCCGTGCACGCCGAGCAGCCGGCGGCCCACGAGCGTGCGCTTGGCCTCGCGGACGATCTCCTGCATCAGGAACTCGGTCTGCTCTGCGGTGAGGGGACTCTCGTTGGCCATCTTCTTCTCTTTCTGTTCGCGGTCGGTTCGCGGGGATGCGTTCGGTGGCGCGGTGCGCGTGACGTCTCAGCGGCGACGGAGGCTGCCGACGCTGCCGCGGCCCGTGCTCTCGGGCGCGCGATCGCGGCGGAGGTTGCCGACGGTGCTACCCGCGCGACGCGCGGCGCCCTCGACGACGTCGACGGGCACACCGACCCGCGCACGATGCAGCGCCTCGGTGAGGCGCGGGTCCTCCTCCTCGAAGAGGTGCTCGACCAACGTCTCGAGGGTCGCGCTCGCCATGCCGTCGTCGGCGAGGAGCGCGTCGAGCAACGTCTGGTGCTCGGGCTTGAGGGTGGACTTGTGCGCGATCGCGAGCGCGGTCGCGGGCCCCCTCGTCTTGGTGTTCTCGAGCGCCATGAGATCGCGATCGTGGTCGCGTCACGCTTCGTCGGCAAGACAAATTCCTGATTGAAAACAACTATCTACGAGGCCGATAGCCATTCCCGGTCTCGCGGTGAGTGCGGGTCTGAGAATCGAAACGAGGAGCGCGCGGTTGTCGCGCCACGTTGCGCGACCTTTCGATCGCGACATCGTGACGACCGCATGAGCACCCTCGACGACTTGGCCATGGTGATCGACCGCGTCCCTTTCGTGGGATCGATCAAGACCGACCTGATGCAGCTCCGACGCATCCTGATCGAACGGCGAGCGCCACGGATCCTGGCGATCGGGATGCCCGGCTCGGGTCGCACGACGCTGGCCAACGAGCTGCTCGCGGCCTCGGCGTTGCCGCGTGAAGAAGAGCGGGCGCACATCGTCGCGCCCGAGGCGCAGTGGGTGCACGTGCGCGCGGCGGGGCGCAGCCTCGACTGGCTCGAGCTGGACGCGACCGAGGACGGCGCGCTCGACAAGACGCGGGCGGATCGACTCGAGCGCGCGCTCGCGGAGGCCAAGCCCGACGTGATCGTGCTCTGCGTCGCGGCGCCTGCGGATCTGCCCGAGCTCGCAGCGCTCGCCGCGACGCACTCGAAGGTGCTTCAGCGGCTCGAGGGCGAAGACGACTCGAAGGAGCGCGGCAAGAAGGACGGCAAGGCGCCGCAGACGCTCGCGGTCCTGACCCACGTGGATCGCGCGGTGGGCGAGGTGTCGCTGAAGGACAGCGAGAGCAAGCCGCTGGTCGATCGCGAGCTCGCCGCGTTCCGCGCGGCGCTCGAGGCGAGCCAGCTCGCGCTGCCGCGCCCGGTGGCGGTCGCGCTCGACGGCGATGGCTCGTTCAACCTCGAGCAGGTGGCGGACGAGATCTACGTGCGCTTGCCCGACGCCGCGCAGGTCGAGGCCGCGCGGGCCTTCCCCGTGAGCCGCGACAAGAAGCGCGAGGTGGCGCGCCTCGTGGTGCACCGCACCTCGACGATCGCGGTGACGATCGGTCTGGCGCCCGTGCCCTTCTCCGACGCGGTCCTCTTGCTGCCGCTGCAGGGGATGATGGTGACCGCGGTCGCCTACATCGCGGGACAGCCGTGGGACTCGCGGGCGGCGGCGGAGTGGGTCGGCTCGGTCGGCGCGATCGGCGCGGCGGCGTTCGGCCTGCGCTGGGGCGCGCGGCAGATCGTCAAGCTGGTGCCCGGCGCGGGCACGCTGTTGTCGGCGAGCGTCGCGGGCACCGGCACGCTCGCGATCGGCAGGAGCGCGATCGCGTACTTCATCGACGGCCCGGGTCTGCGCAGGCCGCGCGCCATCCTGCCGGCCAACGCGGCGAGCTGAGCGCCGTCAGGTCGCTGGAGCGGCGCCGCTCGGATCGTCGCGCTCGGCGGCGGCCTTCTCGAGGGCGGCTTCATCGATGCGGAAGAGGCGCGCCGCGGTCTTGTAGGCGACGTTCTCCAGCTGGGCTTCGGTGAAGTGAAGCTCGGAGAGCAGCTTGAGGTACGGCTTCATGGTGACGAGGGGCCAGTCGCTCCCGTAGAGGAGCTGCTTTCCGGGATCGCCCATGTACGTGATCATCTCCTTGAGGCGCATCGCGACGTAGCGTTCGAACTCGTAGGTGAACTCGCCGAGGGTGAGGCCGGAGATGTCGGCGTAGACGTTCTCGTTCTTGTAGAGGACCTCCGCGGCGTCTTGGAACCACGGGTTGCCGAGGTGGCACATGACGAACTTCACGTCGGGGTAGTCGACGGCGACGTCGTCGACGAGGAGCGGGTGCGCCATGCGGACCTTCGCGGTGCGGCTGTAGGTGTCGCCGGTGTGGATCATCACCGGGACGTCGTGTTTCTCGGCGATGCGGAAGACGCTCTCGAGCGAAGGGTCGTTGATCGCGTACTTGTCGTAGCCCGGGTAGAGCTTGATCCCCTTCACCGCGCCGTCCTTGATCCGGGTCTCCATCTCGAAGAGGTCGGTGCGCGAGTCGCTGCGCCAGCGCAGTCCCTCGACGAGGGTGAGGTGGGGATCGCGATCGATGAACTCGATGATCTCGTCGATGCTCGGGCGATCGGGGTCGATGCGGTAGCTCGAGATCACGACGGCGTGATCGACACCGCACTCGGTCATCTTGGCGCGCAGGTCCGCGATGTTCTCCCGCAGCGGGCGGCGCGTGGCCTCGTGGTAGTTGTTGAGGTGGACGTGCGCGTCGATGAGATACCGTGGCTTCACTCGATCTCCGTCGCTTCGATGCGGCGGTTGCGGGCGCGGCCTTCGTCGGTGTCGTTCGGCGCGACGGGCTCGGCGTCGCCCAGGCCCACGGCCTCGATGCGGGCGGCGTCGATGCCGTGCTCGATCACGTAGGCGCGCACGGCTTGGGCGCGCTCCTCGGAGAGGCGCTGGTTGGTGCGCGGGTTGCCGACGTTGTCGGTGTGGCCCGAGATGCGGATCCGCACCGAGGGGCGGTGGGTCATGTACTCGACGAGGCGATCGAGGCGCGGGAACGACTCGTCCTGGATGGTGGCGGCGCCGCTGTCGAAGAGGATGCCCTCGAGGACGAACGCGGGCTCGGGCTCCGGGGCGGGCGCGGGCGCGGTCTCGCTCGCGGGGGGCGCGGGCGGGCGCGCGCGGCGATGACGGCGGCGGCGCAGCGTGAGGCGGATGTCTTGGTTCGGTCCTTCGGGGACGGTGACGGAGGTCGCGATGTCGCGCGAGCCCAGGCTCAGGTACTCCATCTCGTAGGTGCGGCCGACGGGTACGAGCACCTCGGCGTAGCCGACCGAGTCGGTCTCTTCGGTGTAGTAGCTGATGCCGTCGGTCGTCATCTTGATGACCACGCCCGAGATGGGGCCGGTGTCGGGATCGACCACGAAGAGGCGCATCGCCGCGTGGGTGCGATCGGCGGTGATCTCCGAGGGGTGATCGCCGTGCGCTTCGCCTGCGGTGCTGGACTCGTTGATGCGGAAGCCCGGCGTGCCTTCTCCTGCTTCTTCTTCGGAGCCGGCGCTCGCGCCGCCGCCCTCGGAGGCGGACGAGCCACCGTCCGAGCTGGAGCCGCCGCAGCCGAGGAGGGTGCATGCGAGGGTGAGGGTGAGCGTGAGGCGGAGCGTGATCGACATCGCGGCGGATCCTACACGCGGCGTGCGGCTTCCGTCACGGTGTTCGCCGCGTGGTACGAGTGCGGGACGTGAGTGTCGATCTGCATGCGACGCGACCGCGCTTGGTCGTGCTCACGGGCTTTCTCGGGAGCGGCAAGACGACGCTCTTGTCGCGCTTCTTGATGAGCCCGGCCGGCGCGCGCACCGCGGTGATCATCAACGAGGTGGGCGACGTCGCCCTCGACCATCTGTTGGTGGAGCGGATCGATCAGGACGTCTCGCTCTTGCCCGCGGGGTGTGTGTGCTGCGTCGTGGGCGGTGAGCTCGAGGCGGCGATCGAGCGCGCGCTCGAGGCGAAGCCGTCGCGCATCGTGCTGGAGACGACGGGCATCGCCGATCCCGCGCCCGTGCTGCACGCGCTCGCGACGTCGCGCTGGCGGGAGCGCATCGCGTTCGGTGGCGTGGTGACGGTGCTCGATGCGTCGCGGGGGCGCGAGGTGATCGAAGCTCAGCCCGAGGGGCGGCTGCAGCTCGAGATGGCGGATCGGGTCGTGCTGACGAAGACGGATGTGGCGTCGGTCGAGTCGATCGAGGGGCTGCGCGCGCTGCTCGAAGAGCAGCATCCCGGGCTCGAGGTGGCGGAGGCGAGCGCCGCGTTCGACGGCGTGTCGGCGGTGCGTGGGATCGCGGTGCACGCGCGCGAGGGGCACGATGCGCGTACGTCGGCGGTCGAGCTGCCGTCGCCGGTGGATGCGGACGCGCTGTGGCAGTGCCTGCGGATGGTGACGATGCTCGATGGGCCCGCGCTCTTGCGCATCAAGGGGATCGTCGAGACCGAGCGCGGGTGGGTGGTGCTGCAGAGCGCGCAGCGGGCGCTCTCGCCGGTGCGGGTGTTGGAGCGGGCGCCTGTGGGGTGGATCGGCTCGCGGCTCGTGGTGATCTCGCGCGGGCTGGGGGATCGGGAGCTCGGAGCCATCGCGGGGAGCTTGCGGGCGGCCGCGGCTGCGGCGGCGTTCTGACGGGGCCGGAGGGCTACAACGATTGAGGTCCGTCCCCTTTTGGGCCTACTTTGGTTGGTTTTGTTTGGTTTTTCGGAACTCAATTACTGAGGACCGTCCCCTTTGGGTGGGATGTGTTTGGTTTTGTTTTGGTTTTGGTTTGGGCTGTTGGGTGGGTGCCTTTTCTTTAGAGGTCTGCGCCCGCCCAGTAGTCGATGGTCTCTTGGACCATGGCGGCTAGGTCGTCGCCTGCGTCCAGGCCCCAGAACTGGTCGGCGGGGGCGTTGTTGCGGACCCAGAGGCGGCCGTGGGCGGGGAAGCGGGCCTCGTCCATCACGGTCTCGCCGGGGCGCACGCCGGTGAAGCCGTGCTGGTGGCAGCCGACGCAGTTGGAGCGGACCAGGCCCGGGGCGCCATCGATGTACGGGTTGCTGCACCACGTCGGGCCGCCCTCGCCTTCGTGGACCGCGGCCAGCGCATCGCCGAGGCCTTCGTCGTCGACGCCGCCGCGGGGATCGGGATCGCCCTCGACGTCGTCGACGGTCACGCACATCGCGTACTGGTTCCACGGCGCGCCGAGCGCCTCGACGCTCGCGCTGCGATCTGCACCGAACGTCGTGTCCGGGGTGGGCGACCACCAGAGCGTGATGTTCATCCACTGGCTCAGCTCGCGCGTGCGGATGTGCAAGCCAGCGAGCACGAACGTCCCGCCGCTCGCGAGCTGGAGCGTGTAGATGGCGCTCGCATCGGGGCTCGCGGTTCCGTCGCCCTCGCCCCACGTCGCGTCGGGCGCAGCGAGGTGCGCGGCGAGCGAGCTCGCCGTGGTGTCGAACGTGGGCAGCGGCCCGAGGTCCGCGCGGCGCCACTCGGCGGCGACCGTCGCGGACGCGAGCGGAAAGACGCCGTTCAAGCAGCCAGCGTCCGTGATGTCGGGCGCGACGTACGTCACCTCGAGCATCCCCGAGACCGGCTGACCGATGCTCGCGACCTCGACGTAGAAGGGACCGGGGCCATCGGCCTCGCACGGCGCCGCGCCACCGACGACGCACACCTCTTCACCGAGCGCGCGGCTCTCCCCGGCGATGAGCCGCAAGTCGCCCGAGCCCGAGCCCGACTCGAGGTGCGCCTCGATGCGTCCGCCCGTCGCCACGAAGTAGGGACCGAACGTGCGCACCTCGCAGGACGCGAGCGCGACGGGCTCGCGGGCCAGACGCTGGCTGGCCTCGGCGGGCCCATCGACGAACGCGGGCGGCGCGCCGTCGTTCAGGCAGCGAAGGATCTCGGGGTAGCTGTCCGCCACGTGGCGCGCGACGTCGGGGCTCATGCCGATGCGCACCAAGCCTCCGACCCGCGCGATCGCGAGCTCGTCCGAGAGGCTCTCGGCGTACTCGGTGAAGCGGGTCTCGCTCCACCCGGGCACCTCGAGGATGGCGGACGGATTCCAGAAGAACGCCTCGTCGAGCAGCGCCTCGGGGAGGTGCATGCGCGCGACCCGACCGTCGCGACCGAGCGCCTCGTACGCGCGGCGAAAGACCCGCGCGAGATCGTCTCGGTCGTACCAAGTGCGAAAGCGCGGGACGCTGGCCCCATCGACGCCCGTGGGGTGCGCGAGCTCGACGGGCGAGAAGACCCGCGCGACCACCTCCCACGCCGCAGCACGTCGCGCGCGCATCGAAGTGCGCAGCTCCGCGTCGCGCGCCGCGAGCATCGCGTCCGCCGGGTACGGATCGGGCAAGCCGAGCAGGCGGCGGTCCTCGGCGGTGGCCGCCTCGACGTCGGCCTCGACCTCGCACGTCACGGGCGGCTCACACCCGAGCAACAGGACGAGGCACACGGCGAGCGACGCGCGCAGCGTGACGCGCAGCGCGGGCTCCACGGAGAGGGCCGATCGGGACGCGCGAGATCGACACGCGGCCCGCGATCGCGGCGCGACGCGACCCGCGTGGGCCGACGCGCCCGTGCGCGCCGCAGAAGCGACGAGCGCCGCCCGAGTCTCGCTCGGTGCGGCGCCCATCGTGGCCTCGTCGGCCGATCGCATCACGCGCTCACAGCGGCGCGACCCGGAGCGCCGCGTCGTTGGCGACGATGCGCTCGGGGGCCGAGCCGGCGCTGCGCACCAGGTAGTAGATCCAGCCGTCCGAGCGGAAGTACGGGAACAGCGCGTACTGGCCGGGGCCCATGTTGGTGATGCGGTGCTCTTCGCCCGTCGCCATGTCGACGAGGTAGATGTTCGCGCCGCCCTGGGTGAGGTAGGGCGCGAAGCCCGGATCGCTCGGACCGGTGAAGCCCATCTCGACCGCGTCCTCGGCCTCGACGTAGCGGTGGATGACGAAGAAGCGCTCGTCGTACGAGAAGCCGGGCTTGCCGCCGTTGATGCAGTAGCGGCCCGCCTCGACGCCCGCGATCTCGCGGCTCGCGCCGCTGCCCGTGGCGGTGATGATGCGCACCACGAAGCCGAGCTGACCCGCGCTGCCCGCCTGGCGGGTGATCAGCAGACCCAGCGCCGGCGAGACCACCGCGTCGCCCTCGTAGGGGTGATCGAAGTCGGTCGAGCCCACGCGGTTGAAGGTCGAGCCCGTGTTGGTGAAGAAGTGGACCGTGGAGTGCGCGTTCGCCGAGGAGAAGCGCGAGACGCCCGGGTTGCTGAGCGTGGGCACGCTGCCCGGATCGTAGGTCGAGTACTGGCGATCGGACGTCGAGTCGATCGCCCAGTAGTCGTCGCCGCTCAGCGCAGCCGCGAGGTGCTGGTAGAGGCCGACGCTGGTGCCAGCGCAGCCCGCCTCGGTGAACGAGAGCATCGTCGGGTTGCCCGTGGTGAGCACGGACATCGTGCAGATGCTCGTGCGCCCGCCCTGGACCATGAAGCCGCTGTCGTCGGGGAAGAAGAACGGATCGTAGTCCGCGTTGCCCCCGATGACGCGGCCGGTCTCGGGACCGGTGCCGCCGC
Organism: uncultured Sandaracinaceae bacterium; assembly: GCA_964480175.1. Taxonomy (GTDB): domain Bacteria; phylum Myxococcota_A; class Polyangia; order Polyangiales; family Sandaracinaceae; genus CAYZQM01. Next base: position 20,349 of record CAYZQM010000083.1, read on the forward strand.
CGGACAGATCGATGAAGCGCAGGTTCGGCGCGCGCGCGGCGCCGTGCGACACGAAGCGACCGTCGGCCGAGCCGCGCGTCCAGTAGGCCGAGCGGTAGTCGAGGTTGAAGAGGACACGGCTCGTGGTGCCGGGCACGCCGCTGGCGCCGAGGTCGTCCCAGTCCGCGCCGAACGAGGTCGCGCTCGAGAGGGTCTCGCTCGCGAGGCACTCGAGCGCGCTGCTCGCGCCGGCGCAGCCGTACATCAGCATGCCGTTCGCCGCGTTCACGGTCGTCCAGCTGTTGCTCTCGCGCGACTCGATGTAGGAGACCATCGAAGGCGAGACGCTCGGGGTGCAGGTGGTCGGGAGCGGATCGGCGGGCACGATCGCGTCGAGGCCCGGCGCGCCGCGGATGAACCACTCGGCGAGGATGTCGAACTGCTCCTGCGTGAGGCTCTCGTAGTCGCGCGGCATCACGGCCTCGTCGACGAAGCGACCGTGCTCGGTCGCGAAGTCGTCGGTGCCGTGCGCGAACACGTAGCGGAACCAAGGCAGGTTCCCCGCCGTCGAGAAGATGCCGAGGTTGCGCGCCGCGTACAGACCGCCGTCGTCGTTCGCGCAGCGCACCACGGCCTCGGCCGCCGCGTCACCGCCCGCGAGCGTCAGGTCGGTGAGGCAGGTGTCGAGCGCGGCCTCCGAGAGGAACGCCCAGTAGCGGATGGTCGCGCGGTTCAGGCTGTGGCAGTCGTTGCAGAGCGTGGTCGTCGCGCCCGCGTCGGTGGAGCCCATCAAGCGCAGCGCCTGCATCGCGAGCTCGGCGTCGGGCGTCGAGACGGGATTGCGGAAGATCGGCACCTCGTCGGGGATCGGCGCGTCGAGCATCGTGCCGCCGGTGTCGTCCGTCGTGCCGCCGCCGTCTTCGTCGGTCATGCCGCCATCGGGATCGACGGGATCGTCGGGACATCCCGAGAGCAGACCGAGCGAAGCGATCGAGGCGAGGACGAATAGGGTACGCGTCATGGTGGCGCGTGTTGTACCGCGACCGCGGCGCCACGCGTACATCCCTCGCACACAAAAGAAACCTTTGGGGCGTTTCGCCGCGGCGCGGCACATTGGCTCGCGTGTGGGTGGCACGCCGCGTCAAGCGCGCGTCGGGTGCGTTCCTGCGCGCGATCCGATGGGCCCGCCCCTCACGCACCGAACGCGCCGCGAGCGGCGCACGCTTCGACGGCATCGTCGTCCATCCCCAGCCAGTCACGCAGCACCTCGGCGCGGTGTGCGTCGAGCGCTGGCGCAGGTCGCTCGGCCGCGATCGGCGTCGCCGACAGCTTGAGCGGGTTGCCGATGAGCGTCTGATCGTCGCGCTCGATCTGCATCGAGCGAGCGAGCGCGACGGGATCGGCGAAGGCCTCGGGCACGCTCTGCACTTTGCTGGTGGGGATGCGGGCCGCGCGCAGCACCTGCAGCCAGTGCTCGACGCCCCGGGCCCGCACCGACGGCTCGATGCGCGCGTGCAGCGCTGCGCGGTGGATCACCCGCGCAGCGTTGGTGACGAAGCGCGCGTCGCTCGCGAGCGCAGGCTCGCCGAGCAGCGCGGCGAAGCGCGCGAACTGCGCGTCGTTGCCCACGGCGATCACCAGGTGCCCGTCGCTCGCGGCGAACACGCCGTACGGGACGATGTGGGGGTGGGCGTTGCCGTGCCGCGTGGGCGGTTGCTCGGTGAGGAAGTGATCGACGGCGGCGTTGCTCAGCAGCGCGAGGGTGCTGTCGTAGAGCGACAGGTCGATGTGCTGTCCTTCGCCCGTGCGATCACGGTGGCGGAGCGCGGCCAAGATGCCGATCGCCGCGTGCATGCCGGTCGCGAGGTCGGAGATCCCGACACCGACCTTGACCGGTGCGCGGTCGGGCTCGCCCGTGAGGCTCATCAGGCCCGCGGCCGCCTGCGCCAAGAAGTCGTAGCCCGGCTCGCTCGCCCGCGGGCCGGTGCGCCCGAAGCCGCTGATCGAGCAGTACACCAAGCCCGGGTTCAGCGCGCTGAGCGTCGCGTAGCCCAAGCCCTTCGCGTCGAGATCGAAGGGCTTGAGGTTCTCGACGAAGACGTCGGCGCGCTCGGCCAGGCGGGTGATCAGCGCAGCGCCCGCCTCGGTCGAGAAGTCGATCGCGATCGAGCGCTTGCTGCGGTTCGCCGCGAGGAAGTAGCCAGCGATCGGGGCTTGCCCCTCGCGCTCGAGGAACGGCGGTCCCCACCCGCGGGTGTCGTCACCTCGATGCGGGCGCTCGACCTTCACGACGTCGGCGCCGAGATCGCCGAGCATCTGCGTCGCGGTGGGCCCCGCGAGGATGCGGCTGAGATCGAGCACCTTGAGGCCAGCGAGCGCGCCGGCCGACGAGGGGCGCTGCGAGGAGAGAGGAGCGACGGACACGGCGGAGCGTGGACCGGCGGGCCCGATTCGCCAGCGCGCGTGAACGCCGAAGGTCGACCGCGGTATCGTTCGCGTCATGCGCCGCGCCCTCGCCTGCCTCGCGATCTCGATCATCCTTCCATGCGGCTGCGGGCCAGATGCACGGCGGGTGCAGGCGACCGAGGCGATCGAGACCGCGCGCGCGGTCGTCACCGAGCTCGAGGTGCGGACGAGCGGCGGCGAGGGATCGCGCGCGGTCGTCAGCGCGCTCGACCTCGCGAGCGCACGCTTGGTGGAGACCGAGCACGCCTACGATCTGTGGGGCGGCTCGACGGGCAGCCGCGCGTTCGAGCGGATGGCGGCGTGCCTGTCGAACGCGCTCGGCGATCTGCGGAGCGCGCTGCTCGCCGAAGACCTCGCCGTGCCCGAGGACCTGGAGACTGCGGAGGTCGCGATGGGGTCGTTTAGTGAGCGGGGTTGTCGACGGTCGCCATAGCCTTCTCTCTCTCCTCTCTCCTCTCTCCTCTCTCCTCTCTCCTCTCGTTCTGCCGAACTGGCCGGTAATTTCTCTGCAGTGCGAGGGGCAGGACCTACGGTCGCGCCCCTCGCGCTCCCCGCCCCCTAGGAGCCGCAGTGGCGTGGGTTGGGCGACCCAGAACCCTTGCTTGCTGGTGCGCTCGCCTTGGCTTGGCGCACTGACGTTGGGTTCGACTTCGTCGGCCGTGCCAGCTGGGTCTGCCAGCGGCGGTCGTCTTGCTCAGCCGCTTCGCGGGACTTCTCCCGAGGCGAACGATCTCGGGGCTCGAGCGATGCGCGTCGCGGTGCGCCGTGGGATGCGTTGGTTGGGCGACCCAGAACCCTTGCTTGCTGGTGACGGGTACCAGGGCCGTACGCACTGAGGTTGTGCGTGGACAATGTCGGCCGTGTTAGCTGGGTCTTGCCAGCTGCTCCTTTCTTGCTCGCCGCTTCGCGGGTCTACGCCCGCTGCGGACGCGCGAGGGCGAGCGTGGGCGTGAGCGCGAGCGTGCGCGTGAGCGCGAGGGCGAGCGTGGGCGTGAGGGCGAGCGTGAGGGTGAGGGCGAGCGTGAGGGTGAGGGTGAGGGTGAGGGCGAGCGTGGGCGTGAGCGCGAGGGCGAGGGCGAGGGCTGCGCGGTCGCGATTGGCCGCTGCGTTCCGGTCTTGTGGCTCGCGTCGAGGTCGTGCTCGTGCTCGTCGTGGTGGTTGGCCGGCGACGCTTGCGCGCCGCCGGCCTGAAACGTCTACGGGTAGAGGATGTTCACCAGCGTTCCGATGATCTTGTTCAGGCGCTGTCGGTTCTCTGGGTCGA
>CAYZQM010000084.1:0-21320 GCA_964480175.1 uncultured Sandaracinaceae bacterium
TCTCGCATCTCGCATCTCGCATCTCGCATCTCGCATCTCGCATCTCGCATCTCGCATCTCGCGTCTTGCATCTCGCGTGTTGCATCTCGCGTCTCGCATCTCTCATCTCGCAGTCGAGAGGGCGCGATGAGTCGCGCCCTACACCCTATCGGCACGTCGACCGCGACCGCACCTGGCAGCCGACACCCAGACCGAGGCGCGACCGTGTCCGTGGCCGACACCGCGACCCGCGACCGCGACCGCGTCCGTGTCCGACACCGCGACCGCGACCGCAGCCGGCGCCGCACAGAGACCGCGTGCTGCCGCGGTGGCCGGCGACTTGTGCCGCCGGCCACCGACCCACTCACCGAGTCAGCTGCACGAGCGCGCCGATGACGTGATTCAGCTTCGCCCGCGTCTCGGCCGGAACCTTCAGGTAGCCGAGCGCCTCACCGACGTCGCAGACCGCCTCGACTTCCCGCGCTCCCGAGCGCGGTCAGCAGACGCAGCCGACGATTGCCATCGCGCACGCCCGCCGCCTCGCGACGTTGAGCGCGATCGAAGCGCGTGAGCGTGCTAGATGCCAGGCATGGGCCCGGGCGCGACTCTCTCCGGCTACCGAACGCAGGGCGCGCCCGGATGTCATCGGTGCCGCACGCCGGTGACCACCGACGGGGCGACGCTCAGCGACGATGGTGAGTGGCTGTGTCACGCGTGTCGCGCGCACCGCGAAGCGCGCGCCGCGACGGGTTTGATCACCGCGCGCGCTGCGGATGCGCCGCGCACGCTGGTCCTGGCCGCGCTCGTTGCTGGTGCCCTGGCGCTCCTGTACTCGATCGTGCTCGTGGCGCTGTGCACCTATGGGGAGTGAGCTTGCTGAACGAGAGATGCGTGATGCGTGATGCGTGATCCGTGATCCGTGATCCGCGACACGAGGCGCGGGACGCGAGATGCGACGGACCGGTCACCCCACGCCGCAACGCTACTCGCCGATGTCGATCGCCGCGGCGCTGCGACGCGGGATGAGCGCTTCGAGGCGCGCAGCGCTCGGCGGCGTGTGCGGAATCGACCAGCGGAGGATCGCCCGCTCGCGATCGCGGCGCGCATCGGTCGGCACGTAGCCGGGGACGGTTCCGGCCGGATGGCGGGCGCGTAGGCTCGCGTACGCAATCGCGCGGATCGCGGGATACGGATCGTCCCGCATCACCGCGAGCAGCCAGCCGTCCAGCGCCCTTTCATCGAGGCCGAGCACCGGACCACCCAGCGCATTCGCGGCGACCGATCGCTGCACGGGATCGCCGCCGAAGAGCAGCGCGAAGAGCGCGCCGTCCTCGGGCGCGACGAACGCGCGCTCGTCGTTCATGTCGGCGTGGCAGAGCACGCACGCGTCGGGACGCACCGCGGCCTCGAGCGGCGCCGTCGCGGGGACGTCGATGCGGTGGCTGATGCGGACCCCTCGAACGCCGTAGACCACCTCGGGCATGTGGCAGCTGACGCAGCTCACGGAGCGATGGGGTCTCGCGCTCGGATGCGCCGCGGCCATCTCCGAGTGGCAGCCCACGCAGGCGGTCTCGGCGTGATCGGACGCGAGCTCGGGCCGTAGCTGTCCGTCGGGATCGCCGTCGTGCATCCCGTGGCACGTCGTGCAGGTCAGGCCCCCTTCGCTCGCGCAGCGGCTCTGCAACAACCCTTGGTACTCGTACGCGGTGAGCCGCGGCGTTCCGTCGTCCCAGAAGCGGGGACCGAAGACCGGCTCCCCGTTCAAGGTCGTGTCGGCGAAGAGCGGCGAGGAGTAGAGCGCGAGGTCCTCGCCCGGCACGAACGGATCACCGTGCGCCAAGAAGCGCCCGATGTCGTCCGTGATCCGCTGTCCGTGGCAGCGCCCGCACACGTCGGCGCTCCGCTCGGGACTCAATCGCGAAGGGTTCACGATGCTGAGATCGGGATCGTCGCTCGCGTGGAGCACGTACCGCCGCGTCGGGTCGGCGTTGCGCGCGACGTGCTCTGCCCCCGGCCCGTGGCAGGCCTCGCACGCCACACCGAGCTCGGCGACGTGCGTGTCGAAACGGCCTCGCCCGTCCATTCCCGGCGAGGGCGCCACGTTGTGGCAGAAGACGCAGTTGTCGTTCCAGCGGACCACGTGGCGTTCGAAGTCGGCGATGGACACCGTCTCGCCCTCTTCGAGCCCCTCGGGGTCGGCCGTAAGGAACGCCTCGTTCATGTGGAAGAAGCGCCCTTCCTCCACGTGGTAGCCGACGGGCAGGCGGATCCACACGTCGCCCTCGCGCGCGAGGAACTGCTGGTAGCGGTGCGAGCCGACGGTGCGATCGACCTCGTAGCGACGCTCGCGCTCGGTCGCCAGCTCGCGCAGCGTGATCACGCGCGCGTCGCCCTCGGTGGTGAAGCGCGCTTCGTAGCCGCCGTAGCGCAGCGTCCCTCCCTCGAAAGGGGCGAGCCGGTCCGCCGTACGGACGTCCTGCGTCATCGTGCGATGGAAGGTCCGGCCGAAGCTCTCCGCGTGATCCGAGTGACATCGGGTGCACTCGGCGGAGCCGACGTACTCGACCGCGTGCAGATCGGTGCGCTCGCTCAGCGCGCGCTGCACCTGCGCGGCGTGCGCCCCGAGGACCACGGCGATCCCCAGCGCGGCGGCCGTCGCCCATCGGGCGCTCATGGCTGCGGCGCAGCGGGGAACGGCGTCGGCAAGACGACGTCGGCTGCGTCGAGCACGCGCGCGCGCCCGATGCTCACCTCGGGGTGCGCCTCGGGCAGCGCCGCGCCTCGCGCCGAGTACGGGCGGGCCCACGCGAGGTAGCCGTCGCTGCCTCCGTCGAGCACGTCGAGCGTGGTGCCGCCGCCGCCCGCGCAGCGGATGACCATGCCGAGCGCGCGATCAATCGCGTGGTCCTCGATCGCCAGCGCGACGAACGCCCGGCTGTTGCCCGCGCCGACCACGACGACCGCCCAAGGAACACATCCCGACGCCGGCTCGGGCAGCGCGGCGATCGTCCCGCTGCCTCCCGCGCTCACCTCGAGCCGCACCAGCTCGTCCGTCGGCTCGTAGCCCACCGACGCGAGCAACGTCTCGGCCTCCGCGTGGGTCACGAGCACCTCCTCGGGCAGCCCGCTGCGCTCGACGTCCGCTTCGACCAAGCCCGGCATCAGGTACGCCCGCACCCGCGCGGTCCCCACGCCTTCCACCCGGTAGGGCCCGGCGCCGCACGCGCCGATCGCGATCACGCTTGGATCATCCGCGCTTCGAAGCGCGCTCCCGCGTCCGGCGGACGTGATGTGGGAGGTCGCCTCCGCCTCGATCGCCACCACACCGCACGATCGCTCGAGCTCCGGCACGGACACGTCGGCGGGCAGCGTGATCGTGCTCGACTCGACGCCGGCCAAGTAGCCCCGCTCGAGCAGCGTCGCGTCGAGCAGCGCGTGCGCCGCCGGTCCATCGAGCCCGGGGACGGCGCCGTAGAGGCTGCGCCGCCGCGCGGTGTCCCGGAAAGTCAGGGTGCGCGCGGCGGTCGACGCGCCCACGTACGGGTCCGCAGCGAACGGGAGGCTTCCGTACAAGAAGTCGTTGCAGTTGCTGCACGCGCGGGTCGCCAAGATGACGAAGAGCAGCGCCCCGAGCGAGGCCACGCCGAAGACCGCGACGATCGTCATCCCCGCTGCGCGGGGCTCGGAGGTCGGTCGCTCACCGCGGGCCATGACGCGCGATGGTGGAGACCGGAGGCAGCGCGCGCAAGACGGAGCAGGTGAGCGGTCGAGCCGCCCCCGCCGCGTGTTAGAAAGGCGCCGCGTGTCCCAGCCCATCGTCCCTCCCAAGGACTTCCCCTCCCGCTTCAGCGACGAAGACCTCTACTTCTTTCGCGAGGGCACCCACTCGCAGCTCTACGAGCGCTTCGGGGCGCACCCCGGCGTGGTCGACGGCGCATGGGGCACCTCGTTCGCCGTGTGGGCGCCGCACGCCGAGCGGGTGACGCTCATCGGCGACTTCAACGGATGGAACGTCGAGGCCCACCCGATGCGGCCGCTCGTCCACGGCGGCGTGGTGACCGGGATCTGGGAGACCTTCGCGCCCGGGGTCGGCAAGGGCGCGCTCTACAAGTTCCACATCGAGTCGCGCTCGCACCGCGGCTACGCGGTCGACAAGGCCGATCCCTTCGCGCGCTTGATGCAGGTGCCGCCCGAGACCGCGTCGATCGTGCACGACGGTACCCACCGCTGGAGCGACGGCGCGTACCTGGGCGCGCGCCGCACCAAGAAGCCCGAGCAGTCGCCGATGTCGATCCTCGAGGTCCACCTCGGAGGCTTTCGCCGCATCCCGGAGCAAGACGATCGCTTCCTCACCTACCGCGAGCTCGGCGATCAGCTCGGCGCGTACGCGACCGAGCGCGGCTTCACCCACGTGGAGCTGATGCCGGTGATGGAGCACCCGTTCTTCGGGAGCTGGGGCTACCAGATCACCGGCTACTTCGCGGCGAGCCACCGCTACGGCAAGCCCGAGGACCTGATGGCGCTTGTCGATCAGCTGCACCACCGGGGCATCGGCGTGATCTTCGACTGGGTCCCCTCGCACTTCCCCTCGGACGAGCATGGCCTGGGCTACTTCGACGGCGCGCACCTCTACGAGCACGCCGATCCACGCAAGGGGTGGCACCCCGACTGGAAGAGCTGCGTCTTCGACTACGGCCGCCGCGAGGTGCAGAGCTTTCTGATTTCGTCCGCGCGCTTCTGGCTCGATCGCTTCCACGGCGATGGCCTGCGCGTCGACGGCGTCGCCTCGATGCTCTACCGCGACTACTCGCGCAAGGACGGCGAGTGGGAGCCCAACGAGCGCGGCGGCCGCGAGAACCTCGAGGCGATCAGCCTGCTCCAGCGGATGAACGACACGCTCGGCGCAGCGCACCCCGACTGCGCGATCATCGCCGAAGAGTCGACCGCCTTCCCGCTCGTCTCGCATCCCACGCAGGTCGGCGGGCTGGGTTTCAAGATGAAGTGGGACCTGGGCTGGATGCACGACACGCTGCGCTACCTGTCGCGCGATCCGATCCACCGTCGCTGGCACCACCAAGAGGTCACGTTCCGCCCGCTCTACGCCTTCGACGAGCGCTTCGTCTTGCCGCTCAGCCACGACGAGGTGGTGCACGGCAAGGGCTCGCTGCTCAACAAGATGCCGGGCGACCGGTGGCAGAAGTTCGCGAACCTTCGGCTGCTCTTCGCCTACCAGCATGGGCAGCCCGGCAAGAAGCTGCTCTTCATGGGCGGCGACTTCGGGCAGTGGCGCGAGTTCAACCACGACACGAGCCTCGACTGGCACCTGCTCGAGCAGCCCGATCACGAAGGTCTCAGCAAGCTGATCGGCGATCTGAACCGCCTGCACGCGGGCGAGCGTGCGCTGCACGTGCGCGACACCGACCGCCGAGGCTTTCGCTGGATCGACGGCACCAACGCGGAGCAGAGCATCATCGGGTTCTTGCGCCTGGGCGAGGACGGCGACCCGCCGATCGCGTGTCTGTTCAACTTCACTCCGGTGCCCCGCTACGCGATCCCCTTCGGCGTGCCGGCCGCGGGCGCGTGGACCGAGGTGCTCAACAGCGACGCGGTCGAGTACGGCGGCAGCGGCGTCGGCAACCTCGGCGAGGTCGAGGCCAAGGAAGGTCCGCTGCACGGCTACGCGCACATCATCGAGGTGACCCTTCCCCCGCTCGGTGCGGTGTTCCTCCGCGGACCGGTGCTGAGCGACGCGGACCGGGTGCTGATGAGTCGACCGATCAGCGCGCCGCGCGGAGAGCGATGAGCTCGGCGAGGCCGCCTCGTTCGAGCCCGCCGAGAGGACCGCGCTACGTCTGCGTCCACGGCCACTTCTACCAGCCACCGCGCGAGAACCCCTGGCTGGACGCGATCGAAGAGCAGCCCTCCGCGCGCCCCTTCCACGACTGGAACGCGCGCGTCTCGGCCGAGTGCTACCGCCCCAACGCGTTCGCGCGGATCCTCGATGGACGCGGGCGCATCGAGCGCATCGTCAACAACTACCAGCGCATCAGCTGGAACTTCGGGCCCACGCTCCTGTCGTGGATGGAGCGCGCGGATCCCGAGCTCTACCGCGCGCTGCAGACCGCCGACGCGGAGCGCATCGCACGCACCGGCCACGGCGCAGGCATGGCGCAGGCCTACGGCCACGCGATTTTGCCGCTCTGTCACGCGCGCGATCAGGAGACGCACGTGCGCTGGGGCGCGGCCGACTTCCAGCACCGCTTCTCGCGGCGACCGCGTGGGATGTGGCTCGCCGAGACGGCCGTCGACACGCCGTCGCTCGAGGCGCTCGCGCGCAACGGCATCGAGTTCACGGTGCTCGCGCCGCACCAAGCGCTGAAGGGCCGCAGCAAGGGCGGTCGCTGGCAGGACGCGCGGGGCGGCAAGATCGATCCGCGGCGGCCCTACCTCATCCCGCTGCCGAGCGGGCGCTCGATCACCGCGTTCTTCTACGACGGTCCGCTCTCGCGCGCGGTCGCGTTCGAGCGGGTGCTCGACGACGGCGCGCGCTTCGCCGAGCGCCTCACCTCGACGTTCGATGCGCGCTCGAGCGAGGCCCAGCTCGCGCACATCGCGACCGACGGCGAGAGCTACGGCCACCATCACCGCTTCGGCGAGATGGCGCTCGCGTTCGCGCTCTCGGCGATCGAGGCCCAGCCCGGCGTCGCGCTCACCACGTACGAAGAGATGCTCGATCGCTACCCGCCGACGTACGAGGCCGCGATCGTGGAGGGCAGCTCGTGGAGCTGCGCCCACGGTGTCGAGCGCTGGCGCAGCGACTGTGGCTGCAGCAACGGCGGGCAGGCGGGCTGGACGCAGGCCTGGCGCGCGCCGCTGCGCTTCGCGCTCGATCTGCTGCGCGACTCGGTCAACGAGCACTGGGAGCGCGCGGCCGCCCACGTCTTGCACGACCCGTGGGGCGCGCGCGACCGCTACGTCGAGCTCTTGCTCGATCCCGCGCCCGAGATCCGCGAGCGCTTCTTGGCGCGCGAGACGCGGCACGAGGGACCGCTGAACGCGCAGCAACGGCGAGAGGTGCTCGAGCTGCTCGAGCTGTCGCGACATCTGTTGCTCATGTACACGTCGTGCGGGTGGTTCTTCGCGGACCTGGGCGGGATCGAGACCGTGCAGATCCTCCGCTACGCGGCGCGCGCGCTCGAGCTCGCGACCCAGCGCTTCGGCGACCACTTCCGCGCGCCGTTCCTTTCGATGCTCGGCAACGCGCGCACCAACCCGACGCCGGAGCGTCCCCACGGCGAGGACGGCGCGAGCCTGTTTCTGCGCGAGGCCGCTGCGTCGGCCGTCGATCTCCCCCGCGCCGCCGCGCACTTCGCGGCCCGCTCGCTCTTCGAGAGCGGCGATGCGACCGGCGCCCCGGGCTTCACGTCGCGCTCGTTCGATCGCGTCGAAGAGCACGCGGGCCGCGCGCGCCTCGCGCTCGGCAAGCTGGAGATCACCGAGCGAGCCACCGAGGCGGTCGCGCAGTTCGAGTTCGCGGCGGTGCACCTCGGCGATCACAACCTCGGTGGCGGCGTGCGCGCGCCGAGCGGAGACGGCGGCGCGGCGCTGTCGACCGAGCTGCTCACGGCCTTCCGCCGCTACGAGCTGCCCGAGGTGCTGCGCGCGCTCGAGCGCCACTTCTCCGGCGCGACGTTCACCCTGCGCTCGCTCTTCTTCGACGAGCAGGCGCGGGTGCTCGCCGAGCTCCTCTCGGACACCAAACTCGACGTCGATCACAGCTACCAGCGGCTCTACGAAGAGCACGCGCCGCTCATGCGCTACCTCGCGAGCCTGGGCCAAGAGCCGCCCATCGCGATGCGCCACGCCGCGACCTTCGCGCTGAGCTCGCGCATCGAGGAGGCGCTGCACGCGTCGTCCCCCGATCTCGCGGTGCTGCGCGGGACGCTCGAGGAGGCGCGCGCCACCAGCACGACCCTCGATGCGCTGTCGATGCCAGCGCTCGCCCGCGCCTTCGTGCGCCTGGTCGTCGAGCCGAACGAGCGAGCGCTCGACGTGGCGCTGGTGCTCGCCGAGCTGCTGCAGACGCTGCCCAAGGCCCCGCACCACCTCGCGAGCGCGGAAGAAGCCCTGGTCCGCGCCCGCGATGCCCATGCGAGCCCCGAGCTACGCGCCCGCTTCATCGAGCTGGGCGAGCGCTTGGGCGTCGCCATCGACTGACGCGCGCCGCATCGGAACGAACGCCGCTCGAGGCTCGGCTAGCCGATCCGCGCCAGCCGATCCGCAGTCGAGGCGCGCCGCGTCGGCGCGCGCGAAGGGCGACGCGCGGAGCGTTTCGGTTCGGTCACGGGCGCAAGCCGCGGAGGAACGCGCGGACGTCGTCGCCGCGCTCGACGGCCTCGACCAACGCCGAGCCCACGATGGCGCCGTGCACGTGCGGCGCGAGCGCGGCCACCTGATCCCGGGTGCGGATCCCGAACCCCGCGCACACGGGGACCGGTGCCACCGACACCACGCGCGCCAGGTAGGCGAGCGTCGGGCCATCGAGGTTCGCGCTGTGGCCCGTGGTGCCGGTGCTGGTCACCGCATACACGAAGCCGCGCGCGCCCGTGCACAGACGCGTCATGCGCGACGGAGGCGTGACCGGCGTGACCATCGAGACGAGCGCGACGTCGTGATCGCTCAGCGTCGCGAAGCTCCCTTCGACCTCGTCGAGCGGCAGATCGGGGACGATCAAGCCGCTCACGTTCGCGCGCGCCAAGCGCTCCCCCAACGCATCGCCCAGCGGCAGCAGCGGGTTGAGGTAGCTCATGAGCGCGACGGGCACGTCCGACCGGCGAGCCTCGAGCAAAGACAACAGCCAGGGCAGCGTGAAGCCCTGCTCGAGCGCGACGCGGCTCGCGCGCTGCAGCGTGAGCCCGTCGGCCATCGGATCGGTGAACGGCACGCCGATCTCGACGACGTCGGCCTCCTCGAGCACCGCATCGAGCACCGCGACAAAGCGCGCGCGGTCGGGGAAGCCGCCGGTCACGTAGGCGACGAGCGCCGGGCGCCGCGCCCGCAGCGCCTCGCTGATGCGGTCGATCACGAGGCACCTCCCCCGAGCACGTCGAGCAACGTCGCGATGTCTTTGTCCCCTCGACCCGAGAGGCCGACGAGGATGCGCGCGCCGGGATGTGCCGCGGCGTAGCGCCGGGCGCCGGCGAGCGCGTGCGCGCTCTCGATCGCCGGCAGGATCCCTTCGAGCCGAGCGCACTCCGAGAGCGCGGCGATCGCCTCGTCGTCGCTGGCCGCCTCGTAGCGAGCCCGACCGACGTGCGCGAGCAGCGCGTGCTCCGGTCCGACGCCAGGGTAGTCGAGCCCCGCCGACACCGAGTGCGTCTCGTGGACCTGCCCGTGCTCGTCTTGGAGCAAGAGCGAGCGCGCACCGTGGAGCACGCCGGGGGTGCCGCGCGCGATCGACGCAGCGTGCTCGCCCAGCCCCGTGCCGCGCCCCCCAGCCTCGATCCCGAGCAGCGCGACGGCCTCGTCGGGCACGAACGCATGAAAGAGACCGATCGCGTTCGATCCACCGCCGACGCAAGCGATCGCCACGTCCGGTGGGCCTCCCTGAGCCGCCATCTGCTCGCGTGCCTCGCGTCCGATCACCGCACCGAGCTCGCGCACCAGCATCGGGTACGGATGCGGACCGACGGCCGATCCCAGGAGGTAGTACGTGCCGTCGGGGTCGCCCGCCCAGTCGCGGAGCGCCTCGTCGATCGCGGCGCGCAACGTCTGATCGCCGCTGGTCACCGGCACCACCTCGGCCCCGAGCAGCTTCATGCGTCCGACGTTGGGCGCCTGCCGCGCCATGTCGATCGCGCCCATGTACACCACACAGGGGATCCCGACGCGCGCGCACGCGGCCGCGGTCGCGACCCCGTGCTGACCCGCGCCGGTCTCGGCGATCACCCGCCGCACCCCGAGGCGCTCCGCGAGCAACGCCTGGCCGAGCGCGTTGTTGATCTTGTGCGCGCCGGTGTGCGCGAGATCCTCGCGCTTGAGCCAGACGTGCGCCCCCCAGCGCTCCGACAGCGCACCCGCGTAGGTCAGGGGCGTGGGCCGACCGACCCAAGCGCGCAGCTCCGAGGTGAGCCGCGCGGCGAACGCTGGGTCGGTGAGGTGGGCGCGGACCCCGGCCTCGAGCCGATCGAGCGCGGGCACCAGCATCTCCGGCACGTAGCGCCCGCCGAAAGGACCGAAGCGCCCGCGCGCATCAGGCAAGTCTCCACGGAGCAGATGCTCCCGGAGCTCGGCCAGCGAAGCGTCGGAAGCAGATGGGGATGCAGAGATGATCGAGCTCGTCATGGTGCGCTCCGTGCGGCGCGTACGAACGCCGCGATGCGATCGGGATCCTTGATGCCGCGTGTGCGCTCGACCCCCGAGCTCACGTCGAGCCCGAACGGCCGCGCGAGGCGCAGCGCCTCCTCCACGTTGTCGGGGGTGAGACCGCCGGCGAGCACGACGCTGCATCGATCGCGGAGCGATCGCGCGAACGTCCAGTCGGCGCGCTCACCCGCTCCGCTGCGCGGGCCTTCCACCACACAGCGGGCCCCGGGCTCCACGAGCCGCGCCGTGCTGGGCCCGCGCACCACCGGCAGCACCGGCACGTCGATGCGCAGCGTGCCCACGACGTCGGCGTCCAGCTGGACGCGAGCGGGTCGGCACGCCTCGATCATCGCGTCGAGCTCGCGCTGGGTCGGCCGCAGAAAGACCCCGACCACCTCGAGCCCTGCGGGCACCCGCGCGCTCAGCGCGCGCGCCTCGTCCGGCGTGAGGTGCCGCGGCGAGCCCGCGTGGTGCACCAGCCCGATCGCGTCGGCGCCCGCGCGATGGGCTGCGCGAACGTCCGCCTCGGTCCGGACCCCGCAGATCTTGATCCAGGGGATCATGTCGCGCGTCCTTCGCGCAGCAGCGCAGCGAGCGCCTCTCGGGGCGCGCTCGCCGTCATCAGCGCGCTGCCGACCAGCGCCGCGCGGTACCCGAGCGCGCGCACGGCGCGAACGTCGTCGGGTCCCTCGATGCCGCTCTCGGCGATCGACACGCTGCTCGGCAGCAACGGCGCGAGCGCCGCGAACCGCGACCGATCGATGGCGAGGCTGGTGAGGTCCCGGCAGTTGACGCCGAGGACGACGCCCTGGTCCAAGACCGGCGTGGCGCGATCCACATCCTCTCGATCGAAGGCCTCGACGAGCACGAACATGCCGTGGGCCCGCGCCGCGTCGACCATCGCCGAGAGCAGGTCGTCACTCAGCATCCGCACGATCAGCAGCACGCCCGAGGCGCCGTGCGCGCGGGCCTCGTGCACCTGGTACGGATCGACGAGGAAGTCTTTGCGCATCACCGGCAGGCCCCGTGGCGCGAGCGTCTCCGCGGCGAACGACAGATGCGCGAGCGCGCCGTCGAAGCGGCTCGGCTCGGTGAGCACCGACACCGCTGCGGCCCCGCCATCCGCGTACGCGGCCAGCTGCCGCGCGGCCAGCGCCTGCCACGCGCGATCGTCGTCGAGCCTCGCGAGCGCGCCGAGCGCGGGAGAGCGGAGCTTGAGCTCGGCCACCACGTCGAAGCGCGCATCGAGCACCAGCGGCAGCGCCCGGCCGCGCGCATCGGCGGCACGCACGACCTCGGCGAGAGAGCACGCGCGCTGCGCCGCTTCGAGCCGCGTTCGACTCGCCTCCGCCATGTCGCTCAGGAACCTCACGACCGCTCCCGCCGCGCACGATCGAAGGCCACGAGCGTCTCGAGCCACGCGGCGCCCACCCCACCCTCCAGCGCGCGACGCGCCTCGCGCACGCCTTCGGCCAACGACGCGACGCGCCCCGCCACCTCGAGCCCGAGCGCGGCGTTGAGCGCGATGGCGTCGGCGTGCGCCCCGCGGTCGCTCCCGTCGAGCACCGCGCGGAGGTGCCGCGCGTTGTGATCGGCGTCGCCACCCACGAGCGCGTCGGGGCTGCAGCGCGCGAGCCCAACCGACTGAGGATCGACCACCGATCGCTCGACGCCGCCCGCGCGCACGTCGAAGCGGAGGAAAGGACCGATGGGTGTGGCCTCGTCCCATCCACCCACCCCCGTGACCACCACCGCGCGCTCGACGTCGAGCTCGCCGAGGGCACCGGCGAGCAGCGCCGCGATCGCCTCGTCCGGTGCGCCCACCACCGCCGAGCGCGGCGCGGACGGATTGGTGAGCGGACCGAGCAGGTTGAGCGTGGTGCGAACGCCGAGCGCACGGCGCACCGGCGCGATCGCCTTCATCGCAGGGTGGTAGTGCGGCGCGAACAGGAACGTGAACCCGGTCGCGCGGAGGCATGAGATGGCCTCGTCGGGATCGAGCGGCTGCCGCAGCCCGAGCGCCTCGAGCACGTCGGCGCTGCCCGATCGGCTCGAGACCGATCGGTTGCCGTGCTTGACCACCCGCGTCCCCATCGCTGCGAGGAGGAGCGCCGCGCCGGTCGACAGGTTGAAGCTCTGCTGCCCATCGCCTCCGGTGCCGACCACGTCGAGGGACGGACCGTCGTCGAGCGCAGGTCGAACGGCGCGAGCGCGCATCGCGCGGGCGAGCGCCGCGAGCTCGCGCGCGCTGACGCCCTTGGCCCGCAGCCCACCGAGCAGCGCGCCGCCGAGCGCGGGATCGGTGCGGGGATCGGCGAGCACGTCGATCACCTCGACGCACCGCTCGCTCGAGAGCTCGCCCCCGGCGAGCACGGCCTCGAGCAGCGCGCTCACGAGCGCACCGCGAGGAAGTCCTCGAGCAAGCGCGGCCCCTCGGGGGTCAAGATGCTCTCGGGATGGAACTGCACGCCGTAGATCGGGAGCGCGCGGTGCTGGATCGCCATGATCTCCCCCGCGTCGGTCCGCGCGGTGACCTCCAGCACGTCGGGCAACGGAGGGATCGCGATCAGCGAGTGGTAGCGACCCGCGACGAAGGGCCGCGACATGCGCGCGAGGATGCCCTCGCCATCGTGGTGCGCGAGCGAGGCCTTGCCGTGCATGCAACGCGCAGCGCGCCCGACCGTCCCTCCGAGCGCTTCGACGATGGCCTGGTGCCCGAGGCACACGCCGAGGATCGGCGTCTGCCCGGCGAACGCCTTCAGCACATCGATCGAAACGCCAGCGCTCGAGGGCGCACCGGGTCCGGGCGAGATGCACACGTGGCTCGGGGTGAGCGCGCGCGCCTCGGCCACGGTGATGGCGTCGTTGCGATGGACGATCACCTCGGCCCCGAGCACCGCGAACGCCTGCACCAGGTTGAAGGTGAAGCTGTCGTAGTTGTCGATCATCAGGACGCGCGCGCGCATCAGAGTCCCTCCGCGGCCAGCTCGAGCGCGCGTCGCATCACCGCGCTCTTCATCAGCACCTCGTCGTGCTCGGCAGCGGGATCGCTGTCGTCCACGATGCCCGCGCCCGCCTGGTACGTGTAGCGCCCGGACTCGAGCACCACGGTCCGGATGCAGATCGCCTGGTCCATGTCGCCGACGCCTCTCTCCGCGCCGCCATCCGGTGCACGCGCACCGAAGTAGCCGACGGTCCCGCCGTAGATCCCCCGGGGCTGAGGCTCGAGCGCGTCGATGATCTCCATCGCGCGCACCTTGGGCGCACCCACCAGCGTGCCGGCGGGGAACGTCGCCGCGAAGAGATCGAACGCATCGCGCCCCGGCGCCAGCTCCGCGCTCACGCCGCTCACCAGGTGCATCACGTGGCTGTAGCGCTCGATCGTCTTGAAGGGCGCGACAGACACCGAGCCCGGCACGGCGACCCGGCCGACGTCGTTGCGCGCGAGGTCCACGAGCATGACGTGCTCGGCGTTCTCCTTGGGGTCGGCCTCGAGCTCGGCGGCGAGCGCTCGATCGCGCTCCGGCGCCTCACCGCGCCGGCGGGTGCCGGCGATGGGACGACACGTGGCGCGGCGGCCGGTCAGCTTCACGAGCGCCTCGGGCGACGAGCCGATCACCTGCCGGGCCCCCAGATCGAGGAAGTAGAGATACGGCGAGGGATTGAGCAGTCGGAGCGCACGGTACACCTCGAAGGGCTCGAGATCGCACGCGCCCGAGAACGCCACCGAGAGCACGAGCTGGAACACGTCGCCCGCACGGATGTGCTCCTTGACGGTCGCGACGCGATCCAGAAACGCCTCACGGCTCAGACTCGGCGTCGCGAGCTCGATGTGTCCTCGTCCGCTCGACGGGGGCACCGCACCGCGGAGCGCGCGGATCACCTCGCGGCGCAGCTGCGCGCGCTCGATCTGCGTGCCCGCGTGGAACAGCGCGGCGCGCCGGGTGAGGTGGTCGAAGACCAAGATGCTCGGGGTCGCGAGGTAGTGGGCCTCGGGCGTCGTGCTCGGGCGCGGCGGCAGACGCTCGAGCCAGCGCACCAGGTCGTAGCCCGCGACCCCCACCAGCCCGCCGCCCACCGGGCACGTGCCCGGCACGTGAGGCACGGACGCGAGCGCGCCACGCAGCGCCTCGAGCAGCCCCTCGCGATCGTCCGGCCGGGGACGCCGCTCGCCTCCCACCCAGAGGCCCTCGCCATCGAGCCGCACTTGGTGCGGGTCGCCGAAGCCGAGGAACGAGTAGCGCGCCACCCGCTCGCCGCCCTCGACGCTCTCGAGCAGAAAGCGTGGCCGGAACGGCGCGAGCTTGAGGTACGCCGAGACAGGCGTGTCGAGATCCGCGGTGATGTCGAAGTGTCGCTCGTCCACTGTCTGTCTCCTTCGCGTCCGGGCTCGGGAGAGGGCGGCAAACGATCGAGCCCACCTCCGTCGCTTCGGAGATGGGCCCATGGGATTCGCTGCGTGCGCTGCGTTCTCGGCCCTCTCCTACGAGAGGCGCCACCAAAGTCGGGCAGGCGGGTGAATCAGCACGAGCCGGAGCGTGCCCGAGCCCCGGTGGGATTGCAACGACCAGCGTTCCACTGCTTCCGTCGCCGCTTCCGCGGCCGTCGCCATGTCCGTGTCCGCATCCGCGGCCGTCGCCGCTTCCGCTTCCGCGGCCGTCGCCGTGTCCGTGTCCGCTCCCGTCGCCGCTTCCGCTTCCGTCGCTGCTTCCGCGCGCCGCGGTGGTCGGCCCGATGCGATCAGACGTCGGCCAGGGCCCACTCCGCGAGCGTGCCCACGATCGACACGATCAGCGACGCGAGCACCGCGGTTCCGTACGACTTGATCGTCAAGCGATCGCTCAGCTTGTCGACCAGCACCAGCATCAGCGCGGTCACCAGCAGACGGGTGATGAAGCCGAGGAGGTAGCCCAGACCCAAGGTCCCGATCCCGATCGCGTGGAAGAGGAAGCCTCCGAGCACGAGGTTCAGGAGCCCGAAGAGGGCCGAGACCACGAGGTGCGATCCGATGCCGCCCTTGATCTTCATGCCGTCGAGCAGCTTGCTGGCGACGAAGAGACCTAGCGTGAGGATGATCCAGGTGAGGAGGAGGCCCATGCGCGCAAGGATTGGGTACGGGGGCCGTCACGTAAAGGCCCCGATCTTTCTCTTGCACCGACGCCCCATGGGTCGAAGATGGGCCCCGACGCTTCTCACTTCATCTCTCCGTCTCTCTGAGGTCTCCATGTTCGCTCGCGCACTCCCCCATCGCCTCGCGCTCTTCGCGCTGCCGCTGGCCTTGGCCCTGGCCGGCTGCCCCGGTCCCGACGACATGGACGCAGGCACCGACGCTGGCGTCGCCGACACGATGGGCGCCGACGTACCGCTGCCCGACGGCGCAGTGCCCGATGGCGGCGTGCCCGATGGCGGCGTGCCCGACGGCGGGACGCCCGACGGCGGCGTGATCGTGATCCCCGACGAGCCGATCTTCACCACCTGCCCGGGCGCGAGCCTCCCCTCGCGCCCGAGCGCGGCGTGCGAAGCCACCGCAGGCGGCGCAGCGATCCTGGTGACCGCCGACGTGCTCACGCCCGGCGAGGTCTTCGAGGGCGGTCAGGTGCTGATCGACGACACCGGCCACATCGCGTGCGTGGGCTGCGACTGCTCCGCGGGCGCGAGCGGCGCGACCACCATCGTGTGCCCCGACGGCGTGATCTCGCCCGGCCTCATCAACGCGCACGAGCACCTCACGTTCCAGGGCCAGCCCTACACCAACACCGGCGAGCGCTACGAGCACCGCCACGACTGGCGCCGCGGTCTGCGCGGTCACACCGAGATCAACGCGCCCGGCAGCGCGTCGGCGGCGCGGATCATGTGGGCCGAGCTCCGCATGGTCATGGGCGGCGCGACCTCGATCAACGGCTCGGGCTCCGCGATGGGCTTCCTCCGCAACCTCGACGGCACCCGCATGGAGGGCCTGGGCCAAGCCGAGGTCGAGTACCAGACGTTCCCGCTCGCCGACAGCGGCGGCACGCTGCTGCGAAGCGGCTGCGGCTACGGATCGATCGACACCACCGCCGAGATCGCCGGCTTCGAGGCGTACACCCCGCACCTCTCGGAGGGCATCGATCTCGAGGCGCGCAACGAGTTCCTCTGCGTCTCGCCCGGCGGTCGCACGGATCTGATCGAGCCGCAGACCGCGCTCATCCACGGCGTCGGCCTGACGGTGCGCGACATCTACTCGGTGCGCGAGGGCGGCTCGATGCTCATCTGGTCGCCGCGCAGCAACATCACCCTCTACGGCGACACCGCGCGCGCCCCCGAGTACCACCGCCTCGGCGTGCCGATCGCGATCGGCACCGACTGGATCTACTCGGGCTCGATGAATCTGTTGCGCGAGCTCTCCTGCGCCGACGACCTCAACACCGACTACTTCGACGGCTACTTCAACGATCAGGCGCTCTGGCTCATGGCCACCTACAACGGCGCGCTCGCGACCGCGACCGACGACGTGATCGGCCGCATCGCCGAGGGCCTCGTCGCCGACCTGGCGATCTTCGATGCGCGGGTGCACCTCGATCACCGCGCCGTGATCGACGCCGAGCCGACCGACGTGCTCCTGGTGCTGCGCAGCGGGCGTCCGCTCTACGGCGACGACGCGCTCGTCTCCGCCCTCCCCGGCGGCGCGAGCTGCGAAGCGCTCACCGTCTGCACCAACGATCGCTTGGTCTGCGCCAGCGCAGAGACCGGCATGTCGCTCGCCGCGCTCAGCTCGGCGAACAGCTCCGCCTATCCCCTCTTCGACTGCGACCCGGTGCCGGACAACGAGCCGACCTGCCGTCCGTCGCGCACGGTGATCAGCGGCCTGCCCTCGCCGATCGTCGCGGGCTCGAACGCGTACGACGGCATGCTCAGCGCGGCCGACAACGACGGCGACGGCATCGCGAACGGCGAGGACCTCTGCCCCGACGTCTTCGATCCCATCCGCCCGATGGACGGCGGTGAGCAGCCCGACTTCGATCTCGATGGGCTCGGCGATGCCTGTGATCCGTGTCCCTTCGACGTCACCGCCGCGTGCGCTCCGCCCGACCCGAACGACACCGATGGCGACGGCGTGGCCAACGCGGACGACAACTGCCCTGCCATCTCCAACGTCGATCAGGCCGACGCGGATGGCGACGATCACGGCGACGCGTGCGACGCCTGCCCGATGGCGGCCAACCCCGGGATGGCCGCGTGCCCCGCGACCATCTACCAGGTCAACGACGGCACGTACGCGCTCGACCAGCGCGTCGCGGTGAGCGGCGCGATCGTCACGGGCGTCCTGCTCTCCGGGACGAACAACGGCTTCTTCATCCAGGTGAAGGAGACCGACACCGGCTACGCCGGGCCCGAGGACTCGGGCGTGTTCGTCTACACGGGCGGCACCGTCCCGACGGCCGCCGTGGGCAACCGTGTGGACGTGACCGGCACCATCCAGGACTTCTTCGGACAGACCCAGCTCACCACGGTGACGGTCACCGTCACCTCGGCGTCGGTCGAGGCGCCGCCCGCGCCCATCGTGGTCACGCCGGCGCAGGTCGCGACCGGCGGCGCCCGCGCCGCGGAGCTCGAGGCCGTGCTGGTCACCGTGCAAGACGTCGAGGTCACCGCCGTCGACACCGGCTTCGGTGAGTTCACGCTCGACGGCTCGCTCATCGTGGACGACGCGCTCTTCGCGCTCGCGCCCGCGCCGACCGTCGGCGCGCGCTTTCTGTCGGTGAGCGGCGTGCTCGCGTTCCGCAACTCCAACAGCAAGCTCCTGGTGCGCTCGGCGGCGGACGCCATCGGCTCGCTCATGACCTTCGGTCCCACGGGCAGCTTCATTCGCGAGGGCGACACCGCCGCGCCCACCATCCCGGTGCCGCTCACGGTCACCCTCGCGGCCCCGCAGGCGACCCCCACCACCATCGCGATCACCTCGTCCGATCCGGCGGTCACCGTCGTCGGCGGCGGCGTGACGATCCCGGCCGGGACGGTCAGCGCGCCCGTGCTCCTGAACGGCGTGAGCGCCGGCACCGCGACGCTCACCGCGACGCTCATGACCGAGGTGGCCACCGCCGACGTGCGCGTGGTCGCCGCGACCGAGGTGCCTCAGGTCGTCGCGATCTCGCCCGGGAGCACCGTCGTCGCCATCGGCGGCGATCACCTGTTCCGCGTCGACCTCGACATCCCGGCGCCCGCGGGCGGCGTGATCGTCGACTTGGCGCTCACGCCTGCGCTGGCGGGCACCGTCCCGGCGACGGTGACGATCGGCGCCGATCTGATCTCGGCGACCTTCGCCGTCGAAGACATCGCCGAGAGCGCCACGCTCACGGCGACGCTCGGCGCGTCGATGGCCAGCGCGACCATCACCGCCACCGTCGGGACGGCGGGCTTGGTGATCAACGAGGTCGACTACGACCAGCCGGGCACCGACGCGGGTGAGTTCATCGAGATCTACAACGGCGCCGGCGGCACCGTGACCCTCGATGGCCTCTCGCTCTTCCTCGTGAACGGGAGCTCGACGAGCCTGATGTCGTATCGCGAGATCGCTCTGACCGGCAGCCTGGCGGCCGGCGCCTACCTCGTGATCGCAAACGCCGCGGTGGTCGTGCCTTCCGGCACGGCGCGCATCGCGCTGCCGGACAACATCCTGCAGAACGGTTCGCCCGACGGCGTGATCCTCGTGCGGCACGCCACCTCCGAGGTGATCGACGCGCTCTCGTACGAGGGACCGATCACCGCGGCGACCCTCGACGGCCTCAGCGGCATGTTCAACCTCGTCGAGATGACCGCGCTGGCGACCGGCGTGGCGGACCTGAACGACGCGCCGGGCTCGCTCTGCCGCCTGCCCAACGGCACCGACACCAACAACAGCTCGCTCGACTGGGCGTTCACCTCGACGCCCACGCCGGGCGCCGCGAACGTGCCCTGAGCCACGCACGCACATGAAAAGGGCCTGCTCGAGCGATCGAGCAGGCCCTCTTCGTTTCGTGCGCGGCGTCTTCGAGACGCGCGCAGCAGCCGTCAGTACTGGATGCGGACCAGGCCCTCGCGCACCAAGCGCTTGATCAGCACCACCTTGCCCGCGTCGTCGAGGTCGCCGGGCAGGTCCGCGATCTTGAAGTTCGCGGTGTCGAGCGCGTAGCGCGTCGGCTCGGTCGCGTGATCGGGGAGCCGGATCTCGGCGCCGTAGCAGGACACGACGAGCTGACCGTTCTCCTGGCTGTGCCGGTAGATGAGGTTCGGACGCGCGCCCGCGCGGTGCTCGACGGTGATGTCGCCCAGCCGGAGCATCTGCTCCATCTGGCCTTCGATCAGCGCGGTGCGGCTCGACACGAGATCATCGGCGAAGTGATCCATCGCCGCGTCGAAGTCCGCCTGCTCGACCACGCGCTTCAGGAGCGACGCGAACATCGCCTTCGCCTGCGTTCGGTCGTAGCTCGAGCTCGCGTAGCCCGGGGGCAGCGAGCGCCGGAAGTCGACGTCCCCCGCCGCGAGCTTCGCGACCGCCTCGAGCAAGAGCTCGGTCCACGTGGTCTGCAGCGCGCCGACGGTGATGTGCAGCGTCTCGCCCTCGC
Source organism: uncultured Sandaracinaceae bacterium (assembly GCA_964480175.1). Lineage (GTDB taxonomy): Bacteria > Myxococcota_A > Polyangia > Polyangiales > Sandaracinaceae > CAYZQM01. The sequence continues at coordinate 19,926 of CAYZQM010000084.1, forward strand.
GCGTCTGCGCGTCGTGCATCACGCCGCGCGGCATGTAGAGGACGTCGCCCGGGCGCATGTCGAACTCCATCGTGGGTTCGCCCTTGGGGGTCACGTCGCGCTGAAAAGGCTGGCCGCGGAAGGGCAGCTCGATCGGCGTGTTGTAGAGCACCCAGTGCTTCACCCCATGCACCTGCAGGATGAAGACGTCGTGGCTGTCGTAGTGGGTGGGAAAGCCCTGCGCCTTGCTCGGCGTCATGTAGATGTTCGTCTGAAAGCGCGTCGACAGCTCGCGCTCGAGCGAGCGGCACAGCTCCATCAAGTGGGGCACGAACGCTTGGAGCTGGTTGAAGACGATGGTCCCGCCGTCGGCGAACTTCTGGAAGAGCCGCGCGGTGTCGACGACGCCGTCGGGGAAGGTGAAGTCGTCGGGCGAGACCGACTCGGTCGCGTTCGCGATGAAGCACATGTCGCGGTTGAGGGTCTGCGTCGTCAGCACGCGATCGAGCGAGCGCAGCGACAGCAGCTCGCTGTAGTAGGAAGGATCCTCGCGCCGGATCAGCAGCGGCTTCTTCTCCCAGTACTCCGCGAAGAACGTCGCGGGTGAGGTGGGGGCGATCAGCTTCTCGAACGTGTACGTACTCTCGGCCATGGTCCTCCGGCGCGGTCGGGCGCGCGCTGAGCGCGATGCGATCGCGAGCAGACGCTACTACGTCAGCGCGCCCGTCGACGTGCCTCCGCGCACGTCGCTTCAGCGAGCGTGAGGATTTCTTCAAGCCTTTCCGCGGCCGGCTCGACTGCCATCCACAGTCACGAGAACAGAGAACGACTCTCACTCGTAACCCATTGATTCGATGAAATAATTTGTTCGCGGCCGTGAATGGGCCGCGGGTACTGTTCGTCCCGTGCCGCGCTTCGGCGATTGAAGCCGAGGCGGTCATGGGAATCGAACGAACGACTGATGAAGCTACGCGCCTCCCGCTCGCGGGAGTGCTCGGGTGCGGGACCCGAGCGAAGCCCAATCCCCGAGAGTGGTTCTCGGGGGAGGGTCGAGATCGAGCCCCGTACTGATTGGCCAGGCTCGGACCGGCGACGGACGCGCCCCTTGCTCGGAGGAAGACACTACATGGCAGACAAGAAGACCCTCGACATGAACGAGATCGTCACCGAGCGGAAGCTCGGCCGCCGGTCGACGATGGGCCTCATCGGCGCGGGCGCGGTCGGCGCCGCCGTCGCGGCGGTCGGCGTGGCGGCAACCCCGAGCACCGCGGAAGCGCAGTGCTCGGACAGCGACCCGTACGATCCGGGTGGTCGTGGCCGCCACTGTGGCTGCCGCGGTATCTCGGACAGCGATCCGTACGATCCCGCTGGCTGCGGCCGCCGCACGGTTCGCGCAGGCCGGGGTGCCGGTGTTCC
>CAYZQM010000084.1:21330-23906 GCA_964480175.1 uncultured Sandaracinaceae bacterium
CAGCGATCGCGACCCCCACGATCCGGGCGGCGCGGGTCGTCACTGCTGATGCCTTCGTACTGACGAAGTCCGAGAGCCCTTGCCCGTGTGCTCGCATCCTCGATGCGGCCCACGAGCAGGGGCTTTCGCCTTTCTCCTCTCTCTCTCAATCTCTCTCACCGAGGAACCCATGAAGGAAAAGAAGACCCTGGCGATGGACGACATCGTCACCGATCGGAAGGTCAACCGCCGATCGACCATCGCCATGATCGGGTTGGGTGCCGTTGGCGCAGTCGCCGTGGCGGCGGCGATCCCCGAGACCGCAGAGGCGCAGTGCTCCGACAGCGACCCCTACGATCCCGGTGGCCGCGGCCGACACTGCGGGCGCTCCGGCTGCTCCGACAGCGATCCGTATGACCCGGGCGGCAACGGCCGACACTGCGGCCGCAGCGGCTGCAGCGGCGTGTCCGACAGTGACCCGCGCGATCCCGCCGGCTGCGGCCGTGGTCGCCGCCGCTGCAGCGACCGCGATCCGTACGATCCGGTCGGCGCGGGCCGTCACTGCTGATCCTCACGGGCGTCACGCCCACCGCGGCCGGGAGTCGATCGTGCGATCGGCTCTCGGCCGCTTCGTCTTTCAGGGGGCCGGCTTTCGTCGTCGCCACATCCAGACGACCACCCCGACCACCAGCACGATCGCCGCGACGCCCGCGTAGATCCGCATGCCCTGCTCGAGCGCGGTGAACGTCGCGCCCAGCGCGTAGCCGAGACCGACGAGCAGCGCGTTCCAGAGCAGCGCCGAGAGGGTGCCCCACAGAAGGACCGCGATCGCGGGGAGCCCCGCGATCCCCGCGCCGACGAAGAAGACCGATCGAAACGCCGGCACGAAGCGGTTGGCGGCCAGCGCGATCGCGCCGTGCTTGCGAAAGAGCTCGCTCACCCGCTCGAGCTCGGCGTCCGCGCGCGCGCCGCGGAGGAACGCCGGGCGCCGGTGACGAGGTCCGAAGAAGCGACCGGCGTAGTACGCCGACTGCCCGCCCGCGATCGCCCCAGCGTTCAGCGCCAAGTAGATCAGCCACGGGCTCCAGCCCGCCGTCGTCGCCAACGAGACGCCGAAGAGCGCGATCGTGTCGCCGGGCAGCGGGGGCACGACGTACTCGAGCATCGCCGAGAGCGCGAGAACGAGGTATGCGAGCGGACCCTCGTGGGCCTCGAGCCAGAGCCGGATGTCGCTGATCCACGAGGTGAGGAGATCGTCCACTGCGCGCGCCGCCTTCTTCCTCGACTCTCGATGCGGAGCAAGCCGCGACGCTGCGCCCCGCGGCCGCGCTCCGTCCTGGGAGCCACCTCCGGGTGATCGCGCCCTCGGGGCCCTTCGACCAACGAGGCTTCGAGCGCGGCGTGGAGCGACTGCGTACGCGCTACCGCGTGACCCATCGCGCAGACATCGATACCAAGCAGGGCTACTTGGCGGGCAGCGACGAGCGCCGCGCGGACGAGCTGCTGGAGGCGCTCGAGGACGAGACGGTCGATGCGATCGTCGCGGCGCGCGGCGGCTACGGCGCGACCCGCATCCTTCACCGCATCCCGATCGCGTCGATTGCGAAAGCGCGCAAGCTCCTCGTCGGCTTCAGCGACGTGACCGCGCTGCACGCGCTCTGGGCGATCGCGGGCGTGCGCTCCCTGCACGGCCCGATGGTCGCGACGCTCGGGCGCGGCGAGGAGCGCTTGGTCGAGCGTTGGATGGCGTCCGTCGAGGGCGCGCCGCCTTCGATCGATCCGCTGACTGGCTGGGGCGAAGGCGTGGCCGAGGGGCCGCTGCTCGGAGGCAACCTGTCCGTGCTCGCCGCGCTGTTGGGCACGCCCTACTTCCCGCCGTTGCGAGGAGCGATCTTGTTCCTCGAGGACGTGAACGAGGCGCCGTATCGGGTCGATCGCATGCTGACGTCGCTCGCGAGCGCGGGGGCGCTGGACGGGATCGTCGGGGTGGTGCTCGGGGCGTTCACCCACCGGGACGAAGCGCAGGTGCTCGAGGTCTTGCGCGAGCGGCTCGGTGATCGGGTCCCGGTCGCGGCGGGCCTGCCCGCGGGCCACGTGCCCGACAACCTCGAAGTGCACCTCGGTGCGCCAGTGCGGATCGAGGCGCGCGCGCGCCGCGCGACTGTGACGTTCCTCGAATCGTCGGTGGCGCCGCAGGTGGCGGACGGAGTACCTTAGCGGCCCTTCTGAAACGGCGGATGCCCTCCGCCGACCCACCTCCGAGGTTCAGCGCCCATGCCCACCGCGTTCTCGCTCGAGAAGTACGACATCCACGTCCAGCGCGTCATCCGCAACGCCCCGCCGGCGGAGCTCTACGAGGCAGCGCTACGGAACGAGGCGGGCAGCGCGATCAGCTCGACCGGCGCGCTCATCGCGTACTCGGGCGAGAAGACCGGCCGGAGCCCGAAGGACAAGCGTATCGTCGACGAGCCGCGCTCGCGTGATCACGTCTGGTGGGGCGACGTCAACATCAAGCTCGACGAGCACATCTTCATGGTCAACCGCGAGCGCGCGGTCGACTACCTCAACACCCGCAAGCAGCTCTACGTCGTCGACGG
>CAYZQM010000085.1:0-2216 GCA_964480175.1 uncultured Sandaracinaceae bacterium
GATGCGAGATGCGAGATGCGAGATGCGAGATGCGAGATGCGAGATGCGAGATGCGGGATGCGGGATGCGGGGTCGGTCACCGGACCGGTCGCGAGGGTCACGGCCACGGGAGCGGTCTCGGTCGCGGGACCGGCCACGGTCACGGTCACGGCATCGGTCGCGGTGGCCGGCGACCTTCGCCGCCGGCCACCGTCCTCGCTACCGCATCACCTTGAACAGCGTGCGTGCGACCTTGTCGAACGCGTCGACGAGCTCGACTTCGTCGTCGATGTAGCCGAGCGCCGCGCTCATCTCGAGGCAGGCCCGCACTTCATCCGCGCTCCCCATCGCGGTCTGCATGCGCATGCGGTGATGCCCCCCGCGCTGCATCGACCCCTCGGCCGTGTTCAACGCGATGCTCATCAGCGCGCGACGGCACTGCTTGGCCGCGTCGCTGTCGCTCTTGCCGATGCGCTCGATGACAGGCCGCATCCGCCGCCCCAACGCAATCACCTCACCATAGATTCGCAACGCCATCTCAGACTCTCCTTGCTCTGCAAGCCCGAACCGCTCGGGTGCGAAGCACCCGGCACGCTGGGAATCACCGAGCGCGCGCGGGCTGTAGGGCGCGACGACCAGAGGGCACCCACGAGGGGTGCCCCTACCACGTCTCGCGACAGCGCGTAGGGGCGACCCTCGTGGTCGCCCTCCGCGAGCCACGCACCTGCGCGCCTCTTCTGGTTGCCGGAGGTACGGACCTGCAGCCGCCGATCGGAGACCTGCATGAGCGGTCTCGGCGGCGGATCCAGAGCGGGCACGGGCGCGGGCCCGGCGCTCGCGGAGATCAGCTCGCGTCGCGTCGGACTCGGACTCGGACTCCGGTCCCGGCTCCGGCTCCGGGTCCGGGTCCGGTTCCGGTTCCGGGTCCGGGTCCGGGTCCGGTCGTCTTCGCTACGGCTGACTCGGTCTACTCGAGCTCGCCTCTTCGGGCGGTCCCTCGCGCCGCAGGATCACGCTCACGCAAGCACCTCCCAGCGTCTCCGAGTCGCCGATGATCAGGTGACCTGCGTGATCCGCGACGATGCGATCGACGATCGCCAAGCCCAGACCCGTGCCCTTCTCCTTGGTCGTGTAGTAGGGCTCGAGCACCTGGGCGGCCTCGTCTCGGTGGATGCCCGGGCCGTTGTCGTGGACCTCGACGCGCACCGCGCCGTCGTCGCCGGGAAGGACCCGCACCAGCACCTGGGGATGATCGGGCCGCTTGCTCTGCGCCGCGTCGATCGCGTTCTGCACCAAGTTCGTGAGGACCTGCATCAGCTGCTCGCGGTCCGCGCGCACCGCACCCACCCCGCGCTCCACCTCGAGCCGCACGTCGGGCGCGCGCTCGCCCTCTGCGTGGCTCACCTCCGCCGGCAGCGCGTGCACCTGCACCACGTGCTCGGCGATCTTCGGCACCTCCAGCGACACCGCGGTGGGCCGCGGCATCCGCGCGAAGCGGCTGAACTCGGTGACGATGCGCTCCATCCGCGCGACCTCTTCGAGCACGGCGGCGGTCGACTCCTCGAAGATGTCGTCCAGCTCCGGATGCTGACGCTGCTTGGCCTTGCGCAGCGTCTCGATCGCCATCCGGATCGGGGTGAGCGGGTTCTTGATCTCGTGCGCGATGCGGCGCGCGACGTCGCGCCAGGCGGCCACCCGCTCGGCGCGCACCAGCCGCGCCCGCGCGTCTCTGAGGTCCCGCGTCATGCGGTTGAACGCGGTGTACGTCCCATCCGCCGCGCCGCCCTCGGGCGACAGCGTCACCTCGTAGTCGCCTCGGCCGATCCGCTCGGCCGCGGCCTCGAGCGTGTCGAGCCCGACGCTCGCCTTGCGTGGTCGCAGCGCGACGAAGACCGCGAGCGCGCAGAGGAGCGCGCTCACGACCGGCGCCCACGCGAACGTGCGGTGCAGCGTCCGCACGGTCTCGCGCACCCGCAGCGCGGGCCTGGGCGCATCGCCGCGTCCGGGGCCGAGCCAGCGCCGCGCCCCCGGCGCGCGCGAGGCCTCCGTCTCCATCACCACCTCGCCGAGCGAGTCGGGGATCGCCGTCGCGCTGAGCGCCAAGACGTCGAGGTCGGCCACCACCAAGTAGTCGATGCCCGCGGGGCTCGAGGCGCGGCAGCCGAGGCGCGACATGCCGAGCCCCTCGGGGCTGTGGAGCTCGCCGGCGAGGCCATCGTCGATCCCGCTCGTCCTTC
>CAYZQM010000085.1:2226-23712 GCA_964480175.1 uncultured Sandaracinaceae bacterium
TCCTTCCTGGCGGCGCGGCGGACGGCGCGTCGTCTTCGACGTCGCGAAAGGCGATCGCCGTGTCGATCCCCCGCGGCACGCCCTCGGCGCGGTAGGCGTAGGCCACGCTGGATGCGCCCGCCGCGTCGCGCCGCAGCACGCTGAGGTTGCGCAGCTCGCTCTGTCGCACTGCGACGAGCGCGCGGCGGCTCACCGGCAGATCCACGTCGGCGGCGAGCGACTCGCACAAGAGCGCGATGCGCGCCCGCTCTCCGTCGCGCACCCGCGAGACCACGCGCGTGACCTGCGCGGCGAGCTGATCGGCGCGGGCCTCCAGCGTGGTGTCCTCGCGCGGCAGGCTGCGCGCGACGTCCATCGCCTCGAGGCGTCCCACGCCGAGGTAGACGCCGAGCGCCACGGCCCACGTGATCACCATCCTCAGGAGCGGTCGGGTGAACATCGATGCGCTGCTCGCGCGGCGCACGTCCGGTGTGCCGACGTCGCTCCGACTCGCGTCACTCAAGGGCTCGCCTCGCTCGGTGCGCCCTCGCTCGGCGCCTCGACCGCCTCGCCCTCCTCTTCTTCTTCCTCTTCGGGCTCGTCGAACTGGTGCATCAAGAACTCGGGGGTCCCGAGCACGCCGCGCTCGCGGGCCGCCTCCGTGGGCTCGGTGCCCTCGACGAAGACCTCGTCGATCGCGTCCTCCTGACCGTCGTACGCCAACAGGCCACTCGCCGGATCGATCCGCACCGTCACCACGCCGCTCGGGATGGCGAAGTCGCTCGGCGCGCGCCCCTCGTGCGCGGCGCCCATGATGGTGGTCCAGATCGGCAGCGCGGTGCGGCCTCCGCTCTCGCGGCGACCGAGCGGCCGGTGATCGTCGAAGCCGACCCACACCACCGACACCACATCCGCGCTGTAGCCCGCGAACCAGACGTCGCACGCGTCGTTGCTGGTGCCGGTCTTGCCGGCGACCGCGCGTCGCAGCGATCGCGCCGACCGCGCGGTGCCCGTCGGCGACTCGACCACGCTGCGGAGCAGGCTGGTGGTCACGTAGGCCTCGGCCGGCGTCATCACGTCGCGCGCGGGCTCGCGATCCGGCAAGAGCACCTCGATGCCGTCGCGCCGCTCGATGCGGGTGATGATCCGGTAGGTCTCGAAGCGCCCTCCGGCAGCGAACGTCGCGTACGCGTTCGCGAGCTCGACGGGCCGCACCTCGCTCGCGCCGAGCGCGAGCGCGAGCGACGGATCGAGCGGGCTGGTGATCCCGAGCTCGCGCGCGAAGTCGGCGACCGGCTGCGGTCCGAGCTGCTCGATCGCGCGCACCGCGATCTGGTTCACCGACGCGGCGAGCGCGTCGCGCAGGCGCATCTCGCCGTGGAACTCCCAGGTCTCGTAGTTGTGCGGCTGCCACGCGTCGTAGACGCCGGGTGCGTCGATCAAGAGCGTCGCCGGCGTGAGCGCCCGCGAGTGGATCCCGAACGAGTACACGATCGGCTTGAAGGTCGAGCCGGGTTGCCTCAGCGCGTCGAGCGCGCGGTTGAAGCCGGCCGAGCTCTCGTAGCCGCCCACCAGCGCGAGCACCTCGCGGGTGCGCGGATCGAGCACCACCGCCGAGCCCTCGGGCCCGAGCTCGAGGCGCGCGCGCACCCGCGACTCTTCCTCGCCCGACGTCGGCAGCGACAGCACCGAGGCGCGGATGCGCGCGCCGTCCTCGATGAAGCGACTCGCGGTGAGACCCTCGGGGTTGTAGCGGGTGAGCTCCGTGAGCGACGCCGTCGCCTCGTGCCCCGACAGATCGAGCGTGATCAGCCCGGTCGCGTCGTCACGTCCCACCACGACCGCGTCGTAGGTGCCGCCGACGCGGAGCTCTTCGACGGTGGGCAGGCGCGGCGGTCGGTCGCCTGCGTGCCGCGGTCGTGGCCTCCGGATCGGCGCGCGCACGTCGTGCCGCCCGTCGTAGGCCTCGAGGCCCTCGCGTAGCGCCGCGCGGGTCGCGCGCTGCAGCTCCGCGTCGATGCTGGTGTGCACGACGTAGCCGCCGCGGCGCGCCTCTGCTTCACCGACGAGCTCACTCAGCAGGCTGCGCGCGATGTTGACCACCTCGGGCGCGGCCATGTTCGCCTCGGGCCACGGCGCGAGCTCGACGGGCGCCTCGCGCGCGGCGCGGATGTCCTCGAGCGAGAGATCCGGCCAGTACTCGTCGCGCTTGTCTTCGAGCTGATCGAGGACGTAGCGCTGGCGCCGACGCGCGGCCTCGGGGTGGTTGCGAGGCGACAGGTGCGTCGGCGACTGCGGGATGCCCGCGAGCAGCGACGCCTGCGCGAGCGTGAGGTCCTCGACGTCGCAGTCGAAGTAGAAGCGCGCGGCCTCGGCCACGCCGTAGCGGCCGTGGCCGAAGTTGATGTGGTTGAGGTAGAGCCCGAGGATCTCGTCCTTGCTGAACTCGGACTCGAGCTCGCGGGCGAGGATGAGCTCGCGGATCTTGCGCTCGACGGATCGCTCGCTCGTGAGCAGGAGGTTCTTCACCACCTGCTGGGTGATCGTGGACGTGCCTCGGAAGTCGCCGCCGCTGAGGATCCCGCGGCCGATCGCGCGCGCGAGGCCCCAGGTGTCGAAGCCCTCGTGTCGGTAGAAGTCGGCGTCTTCCGCCGCGAGCACGGAGAGCACCAGCACGCGCGGGATGCGCTCGAGCGGGACGACGGTGCGACGCTCGTCGAAGAGCTCGCCGAGCAGCTCCCCGTCGCGATCGAGGATGCGCGTCGTCTCCGGCTCGCGCAGCGTGCGGAGCGCGGCCACGTCGGGCAGGTCCCGGCTGTAGTAGGTGACCACGCCGCCGAACGCGGCCGCGAGCAGCAGGCCGACGACCACGATGCCCACGCCGATGCGCACCAGCCACCGGGTGATCGAGGTGCCCTTCTTGCGGCGCCCGCCCGTCAGCCTGCTGGTGCTGCGGGTGCTGGTGCGGCGCGAGCCGTCGGGGCGAGAGGTGCGGGCGGTAGCCACGGGAGGGAGCGACTATGCGACGCTCGGCGCGAGCCGCCACCTTCCCGGCGCTCGCGGCGCTTGTGCGCGACGCGGGGCCCGTGCGAGCGTCGCGCGGTGGGTCGCTCGCTCGCGCGCTACGTGATCGCTCCGGCGCTGCTCGGCGCGCTCTTCGGCGCGTGGATGAGCGCGCACGCGCAGGACGAGACGGAAGCGGACGCGGAAGTGGAGCCGGACACGGAAGCGGAAGCGGAGGCCGACACGGAAGCGGAGGCCGACACGGAAGCGGAGGCCGAAGCAGCGTTTCCCTCGCCGCGTCCGGTGTACGTGGGCATGTACGTCTTCCACGTCCCCGAGCTCGACCTCTCCACCAACTCGTACCTCGTCGACTTCTACCTCTGGTTCCGCTGGCAAGGAGACGACATCGATCCCAGCTCGACGTTCGAGTTCATGAACCTCGTCGGTGGCTGGGATCTGATGGAGATCGTCGTCTACACCGACGACGACGGCGAGCCCGCGATCGAGGATCTCGGCGACGGCTGGCGCTACCAGGTCTTCCACTACCAAGGGCGCTTCGGCCACGCGTTCGACATCCGCGCGTATCCCTTCGACTCCCAAGAGCTCGTCATCATGCTCGAGGACACCGACATGGTGGTCGACGACATGACCTACGTCGTCGACGACGGAACGCTCGCGCTGCACCCGGGCCTCACGATCCCCGGCTGGGACATCCAGGACGTCACCGCCGAGGTGATCGAGCAGGACTACCCCACCAACTTCGGCGACACCCGCCGCGCGCCTGGCGCCGACCGCTACTCGCGCTTTCGCTACGCGGTCCGGGTCTCGCGCCCCGTGCTGGGCTACGCGGCCACGACGCTGCTGCCCATCGCGATCGTCATGCTGATCACGATGGTGATGTTCCTGATCGAGTCGAAGTACTTCGAGGGCCGCCTGGGCCTGGGGATCACGAGCCTGATCAGCGCGGTCGCGCTGCAGCTCACCGCCGCCGGCGATCTACCGGCGAACGGCTACCTGGTGTTGCTCGATCACGTCTACAACCTCAGCTACGCGGTGATCTTCTTGTCGCTCGCCGAGTCGGTGATCTCGGTGCGCATCTACGATCGCGGCGAGACCGAGCGCGCGCGACGCCTCGATCTCATCACGATGCTCGGCATGCTCGCGCTCTTCTTCGGAGGCACCGGCCTGCTCATCGCAGGGCACCTCTGATCGGGCGCTGCGTCAGATGCAGCCCGACGTGGTCACCACGGGGTGCCCGTCGATCATGGTGCAGCTCTGGGTCGCGGTGAGGACGAGGCAGCTGCAGTCGGCGCACCCGCTCGGCAGATCTCCGCAGGAGGTGACGGTGCCTCCGGTCGGGCCGCAGGCGGAGTCGCAGTACTGGCCATCGCCGCACTCGACGTCGCCGCAGGGGTAGGTGTTGGCGCAGCCGAAGAGCAGGAGCGCGCCGAGAGTGAAGAGAGCGTTCAGTCGCATGGCCATCCCATCCCGCGTGTGAGTCAGCCGCAGAACCCGAGCTCGCGCACGTGCGGGTGACCATCGATCATGCTGCAGGTGTGGCTCGGCGGGAGATCGAGGCAGCTGCAGTCGCTGCATCCATCCGGCAGCGGCTGGCAATCGTAGTCGATCCCGTCCGCGGGGCCACAGAACGCGTTGCAGTACTGGTGCTCGTTGCAGAGCCCGCCTCCGCACTCATGCGAGTTGCACGTGATGCAGTCGGCGTCGGGCCCGTGGACCCAGGTTCCGCCCTCGCAGCGGACCGCGTTGCTGCAGCACGGATCGCCGCACGCGGCGCCGTCGACGCTGCAGCTGCGGCCGAGCAGCGTGCTCGTCTCCACGGGGCACGACACGTCCACGGGGCACACGATCTCCGGACACGTCGCCGTGGTCCACGCGCCGTCGTGGCACGCCATTGCGGCCCATCCGCCCGGCGCGGGACAGCACTCACCGCACACCGCGCCCTCCTCGCTGCATGCGTCGCCTTCGCTCGGCTCGCGCCCGCACCAGCACACCGGATCGGGCTCCGCGACCAAGCAGGTCCAGCGGCCTCCTTCACAGGTGCACGACATGAAGCCGCCGCAGGGGCTATCCCCACCGTTGCGGCACGTCGCTCCTTCGGTCGTGCACGCGTTGCCGGGGTGATCGGGATCCCACGGGTTGATGTCGGCGGGGCACTCGCGCGGCGGGCACACCCACTCGGTGCCGCGGCACGTGCATCCGGGCGGTGGCGGGCCCCAGCACGTCGGGGGACAGCTGTGGATGTCGACGGTGCCAGGCGGGCACACCCACGCGCCGCCCGAGCAGATGGGCGGCAGGCCCGCGTCACCGCCGCAGCTCGCCACGCAGATGAGGCCCGAGCTGCCGCTGCAGGGCCCGCCGTCGCCATGCGGTCCGGCGTCGTCACGACCGTGAGAGTCCGGACAGCCGGCGAGCAGGAGAGGAACGAGCAAGGCGAGCGAGCGGAGCGAGCGCATGGCGCCGCAGATAGCAGTCCGCATGCCGGGGTCCTGGGCCAGCCTGTGCCGGACGAGCGTTCTCACGCGCGCTTCGATGCGCTCACTGCTTGTCGACCGTGACGAACGCCTCGAGCTTCGTCGATCCACCGCCGCCGGTCGGCGTGATCGTGCTGCCCACGTACGCCGAGCAGCGGAAGCGCGCGCGGCTGGTGGTGTCCTCGTTGAGATCCACGTCGATCGGGATCCACTGGCCGTTCATCTCGTAGAACGCGGTGACGCGGAGCGCGCCGCCGGGCAGGGCGACGGGGCCGCGCTCGCCGCCGGGCGCGACCTGGGCGATCGCGCTCATCGGCAGCGGCGAGGCGGTGAACTGGACCGAGGCGGAGCCCCCCGAGGCGAGCGTGAAGTCGACGTGCGTGGTCATGGCGAGTCCCTTTCGGCGGGCACGCTCTCACACGCGCTGCGCGCTGTCACCCGCAGCGTTCGAGTGCGTGGCCTCGCGAGGTCTGTTGTAGGCTCCGGCGCGGAGGCTCCTTGACCGACCGCGACCGCTTCGACGACGCACCCAACCTCGCCATCTTCTGCGACTACGAGAACGTCGCGATCGGCGTGCGTGACGCGCGCTACCAGGACTTCGACATCCAGCTCGTGCTCGAGCGCTTGCTCGACAAGGGCAAGATCGTCGTGAAGAAGGCGTACGCCGATTGGGAGCGATACAAGTCGGCCAAGCGCGGGATGCACGAGGCGGCGTTCGAGATGATCGAGATCCCCCACGTGAGCTACTCGGGGAAGAACTCCGCCGACATCCGCTTGGTCGTGGACGCGCTCGATCTCTGCCACACCAAAGAGCACGTCGACTGCTTCGTGATCGTCTCGGGCGACAGCGATTTCTCGCCGCTGGTCAGCAAGCTCCGCGAGAACGCCAAGCAGGTGATCGGGCTCGGCGTGAAGTCGAGCTCGAGCCATCTGCTGATCGACAACTGCGACGAGTTCATCTACTACGACGATCTCGTCCGGCAGAAGCAGGCGCACCGGCGCACCGAGTCGGGCATGCCGTCGCCGCAGCCCGGCAAGCGCAGCGGTCCCAAGCCTGCGCCCAAGGCGCCGCAGCCCCCGCGCGAAGCGAGCGTCGCGCCCGCGAGCGCGCCGAGCGAAGAGGGCGGGGACAAGAGCGACAAGGGCGCGCCCGAGAAGGGCGTCGAGGAGCGACGGCTCGAGGCGATCGACATGGTCCTCGACGTCGTCGAGGCGCTCTTCACCGACCGCACCGACGTGCTCCACGGCTCGCTGATCAAGCAGGTGCTCAAGCGCAAGCGCCCCGAGTTCTCCGAGCGCTTCCACGGCTACCGCACCTTCACCGAGCTCCTCGAGGACGCGGGCAAGCGCGGCCTGCTCGAGGTGACCGCAGACGCCAAGAGCGGCGGCTTCGTCGTCAGCGGCTTCGGCCCCAACGCGTGAGGCTCGCCCTGGTGGACGCACGCGCGCTCGTGTAGCGTCGGGGCATGCGCATCGGATGGTCGAGTTGGGGGTTCGCCGTCTTGCTCCTGGCTGGGTGCTACGACTGGCGGGCGGAGGTGCGGCGCGCGGCTTCGCTCGATCACGGCTGTCCCGTCGAGCGAGTGCAGGTCCTCGAGGACAACGGGAACAGGGCGACCCGCATCGCGGCGCTCGAGGTGTGTGGGCGACGTCGCGTCTATCGCGATGTGAACACGAGCGGCGAGAACGTCGTGTGGGTCGACAGCACCGGGGTCATCCTCGACGACTTGACGTACGCAGGCGCACGGACCGACGGCACGGCCGTCGTCGGCGCAGGGATGGAGACCTCGGGAGACGAGGGCGTATCCGCCGAGGCAGAGGCGATCGTCCGCGCGCACTTGGACGCGCGCGCGGGCGCGCTGCTCGCATGCACCCTCGGCGCGGAGCTCACGGTCGAGGCCGGCTGGGGCCCAGGAGCGAGCGCGGTGAGCTTCTCGCCGAGCGGCGTCGACGACCCGAGCATCGCGTCGTGCGTCATCAGCGCCGCGGGCACGCTCGCACCGCCCTCGGCTGCGCATGGGCACGTGGTGCACCCCGTCGCCGCAGGCCACTGATCGGCTCGGTCAGCCTCCGGCGGGGCCCGGGGCGCCCGCGAGGATCCACTCGCGGATCGCGGTGGCGCGTCGCTCGTCGAGGCCGTTGCTCGATCCGTCGGGCATGATCTCGCCGAAGGTGATCTCGCCGTCTTCGGTGCGCGGGCACGTCGAGCGGGGGAAGAGGCCGGTGTCGGGGTTTCGGGTGATGCCGGGATCCCAGTCGTCGGCCGGCGTGAACGTGAGGTAGCCGTCCGCATCGTGGGCGTGGGTCACCTTGATGTAGAGCCAGCTGTTGTCGGGGTTGCCGGGATCGATCAAGGGCATGCGGTCGTACTCGCACGCGGGCACGTCGATCAGCAGATCCGTGTAGAGCACGCCCGCCTCGCGCGCGGCGACGAAGTTGAGCTCGGCCGCGCGCGTGCCGCCGTGACACGAGCTGAACGAGCACGACGAGTCGAAGATCCCCGCGACGTTCTCGTAGGTCGGCTCGAGCGGGCCCTCCTCGCATCCCGAGGAGGCGATCACCACGAGGCAGAGTCCGAGCGTGCGGGGGTACGGCATGGGCCGGAGCGTATGCGCCGAGCGCGCGACGAGGCCAAGCAAAAGTGCCGCGCGCGCTCTCGTTCACACGAAGTCCACACGCGACGAGTCGCAGCGCCCCGCGTCGGAGTGCCCGTGCGCTGGACCCAAAGGACGTGGGCCTTCACCCTTGCGCGCCTCGTCCATGGGCTACTCCGTCAAAGAGATGTTCTTCACCCTCCAAGGGGAGGGCGCGAACGCAGGACGACCTGCGGTCTTTTGTCGCTTCGCGGGCTGCAACCTGTGGAACGGGCGCGAGCAGGATCGACACGACGCCGTCTGCACGTTCTGCGACACCGACTTCGTGGGCACCGACGGCGTCGGCGGGGGCAAGTTCGACGCAGCGGCGCTCGCGGAGCAGGCCGCGTCGCTCTGGCCCACGGCGACCGGCAAGCGCCTCGTCGTGCTCACCGGCGGCGAGCCCGCGCTCCAGCTCGATGGTGCGCTCGTCGACGCGCTGCATGCGGTCGGCTTCGAGATCGCGATCGAGACCAACGGCACGTTGCCGCTGCCGGCCGGGATCGACTGGATCTGTGTGAGCCCGAAGGCGGCGAGCGAGCTGGTGATCACGTCGGGCGACGAGCTCAAGCTGGTGTTCCCGCAGCCCGACGCCCCGCCCGAGCGCTTCGTCTCGCTCGCGTTCACCCATCACTTGCTGCAGCCGATGGATGGTCTCTTGCGCAAGCAGCACACCGAGCAGGCGGTCGCGTATTGCCTCTCGCATCCGGAGTGGCGCTTGAGCCTGCAGACGCACAAAGTCCTCGGCATTCCTTGAGCGCCCCGTCGACCATGCACGCCGAGATCTACCGAGAGATGACGTTCGAGGCGGCGCACCGCCTGCCCCACGTCCCCGAAGGCCACAAGTGCGGACGCCTCCACGGCCACAGCTACCGCGTGCGCGTGTGGGTGCAGGGGCAGATCGATCCGAAGCTCGGTTGGTTCATGGATCTGGGCGAGCTCCGGGATCGCCTCGAGCCGATCCGCCTGACGCTCGATCACCACTACCTCAACGAGATCGAAGGTCTCGAGAACCCCACCAGCGAGCACCTCGCGCGCTTCATCTGGGAGCGCGCCGAGCCGCTCCTGCCCGGCCTCTGCCGCGTGGAGGTCATGGAGACCTGCACGTCGGGGGTCCGCTACGAAGGGACCCGAACATGACCCGAGCCGTGCTCTCGATCGTCGCGCTCGCCAGCGCCCTCCTCGCCGGTTGCGAGGTGTCGGTGTTCGGCTCGGAGCCCATCACCTTGGCGGGCGGTACCACGTCGTCGGGCGGCACCGCGGCGGCGTATGCGTGCGAGGAGCCCGCCGCCTCGCGGACGGCGCGCGCGGCCTCGAACGAGGAGGATGGATGCGTCACCCGCTGCCGCTACGAGGCAGGGCAAGCGTTCGAGTGCCGCTCGGCGCGCGCGCTCGAGGCGGCGAGCAACATCCTCGAGCTCGACCTTCACGACGCGGACGGCGTGCTGCTCACCATCGAGGTGTGTGATCCCGATGGCGTCGCGTTCCAGCTCTCGGACTCGGTCAGCGGCAGCAGCTCGGGGGGCGACGCGGGTGACAGCGCGCACGACGCCGACGTGATCTTGGTGGGCAACACGCTGCACGTGCGGGCGTCGACGGGCGCCGAGACCCCGCCTTCGCAGGTGCAGAACTACGTGAGCGAAGAAGGCTGCAGCACCCGCACGCTCGTGATCTCCGAGCAGCTCGCGTACCTCGTCGATCAAGAGGCGGGGCTCTGCGGCCCGGGCCTCTTCCGGATCGATCCCCCGACCGACGCCGAGGGCAGCCCGGACGCGCACTGGTACCTCGGCACCGAAGGCTCGGTGGACGGCGCGGCCGAGGGCAGCGGCCTGCGCAGCGCCGAGCTCTGTTTCTGGTGAGCCGCAGGTTTCTGGTGAGCCGCAGGTTTCTGGTGAGCCGAGGCTTCTGGTGAGCCGCAGGCTTCTGGTGGGCCGCAGGCTTCTGGTGAGCCGCAGGCTTCTGGTGAGCCGCTCGCCGTCTACCGCTGGATGATCGCGACTGCGCGCTCGAGCTGACCTTGCTTCAGCGCGTCGCGGGGGATCGCGAAGTAGAGCGTGCCGGGCTTGCTCCAGCCGAGCTCGCTCTTGCCGTCGATCTCGAGGATCAGGACGTGGTCGTCCTTGCCCTCTTTGCCGCCGAGCTGCGAGATCACGTCCGCGCCCTTGGCGGTCTTCACGCTGAGCTCGGGCAGGCTCGGGTGGCCGAAGAGCTGCACGCCGGAGTGGGCCGCGCAGTTCTTGTCGACGGCGCGCTCGTAGCGCGCCACGTCGGCGCCGCGGAGCTTGAGCTTGCTGTGCGCAGCGCTGCCCGGAAGCGGCAGGGTGAGGATGGGCTCGTAGCGCACGGCGCGCGGCGCGAAGCCAGGCGCCGCGTCGGGACGCGGTCGGATCACCAGATCGGCGGGCAGGATGTCGGAGTGGATCACCGCGCCCATCGGGCTCGCCGCTTCGTTGAAGTAGAACCAGAAAGTGCCGCGGGGCGGGAAGTCGAGTCCCGGGATGCGCGGCAGATCGCGGATCGGGATCTGGGCGACCAAGCCGTACGGCAGCGAGGCCTCCGCCTCCTTCGGCGCGGCCTTGCCCTTGCCCGCCTTGGGCTTCTTCTCGGCCTTGGCGACCTTGCTCGCCTTGCCCGTCTTCGGGGCGGCGCCGGCGATCGCCACGCCGGGCCAGTCGCCGGGCGGGAGCCAAGGATCGCCACCGATCTGCGACGCGAAGGTCTTGGGAGCGGCGCGCTGAGGGACGAGCATGAGCGCAGGGAGGGCCGCGGCGACGATGCGGTCCTTCGCCGCATCGAGCCCCTCCGCTTCCAGCGTTTGCCGGAGGCTCGCCTCTGCGCTGCCAAAGACGTGGGCCGGGAGCATGGGGCGTGGATTCTGCCGCCTCGGGCGCCCGAATGTCGAGACCTTCCGCCCCGATCTCGGGCGACCCCACGGCGGCAGGGTCAGTAGTAGATCTCGGCGTGGACCGCCCGATGGTCCGAGTAGTTCAGGGAGGAGTCCCCGCCCGTCGCG
Organism: uncultured Sandaracinaceae bacterium; assembly: GCA_964480175.1. Taxonomy (GTDB): domain Bacteria; phylum Myxococcota_A; class Polyangia; order Polyangiales; family Sandaracinaceae; genus CAYZQM01. The sequence continues at coordinate 13,347 of CAYZQM010000085.1, forward strand.
CGCCGGGCGGCCGCGTCGGCCTCGTCGAAGGTCACCGTGTGCGCCCGGCCGGTGGCCGGAAAGCACTCGCCCCGTCGCGCGAACAAGAAGTCGATGCGCCGCTCCTCGCCGATCGTCCACTGGTTCGCGAGGCAGCGACCGAACGCGTCGCTGCGCTCGCAGCGGGCGTAGATGGGATCGCGGAAGCCCAGGCCGCGGGTGCCATGATCCCCGTTCATCATGCGGTACCAGGGGCGGAGCGAGTCGGGGCCGCTCCCATCGGGCTCGTTGGCGTCGCCTCCGATGATCAAGAGGTCGGCGTCGTAGCCGCCCAGGCGGGTGGCCCGATCGAGATCCTCGGCGTTGCGCTCGGTGCAGCCCGAGTCGGCTCCGCCGTTGTTGGTCGACCAGTGCAGCGACACCGCGGTCACGTCGCGCCGCGCCACCCGATCTCGGAAGGTGTGCATGATGTAGAGCGTGCGAGACAGGCCGCTGCGGCGGCACTCTCCGTCGATGCGCGCGTAGGGCTGCCAGGTGCGGCGCTCGCCGATGGGGCTGAACCGATCGCTCCGGTAGATGATCGCGTTCGTCTGGTAGTCCTTCGCCGCGCGGCAGGGCGAGTTCATCGGGCGCGGGCTGGGGTCGGCGATGATCCCCTCGTAGTGGCTGCGCAGCGAGCGGTTCATCGCCCGCAGCAACACGTCGAGCTGGGCGCGATTGGAGATCTGCTGCACCAGGAAGATGTCGGGCTGGGGCCGCATGTCGCGCATGTAGTAGATGAGATCGGTCCAGTCGCCGCGGCAGAACTCGGTGGGCAGCTCGAGGTTCTCGATGTTGTTGTTGAGCACCTGGATGAAGCGGGGGTCGTCGTTGACTGCGCGGCGCGTTCCGCGCGCGAGCGACGTGGCCGCGCAGCGCTCCGTCGCGGGCGGCGGATCGAAGTCGCGCTCGACCTCGGCCTCGGGGACGTCCGGCGCGGGCTCCACGTCGGGCGGGATCTCGGGATCCGGCTCGAGCGGCGCGGGCCCGCCGATCGGCTCTTCGGTGTCCACGTCGCCATCGCCGTCGAGGTCGCCCTCGATGGCTCCGTCGATACCCGCGGATCCGCCGTCGATGCCGCCGCCATCGCTGCCGAAGCCGCGCGGGCCGCCGCCCACGCGCGAGACGCCACCCCCTTGGCAGGCCGGGACGACGCAGAGGAGGGCGAGCACGAGGAGGGAGCGACTGCGCGTGGTCATGGGCAGAGGACTAGCGTAGACGGGCTCGCGTCGTCCTTACAGCGGCTGCGCGACCCGTTTGCTGGCGTGTGCCACCCTCCGCGCATGCTGAACGGTGAAGCGCTGCATCGCGCGTTGCTCGAGCACTTCGGGGCGCGGCAGCCCGCGGCCATCGAGCTGCCCATCGATCGCCCGGTCGAGCGTGATGGCGTGATCGTCTGGACCCCAGGCGGCCGGGACGCTGTGCTCATCCGCGTCGTCGAGGATCGGGTGATCATGCTGCGGGACGGCGGCGACGAGGCCCAGCGGACGGATCTGGTGCGCTGGCTCGCTGCGCTCGATCCTCGCGCGCTCGCGCTCGTCAGCCCCGATCGGCCGCTGCGCTACGTGGAGGGCTCGCCGCTGCCGGAGCTGCCGGGGCACGCCATCGTGCATCCGTCGCTCACCGGTGCCGGTCCGTCGAAGCTCACGGTCGAGCTGCTGAGCGGGCGGCTCTACGAGGTCGCCTTGGTTCATCGGTCCGAGGTCGCCGACGACATGGACGCCAAGTGGGCCAAGGCGCAGCGGATCGATCTGCGCCACGACCCTCGGCGCGCGCCCTGTTCGGCGTTCCGCTCGTCGCGAACCCGCGCCGGCGCGAAGAAGACCGCGCCCGTCACACCGTCTCGCCCGCAGTCACTCGGGAGCGAGGTCGCGATCATCAAGACGGGTGACACCGTCGAGATCGAGAACGCCTGGCGGCATCGGCTGCGGCTGACGCGACCGCTCGCGACGTGGCTCGATCTGGGCCTCTCCCGTCCCTTCGTCGGCCTCGAGGACGCGCGGGCCATCGCGCGCGCGTTCGTCGATCGCGACGAGGCGCTCGCGGAGCCCGAGCCGCTCGACGTGCTCGAGGCCGCCTCGCCGCACCAGCAGCTCGAAGCGCGCGCCTGCGACATCGAGGGCGACGTCGAGCCCGTGGAGATCATCGAGCGCAGTACGCACGCGCTCGTCGCGCGCTGGCATGTGCAGCGCGTGGGTGACGTGCTGGTGGGCCGGTACGCGCTGCTCGACCCGCGCCTCGGCGAAGCCCACGTCCGGCCGATCTTCGATGACATCTACCTCCACACCGTCAGCCGCCATCGGCACCGCGAAGCGGTGAGCTCCATCAGGCTCGAGCCCGCCGACGGCGCGGGCGCCACGCACGCGTACGACTATCCCGCAGCGCGGGGCCGCTGAGCGCGGACCTCAGCGGCGCGCTTTCCATGTGGCGCGCGACTGGCCCCAGAGCTCGACGGGGAAGGCCTCCAGCGGCGGAGGTAGGCGGGTGGGGCCGAGGAGGCTCGAGCCCAGGCGCCGCGCGAGCGCCTGCGACTCGACGTTGTCGGGGCTGATCGTGTGCACGACGTCGGTCCAGCCTAGGTGATCGAAGGCCCAGTCGATGGCGGCGGTGCTCCCCTCGAGCGCGTAGCCCTGTCCCCACGCCGAGCGGTGAAGACCCCAGCCGACCTCGGTCCCCGGCCAACCCTCGGGGCACCACGGCCCGAGGCGTCCGATCCACTGTCCGGTGCGCTTCTCGATCACCGAGAACATCGAGAAGCCGCGCAAGGACCACGCGCCCGTCATCGTCGCCATCGTTCGCCACGCCGCCGATCGACTCTGCACGCCGCCGAGGTGCTTGCTGGCGATGGGGTCGGCGCAGAACTCCGCCCAGCGATCGAAGTCGGCCGCGACCGGCGGACGAAGGATCAGCCGAGCGGTCTCGAGCCGAGGACCGAGCGGGCTCTCGTGGTGCATGGCGCCAGCGTAGCGGGAGCAGCGGCGGGTGCGAGCGCCGTCAGCCCTTGCGGAGGCTCCTGAGGAGCTCGCCGAGACGCTCGATGGTCGCTGCCGGCGAGTCGCTCTGCGCCTTGCCCAGCACCGACTCGAGCTCGCTGCTGAGGCGCGCGAGCTGATCCCGCAGCGATGCCTGCGCGCGGGTGCTCTGCTCGAGGTGGCCCTCGCTCTCCATGAGCTGCGCGTCCCGATCACCGACGAGCTGCTCGAGGCGCCGGAGCTCGGCCTCTCGCTCCATCGCTGCGGTGCGGCGCTCTGCGGCGAGCTCGAGCTCGCGCATCAAGCGCACTTCCTTCTCTTCGGCCTCGCGAAGGCGCGCCTCGAGCGCCTGCATCGCCTGGCTCGCGCCGCCGAGCTCGAAGCTGCGGACCCGCTCGTCGCGCTCTTCGAGCTGCGCGGTGAGGCTGCGCAGCATCAGCCCGCGATCTTCCAGCTCGCGCCGCAGCGCCGCGACCTCGTCGCGCAGCACGGCCTCGGGGGCGTTGGGCGCCGGCGCCTTGATGCCCTCGAGCAGCGAAGCGAGCGCGCCGCGCGCCTCGGTCAGCGTCGCGAGGCCCTTCTCGCGCGAGTCGGCCAGCGCGTCGGCCGCGGCGCGCGCGGAGACGGCGGCGTCCGCGAGCGACGCGCGCTCGCGCTGCTCTTCTGCGCGCTGCACGTCGCGCGCGACCTCGAGCGCGGCGCCCGCTTCCTCGGCGCGCATGAGGCGCTTCTCGAGCGCCGCGAGCTCCTCGCGGTGCGCCTTCTTCGACGCCTCACCCGACGCGATCGCGCTCTGCAGCCGGGCCACCAGCGCCTCGCGCGCCTGGATGCGCTGGACCCACCCGATGGTCTCGGCGCGCTCGCTCTCGCCTGCGTCGGTGAGCGCGGCCTCCGCGGCGCGGGCGCGCGCGGCCTCCGCGTCGCGCTCCTTGCGCAAGAGCTCGAGATCGCGCTCGACGTCGCCGAGCAGGATCCCGATCTTGCGCGCCTCGGCGCGCTCCGCGTCCAGCAGCGCGACCTGCTGCTCGAGATCGAGCGCGTCGCCCTCGGCGAGCGTCGCGTCACCTTCGCTGCTGCGGATCTTGTCGCCGAGGATCTTCGCGGTCTCGGCGGCGACGCGCAGCTCGTCCGCCTGCGCGCGCAGCGCCGCCAGCTCACCTTCGCTGCTCGCAGCGCGCGCTTGGGCCGCGGCGAGCGCCGCCTCCGCGTCGGCCAAGCGGAAGCGCAGACCGCTCCGCTCGCCTTCCAAGCTGTCGAGCGACGAGAGCCGCGCCTCGTGCGCTTCCCGCAGCTCGACGAGCGCTGCGCGGGCGCTCGCCTCCGCGCCGCGCAGCGACTCGAGCTCCGATCGCTCCTGCGCCAGGAGCTGCGTCGCGCCGTCGCGGGCCGCGTTGGCCTCTTGCTCCGCGAGCACCAGCGCGCTGCGCGCCCGCGTCAGCTCGCGCAGCAGGCCATCGCGCTCGTCCTGCGCCGCCGCCAGCGCCTCGCGCGCGGAGTGGAGCGCGCCCCGCAGCTCGCCCTCGCGCCGCGCGTCGCTCTCTTCGGCCGCGGGTGGCCGCATGCGCGCGACCGCGAGCTGCTCGCGGCTCGACTCGGCGTCGCTCTCGAGCGAGCGCATGCGCTCGCGGGCGCGCCGCAGATCGTCCTGGGTCAGCGCGAGGCGCGCCGACGCGAGGCTGCGCATCTCTTCGAGCTCGGCCACGCGCGCCGTCAGGCCGCGCACCCGACCTTCGGCCTCGGCGGCCGCGACGAAGAGCGTCTCTTTCTCCGCGGCGTGGCGCTCGCTCAGCGTGCGTAGCTCGCTCTCGAGGCGCTCGCGCTCTGCGACCGACGCGACGCTCGGCGCCGGCAGCGCGACGGGCGCCGCGGCGACGGCCATCGCGGCGGGGGGCGTCGCGGGCGCGCTGCGCTCCAGGCGCCCGATCTGCGCCGCGAGCTCGTCCGCGCGGAACACGGCCGCCGCGCGCTCGCCCTCGGCGTCGGCCAGCCGGCGCTGCACACCGACCAGCTGGGCGCGCACCCGATCGAGCTCGGGCAAGCCGTCCGCCGCGGTGGCCTTGGGCGCCTCGGGCTTGCGCTCGCGGGCGACGCGCAGCTCTTCCACCAGGTCGCGCACCAAGACCGCGCGACGCTCGAGCTCGGCGCGCGCCGACCCGAGCTCCTTGGCCTGCGCGTGCAGGTGCTGCTCGAGCTCGGCGTAGCTCGCCTCGAGCGCGCGCAGCTCCGCGTGCTGCTCTTGCTTGGGCTCGCGCCGCGGCTCGGGCTTCGCCTCGATGGGCCTCGCGGCGGCCTCGGCCTGCCTCGGCTCGCCCTGCTTCGTCTCGGCCTGCTTCGTCTCGCTCTTCGGCTGCGCCTTCAGCTCGGCGTCCTTGCGCGCCACGTTGGCCTGGCTCTCGTCGAGCTGGTGGCGCAGCTCGTCGAGCTTCTGGCCGCTGCGCGCGATCTCGCGCTGCGCTTGCTCGAGGCGCTTCTCGGCGTGCTCGAGGCGGGCGCGCGCCGCCTCCAGCTCGCGCTCGAGCGCAGCGCTCCGATCGGGGCTCGCTGCGGCGCCGCGATCGGCGCTCCGCTCCGCGCTGTCCGCGGGCGTCTGCACCACGAGGTACGACTCGAGCTCGCGATCGACCGACCCCGCGACCGCGATCCAGCGAAGCGGGCGCTCCGCCGCGCTGAGCGCGCTGCCGTCGAACGAGAGCTCGCTGCCGTCGGCCCGCGCGAAGTCGACGTGCGCGAAGCCCGAGAAGCGCGTCTGCCCCAGCATCCGCACGCTCGCGAACGAGCGCACCAGCGCCTCGTGCAGCTGGGTGTACGCGTCGGTGGAGCGCGCCTCGATCGAGACGACCAGCGCGCCGCCGACCTCGACGAAGCGCGAGAGCTCGACCAAGCGCGCGGGATCTCCTTCGCCGTCGGCGACGACGAGGTCGAACGCCTCGCCCTGCGAGGGCCAGCTGCGGCTGCGGACGGCGCCGCCCTTGTTGCCCCGGGTGCGACGCGGCCCACCGCCGTTGCTCACCGCCTCGATCGAGCTCGCGCTCGCGCTCAGGCGCTCGGCGCCGCTCCCTGCTTCACCGACCCACAGCACCCGCGCGCCGCGAGCCAAGGGCTCGAGCAGCACGGCGAGCGCGAGGTCCGCGTCTTCCTTGGGAAAGGGCTCTCGGGTGGGCGCCGACATGAGGGCCGCGACTATACGCGAAATGGGCGGCCGAGATCGCCCCGTTCCGGCCCCGCCGGCTCAGCGCGCCACGTCGAAGTCCAGCGTCACGCGCGAGGTCCCACTTCTCCGGTAGGGCAGCCGCCCGTCGACGTCCACCACGAGTTGGCCCGCGATGCGCGTGTCGTCCCACGCGGTCAGGCGGACGACGCCGCGGAGCTGCGCTTCGTAGGTCGGCGTCGCCTCGGCGAACGCTCCCCAGTAGAGCTCGATCCCGCGGACGCGCGCGTCGTGCCCGTCACCACCCTCGAGCATCCACGTACCGTCGGGCACCCACACGCCCCCGAACGGGTGGTCTTGGGTGTAGTGGAGCGTGGCGTCGATGGGCAGGGCGATCGGGCTGCCGCCGGGCTCGGGCAGCGCGCCGAGCTCGAGCGCGATCCAAGTGCGTCCGTCGCTGTCGGCGATGCCCGGCTCGCCGGAGTCGTAGTCGTCGACGAGCAACCGCGGCCCTGATGGTTCCTCGATCACGACGATGCTCACGGGGCGCTCCACCGTGCGACCGCTGGCGGTCTCCGTGAGCGTCGTGTTCGTTCCCTGACATCCCGCGAGCGAGACGACCCACAAGCTGCCCATCACCGCCACGCTCCGCATGCATGGACGATAGCGCCCGAGCAACCCCTCTGCCCGTGTCCCTCTGCCCGCGCTCTCTTCCTCGATTCCTGGATTCCTGAGCGGAGCTCTCTCTCCTCAGCGCCACCGGGTGAGGATGGTCTCTCGCCCGAAGAGCCAGACCACCAAGCGCAAGAGCACCAGATCCGACAGCCCCAAGAACGCGAGCGCCCAGAACACCCAGAACAGATCGATCGTGATCGCGCCCGCGAGCGCCGACACCCCGACGCCGGCCAGCGGCAAGATCAAGAACGCGCTCACCCCTTGTGCGGTGCGTGGATCGCTCACTCGCGCCGAGAGCGCGAGTGTCGCCATCACCGAGGCGAACGAGAGCAGGGGCGCGACGAACAGGAACGCCAGCGGCCACACCGGCCGGAGCGCGAGCTCGAGCGCCTCCGGCGGCGCCCAGGTGGCGATGCCCGCGATGGTCACCCCGAACGCGATCCACGTCAGCACGATCGCCGGGATCGACGCGACCAACATCTTCGCCAAGAGCAGCTCACGCGTGGTGATCGGCGTCGCCAAGAGCGGCTCCAGGGTGCGCTCGACCTTCTCGCCGATCACCGAGTGCGCCGCGATCGTCGAGGGCAACGCCGCCGCGATCATCAGCAGCATCGAGAGGAACTGCTCGTTCAAGAGCGCGATCACCGCCAAGCGCGGGCCCAGGTGCGTGAAGCGCGCGACCAGCTCCGCGGGCGCGCCGCTCACGTCGAACACGTCGTCGGGCAGCTGCATCAGCGAGCGCTCGGTGAAGAGCGCGATGCCCACGAGCAGGCTCGGCAAGAGCGCCATCGTGATGAGGATCATCCGGCTCCGCGCGATCTCGGAGAGCTCTTTGACGAACACCACCCAGATGCGGCGCGCCTTCATGCGGACGCTCCCTTCGTCGCGTCCTCTCGCACGAGGTCGAGATAGACCTCCTCGAGCGTCTTCTGGCTCTCGCTCAGCGCGCGCAGCTGCCCGCCCGCGTCGATCAGCGCCTTGGCCAGCAGGGGATTGCCGCTGTGCGGATCGTCCATCGCGACCAGCAAGCGATCGCCCTCGACCTTCACGTCGCGCACCCCGGGCACCGCGCGCGCGACGTCGATCAGCGCGTCGGTCACCTCGACCAATTCCACCGTGCTCGAGCGCCCGTAGAGCGCGCTCCGCAGCGCCGCGGGGGTGTCCACCCGCTGCACCCGCTGCTTGATCACGGCGATGCGGCGACACAACCGCTCCGCTTCATCGAGGTTGTGGGTGCAGAGCACGATGGTGCGCGACTCGTCCTTGAGCTCGGTGATCAGCGCGCGGACCACCTGGGCCGACTCCGGATCGAGCGCGCTCGTGGGCTCGTCCAAGATGACGACCTTGGGCTCGTGCACCGCGCGATCGCGAGCTTCTGCCGCATGCCCTTGCTGTAGCTGCCGACCGCCTCGCGTCGCCGCTCCCAGAGGCCGAAGCGCCTCAAGAGCATCTCGATCTTCGGCTCGGGCTTCTTCACGCCATAGAGGTCCGCGAAGAAGCGGAGGTTCTCGAGCGCATCGAGGCGCACGTAGAGGCCCGGCGTCTCCGTGAGGATCCCGACCGCCTGGCGCACGTCGTCGGGGCGCTCGGTCACCGAGATGCCCGCGATCTCGGCCGTCCCGCTGGTGGGGGCGACCAGGCCCGTCAGCATCCGCATCGTGGTCGTCTTGCCCGCGCCGTTGGGGCCGAGCAGGCCGAACACCTCACCTGCGCCGACCTCGAACGTCACGCCCTCGACGGCGATGAAGTCGCCGAAGCGCCGGGCCAGATCACGCGCGACGATCATTCGCCGGCCTCGGCGCGCTCTTCGTCGGTGCGATCGTCGATCGGGGTGAGCGAGACGCCGCTGCTCCCGCCCGAGGCGTGCTCGCGCAGCGCACCGTGCTCACAGGTCGCGAGCCATCCGCTGGTGCAGCGCGACAGATCCTCGCCGCACGCGCCGGTGTACCCGCGCTCGGCTTCGTGGCAGCAGCCGAGACCCCGCAAGGACGCGCCGTCGATCGCCACCGCACCCGCGGTCGCCTCGGGATCGCGGACGCACGCGTCGCGCAGCGCGTCCAGCTCGCGCTCGGCCGGACCGCAGCTCACCTCGCAGCGCACCCGCATCGTGCGGCCCGCGACCTCGATCGTGATGGGCTCGTTGCCTGCCGAGACCTCCGCTGCGGCTGGAGCGGGCGGCGTGGCTTCTTCGCCGCACGCCATCGTCGCCAGCCCCACCAGCGCGAGCGCCGCTCTCATCCGACCCGTTTGTCCTTGAGCCGCAGGAGCACCATCGTCCCGATCACGCAGCCCACCGCGATCCACCCGGTGCCGAAGCCCGCGTAGGCTACCGGGAACCACAGGTCGGGCATGAAGCCGGGCAGGTTCTCCATGTAGCGCTGGACCTGGCAGGGCAACAGATGCCCCCGCGCCGCGAGGTCGACGTGCGAGAGCGCCTCGAGCGCGTAGCGTGTGGTGGTGAACCACGAGACCAGCCAGGTGAAGCCCGTCAGGCGGGTGATCGATCCAGCGAACAAGAGCTGGGGGATGACGAGGAAGTTGATGCCCCAGAGCGCCGAGACCGGGTTGCGCACGGCGGCTGAGAGCATGAGGCCCATCGCGGCGGCGGTGCTGGTGACCATCACGCCGACGACCCAGTAGGTGAGGGGGTTTCCATGTAACCCCAGGAGTGGCAGCGCGATCACCAGGTTCAGCGTCGCGACCACCGCGCCCAGCGCGACCAGCACCAAGAAGCGCGCGAGCACGTAGGGGATGATGTTCAAGCCGGCCAAGCGCTCGCGCTCGTAGATCGTCCGCTCGGACACGAGCACGTTCGAGCTCGCGATGATCATCGGCAGAAAGAGCGCCATCAGGATCGCGAGCAGCCCGGTGCGGGGATCGCGGATGCGGGCGTCGCGGTAGAGGATGCGCTCGCCGGTGGTCGCGAGATCCCAGAGGTCCGACGGCGGCGTGGGCGGCACCGGCATCATGCCGGGGCGAGGCGGCGCGGGCGCGGGCATGCGCGAGCGAAGCTCGCCAGCGACGATGCCCGAGTCGCACGAGATGAGCTCGAGCCCGGAGTCCTCTCCGTCGGGGCAGTAGTCCACCCGATCGCTCGTGTCGGTGCAGCCGAACGTGCCCACCCGGAAGCTCGTCGAGCCCGACGTGGTCAGCCCGATCAAGAGGCCCAGAAGCGGCGCTTGGATCAGGAGCAACATGAGCGCGGTGCGGTTGCGCATCGTGAGCTTGATCGATCGGCTCAAGAGCACCGGGAACTGGCGGAAGCTGCTGCGCGCGCGCGGCTTGGGGGGCGGCGCGTGGGTCTCGGCGTTGCTCTGCGGCGCGCGCTGGGTGACGAAGCGCTGGAACGTCTGGGTCTGCTCGAAGCGACCGCGCCACTCGTCCGGCGGCATCTGCTCGACGTGATCGAACATCTCGCGCGGCTTGCCGGGCGAGGCGCCGAAGAACGTGTAGCTGTCGGGCGCGGGCGGCCCGTAGAAGAGGAGCTTGCCGCCCCGCCCGAGGATCGCGACGGAGTCGAACTTCTCGTACTCCTGGTAGTCGGGCTGGTGGA
>CAYZQM010000086.1:0-23578 GCA_964480175.1 uncultured Sandaracinaceae bacterium
CCGTGGTGTTCTGGGTGAGGTGCGCGATGAGCGCCGAGCCGTTCGCCTCGGGCGAGACCGCGGCCACGCCGGGCAAGCGGCCGATCGCCTCCGCGTCGCCCATCGAGAGCGGCACCACCGCGCCCGTGCGGCTCAGACCGGTCGAACCGAATGGCGGGCGCACCGAGAGCAGGTTGGTGCCCAGCGAGCGGATGTTGCCCTCGACGCTCGCCGTCGCGCCCTCGCCGACCGCGAGCACGATGATCACCGACGCCACGCCGATCACGGTGCCGAGCGCCGTCAGCAAGGTGCGCAAGCGGTTCGATGCGAGCGAGCGCAGCGCGGTGCGGAAGGACTCGAAGAAGGGCACGGCTCAGCTCACCTCGGCGGCCTGCGCGGCCAAGAAGTGCTCGACGACGGCGCGGGCCGGGCCGTCTTCTTCCACCACACCGTCCTTCATCCAGATGACCCAGTCCATCGCGCTCGCAATACCGACGTCGTGGGTGACGGTGAGCAGGGTTCCGCCCGCCTTGCGCAGCGCGAGCAGCAGCGCGAGCACCTCTTGCCCGGTCTTGCTGTCGAGCGCGCCGGTCGGCTCGTCGCAGAGCAGCATCGAGGGCGTGTTCACCAGCGCGCGCGCGATCGCCACGCGCTGTCGCTGCCCCCCCGAGAGCTCGCTGGGCAGGTGCGAAGCGCGGTTGTCGATGCCGACCTTGGCGAGCGCCTCCATGGCCCGCTCGCGCACGCTCTTTCGCTTGGCGCCGCCGGCGTAGAGCAGCGGCAGCTCGACGTTCTCGACGGCGCTCAAGCGCGGCAAGAGATGGAAGCTCTGGAACACGAAGCCGATGTGCTGGTTGCGCACCCGCGCCAGCTCGTTGTCGCCGAGCGCGGCCACGTCTCGCCCCGCGAGCCGGTAGTTGCCTTCGGTCGGGCGATCGAGGCAGCCGAGGATGTGCAGCAGCGTGGACTTGCCGCAGCCCGACGGACCGATGATCGCGACGGCCTCGCCTTCGACGACGCGGAACGAGACGCCGTCGAGCGCGCGCACCGCGATGTCCTTGCGGTGCGCGTTGTAGACCTTGCTCAGCTTCTCGAGCCCGAGCACCTCGGCCGCTTCGCTCACCGGCTCCTCCCGCTGCCGCTCGCGCCAGCGCGGGCGCGCGGTCCGGGGAAGAGGCTCCCACCGCCACCGCCGCCGCTCTCCGACGGAGGCGACTCCAAGATCTCGTCGCCCTCGCTGATGCCGTCGAGCACTACGATCATCGTTCCGTCGGTGGGGCCCGTGGTGATCTCGTGGCGCGTGCCGTCGGGCGAGAAGACCGCGCGCGTCGGGCCGGTGGAGCGCAACGACGCGAGCGGCACGAGCAGCGTGTCTTCGTGGCGCTGGGTCACGATCTGCACGTCGGCGCTCATGCCCGAGCGCAGGAGCGCGCGATCCTCGTCGGTCACCACGATCTCCACGTCGAACACGATCACGCTGTTGACCTCGTAGGCCAGCGGGCTCACCCGCTCGACGCGCCCGCCAAAATCGCGGGTGGGGTACGCGTCGACCCGGATGCTCACGTCCTGCCCCACCGCGACGCTCGCGATCTGCGACTCGTCGAGCTGCCCGATGATCCGAAGATCGGTGAGGTCGGCGAGGGTGAGCAGCGCGGTGCCCCCGCTCACGCTGTTGAGCGCGGAGGCCACGATGGTGCCGCGCTCCACCTCGACCGAGAGCACGGTGCCCGCGAACGGTGCGCGGATCTCCGCGCGGCCCAGCGTCTCTTCCGCGACCTCGGCCGCGATGATCGCGGTCTCGAGCGAGGCCCGCGCGGAGGCGAGGCGCGCGGTCTCGAGCGTCACCGTCCCCGCTGTGCTGGCGGCGGCGCGCGCGCTGTCGCGATCGGCCTCCCCGGAGATCAACCCGAGGGAGGCGCCGCGCTCGGAGACCGAGCGGGCCACGCGCGCGCTCTCGGCGTCGTTCTCGGCGATCGCGAGCGAGGCGCGCGAGGCGCTCACCTCGGCGCGCAGGCGCCGCACCGTCGCCTCGGCGTCGCGCAGCGAGCGCGCGGCGTCGGTGGTGTCGAGGCGCACCAAGAGGGCGCCCTCTTCGACGATGTCGCCCTCGGCGACCAGCACCTCGAGCACTTCGCCCGAGGCGCGCGAGCGGATCTCGACCTGGCGATCGGGGGCGATGGTCCCGGTCGCGGCCGCCCGCTCGACGAGCGTCCCGCGCCCGACGCGGATCGTGGGGCCGCCGGGCTCCGCGCTTCCACCGCCGCACGCGCCCAGCATCACGACGAGCATCCCGATCGCGATCGCGCGGCTCATCGCGACCCCTCCGGCAGCGCGACACCGAGCGCAGGCAAGAGCGCGCCGGTCCGGTGGGACAGCTCGATGCGCGCGGTCGCGAAGTCCGCGGTGGCCCGCAGATGCGAGAGCAGCGCTTCGCGCTCACTCTGCTGCGCCTGGACCACGTCGTACGCCTCGTTGAGCCCCAGCTCGAAGCGCGCTCGCTCGGCCTCGGCCAGCGCGTGGGACGCGTCCGCGGCCTCCTGCGCGAGCGCCACGTCGCGCAGCGCGCGCAGCAGATCGGCGTGCAGCGTCGCCACCTGCGCCTCGAGCTCGGCGCGCCCCGCTTCGAGCCGGGCCTCGCTGCCCTCGAGCAGCGCTTCGGCGCGATCGCGGTCGGCGCGCGCTGCGCTCGGGCCCATCGGCGCCTCGAGCTCGAGGCCGATCATCGCGGAGACGGCGGGTCGATCGTTCGGCAGCTCGCCGGTGCCGAGCGTGGTGTCGTTGAAGAGCACGCCCGCGCCGATCTCGCCGGTGAGATCGAGGCGCACCTCGGCGGCGTCGCGCGCCCGCGAGAGCGCGACGCGCGCGGTCTCGACGTCGGCCTCGAGCGCGCGCAGGGTGGCCGAGCGCTCGGCCGCGCCCTCGAGCAGCGCCGCGACGCTCGGCGGCTCCTCCAAGCTGGGCGTCTCGGGCAGCGCGCGCAGCGGCGAGGCGTCTGCGGGGCCCAGGCCGAGCATGCGGCCGACGGTGATCGCTTGGGTGACGACCGCGCTCTCGGCGGACGCGAGCGAGCGCCGGATGCTCGCGAGCTCGACGGTCAGGCGGAGCACCTCGGTCGGCGCGATCGTCCCGAGCTCGTGCGCCCGCAGCTCGGCGTCGCTGACCTGCCGGGTGCCGAGCTCGAGCGCGCTCTCTTGCACCTCGAGCGCGCGCGACGCGTACCACAGCTCCCAGTGGGCGGAGAGCGCGTCGGACAGGAGCTGGCTCAGCGCGGCCTCGGCGCTCGCCTCCGCGCTGGACGCGCTGGACGCCGCCTCGAGGTAGGCGCCGAGCACCGCGTCCTCGCCGGCCCCGCGCAAGAGCGGCTGACGCAAGCTCAGCGCCGCGGTCGCGTCGTAGCTGAAGCCGAGGTTCACCGGCGTCGCGCTGCCGAAGTTGCTCGCGGTGCGGTTCCCGAAGCCGCCGTCGAGCGAGAACGAGACCGCGAGGCCCCAGTTCGTGGTGTAGGCGAGGCTGCTGGTGAACGAGATGCGGTCCATCGCGTTGGGCAAGATCCCGCGGCCGCTGTTCACGATGCTCTCGTCGTGCGCCGCGCGCGCGGTCGTCGTGAGCACCGCCACCCGTCCGCCGGACGCGGATCGCACGGCCGCGCGCGACGCTGCGCGATCGGCGAGTGACGCCCGGAAGCTGGGGTTGCGCTCGATCACCCGGCTCACGACGTCACCCTCCGTGAGCGCTTGGGCGGTCGCGGGCGGGGCGTAGGCGAGCGGGACCACGAGGGTGAAGAGGGCGGCGAGCGTACTTTTTCGGGCCACGCGGCAAAGCTAGCTCGCGATGCGTGAGCGCAGGTCGGGGCCACGTAAAGGCGTGTGAAGGGCCGATGTGCGGTTGTGACCAATCTTGACGGCCGCCTACCGTTCGCCCCCATATCCTCACGCGATGGCCGAAGGAACGATCCTGGTGGTGGACGACGACACGGAGCTCTCTTCGCTCCTGGTCGACTACCTCGGTGCCGAGGGGTTCACGGTGGAGACGGCGGGCGATGGGATCACCGGCCTCGATCGAGCGATCAAGAGCCAGCCATCGCTGGTGATCCTCGACGTGATGATGCCCGGCAAGAACGGGCTCGAGGTGCTGCGCGCGCTGCGGCAGGTCTCGTCCGTGCCCGTCTTGATGCTGACCGCGCGGGGCGACGACGTGGATCGCATCGTGGGCCTCGAGATCGGCGCGGACGACTACCTCGGCAAGCCCTTCAACCCGCGCGAGCTGGTGGCGCGGATCCGCGCGATCCAGCGCCGCATCGAGCGCGAGGCGGCGAGCAAGGGCGAGGTGCCCAAGCCCATCACCGTGGGCGACGTGACCCTCGATCCCAGCACCCGCCACGCGAGCATGGGATCGGCGACGCTCGCGCTGACCAGCGTCGAGTTCTCGCTGCTCGAGGTCTTTCTCCGCAACGCCGGTCGGGTCCTCGATCGCGACGAGCTCAGCGAGAAGGTGCTGGGCCGCCGCTTCTCGCCCTACGACCGCAGCATCGACGTGCACGTCTCCAACCTGCGCAAGAAGCTGAGCGCGACGGCGGGCGCCGAGCGCATCAAGACCGTCCGCGGCTCGGGCTACCTGTACGCGGCGAGCGGGGGCTGAGCAGGCTTGCGCAGCCTCTTTCTCCGGATCCTCCTCACCTTCTGGCTCACCAACGCGCTGGTGATGATGGCGGGCACGCTGGTCTATTGGACCGCGCCGCCGCGCCCCGATCTGCGTGCGATCATGGCGGAGCTGGTGCGGCCCCGGGCGATCGAGGCGGCTGACGCGCTGGAGGCGGGCGATCGGGCGCGCGCGACGGAGACGCTCGAGGAACTCGCCGCACTGGGCGGTCCGCGCATCGTGATCTTCTCTGGCGACGACGTGGTGCTCGGGGAGCCCGAGCGCGAGCGGGCGCACGCGCTGGTGACCGAGGCCCGCGCCGCGGACGCGATGCGCAGCGCCACCGACGAAGGCACCGAGCTCGTCGCCGTGCCGCTCGGCCCCGATCACCCGGACCTGATCGCGGTGGGGCACACGCCGGTCTTCGTGCGGCTCTTCCCGAGCGCGCTGACGGTGCGCTTGATCGTGCTGGTGTTGGTCTCCGGGCTGCTCTCGTTTCTCCTCGCGCGCTACGTCGCGCGCCCGATCCAGGCCGTGCGCGCTGCGTCGACCAAGCTCGCCGCGGGCGACACGTCGGTCCGGGTCGCGGCGTCGGTCGAGGGTCGCAAGGACGAGATCGCGCAGCTCGCGCACGACTTCGATCGGATGGCCGAACAGATCGAGGGGCTGCTCTTGGTGCAGTCGCGCCTGTTGCTCGACGTCTCGCACGAGCTGCGCTCACCGCTCGCGCGCCTGACGGTCGGCATCGAGCTGGCGCGGCAGAAGGTGGGCCCCGAGGGACAGGACGCGCTCGATCGGATGGAGCGCGAGACCCAGCGCCTCGCGGAGCTGGTGACCGAGGTGCTGACGATCGCGCGCCTCGAGCACCAGGAGAAGACCGCCGAGGACGAGATCGCCTTCGAGCCGCTGCTGCGCGAGCTGGTGGAGGCGACGAACTTCGAGGCGCAGGCGACGGGCAAGCGGGTCGAGCTCGACGTCGAGGGGCCTGTCGCCATCCGCGGCGACGAGGAGCTCTTGCGTCGCGCGCTCGAGAACGTGCTGCGCAACGCGCTGCGCTTCACCGCGGAGGGCAGCTCGGTCGAGGTGAGCGCGCGCGCGCTCGAGACGTCGGTGGAGGTCACCGTGCGCGATCACGGACCGGGCGTGCCGCAGGAAGCGCTCGAGGGGATCTTCCGACCGTTCTACCGGGTGGGCACCGCGCGCGATCGCGCGACCGGCGGCACGGGCCTGGGCCTGGCGATCACCTACCGCGCGATCCGCGCCCACAAGGGCACGGTCACCGCAGAGAACCACGCAGGCGGTGGCCTCGTCGTCACCCTCGACATCCCCCGCGAGCGCTCCTACGGCATGCGCACGAGCGCGATGCCGATCCCCCTCGCCTGATCCATCGGCGCGTCAGGGGCGGAGCGTGGTCGGGGGCCCATAGACGAAGCCCTCACCTGGCTCGAAGCGCACGTCGTGCTCGTCGACGATGACCATGAACGGCACGTCCATCCCCCGCATGCGCATCCCGGTGACGGCGCGTGAGGGGTCGGCATCGAGGTGCGGCTGGACGCTCAGCTCGGCTGCGTCGAGGCGTTGACGCCACGCCCCATGATCGAGCTCGTAGACCAGCAGCTCGAATTGGCCGGCGTGGGTGAGCACGAAAGCCCAGAGCGTGCGCTCGCCGCGTCGCAGGACGAACGAGTCGATCGCGCCCAACGACGCAGCGGCTTCGACGCGCGTCGCGTCGAGTGGAAAGTCGGGATCGACGAGCAGCTCCGGAGGGGCGTCGATCGGTCCTACGTCGGGCGGGATGATGGGGCTGCCGTAGCGGCGAGGCGGCGCGGGCGGCGGGCTGGAGAGGTAGGCCGCCAACCCGACCGCAGCGAGTACGGCCGCCGTCATGGCGAGCTTCGGCCAGTGAATCTCCAGACCACCATTCGTGTTCGTCGCGTGCTCGTCATCCACGGTGCAACGCTTCAGCGCAGCGCGCGCTCTACGAGCTGCTTCACGTTCGACGGGCACGCGTCCCACGGGCCGTCGTCGACGCTCACCCAGCGGTGATCCTCGAGGCTGTCGTCGAGCTTCACCTCGCGACTGCCCACGTCGCACACGAAGCAGAAGTTGAGGTGCAGGCCCTTCTTGCCCGCGAGGTGCTCCTCGTACGCGAGCAGACCGGGCGGCGCGCCTTCGATGGTGTCGCCCGGAGGAAAGATCCCTTCGAGCCCGGTCTCTTCGAGCAGCTCGCGGCGCGCGGCCTCGAGCGGCGTCTCGCTCTCTTCGACCTCGCCGCCGACCGGCAGCCACGTGCCCAAGCGCTTGTGCTTCGCGAGCAAGACGCGCCCCTCGTGGCGCGCGAAGATCGCGACCGAGAAGCTCCGCCGCACCGCTTCGGCGCGGCGCTCCCAGCTCTGGCGATCGATCACGTACTGCTCGAGGGTCAGCCCATAGAATTTCGAGGTGGGCCCGACGTGGTGCATCCCCGCGCGGCGCGCGACGCTGCGCGAAGCACCGTTGCCGTGGTCGATCACCGCGTGCAAGACCGCCTCGTCCGTGCGGGTGAAGCCGCGCTCCAGCGTCGCCCGCGCGATGGCGGTGGCGTAGCCCTTGCGCCAGAAGTCGGGGTGCACGTGCCAGCCCACTTCGATGTCCGAGGTGGGCACGCGATCGGCATCGGGCGCGGGCTTGAGCATCCCGGTCCCCACGATGCGCTCCTTTCCCTCGATCACCTCGGTGACGGCCCAGTACCCGAAGGGCAGCGGCTCGTAGTGCCCGTGGCGCTGATCGATCAGCGCCAGCATCGCCTCGGCCTGCGCGCGATCACGCACCGCGGCGCCGGGGATGAACTCGATGACCTCGGGGCGCGAGTAGAAGTCGATCAGCGCGTCGATGTCGCCCGCATCGAAGGGCCGAAAGCTCAAGCGTCCGCTCGTCCAGCGTTCCATGCGCGCGATGCTGCGCGAGATGCCGCGCGCGAGCCAGTCCGCTCGCTCGCGTTGTCAGGCCACGCTGCCGTGGGCCATCGAGACGAAGCGCTCGCCGTCGAAGAGCCCCACCGACGCGACGGCGCGCAAGAGCCCAGGCACGTCGGGCAAGAGGCGCGCGCCCTCGGCCGGTACCTCGCCCAGATCGATCGTGTCCACGGCGACGTCCTCGTCGGCCGCGCGCACCAGCACGATCCGGAGCGAGCGCGCCCCGGCCGTCAGCGCGGCGGCGTCCTTGCGCTGCGCTTCGGTCGTGCGCCACGACAAGAGCACGCCCTCGTCGCTGTGGCTCGCGCCGACGCCGAGAAAGTCGGGATCGTCCAGCAACGCGGAGCGCACGGACGGTCTGTTCGTCGGCACCGAGCTCGGCGTCGCGAAGCCCTCGCTCGGGGCATCGCTGGCTCGCTCGGCGGACGGATCGAAGAGGTTCTTCAGGAGCGCGCGCGCCCGCTTCAAGCCGTCGAATCCGAGTCGTCCCATGAGAGCCATGACCACCTCTGCCGGTCCGCAGCGGCGAGCACCTCGCGTGCGCGCGCCACGTCCTGCCCGAGTTGAGCCACGAGCGAGGCGATCCCGTCGAATTTCTGCTCATCGCGGAGCCGGGCCACGAAGCCGATCCGCACCTGCCGATCGTAGAGATCGCGATCGGTGTCGAGGAAATGGACCTCGATCGAGCGTCCCGCGCCGAACGTGGGCCGCGTGCCGAGGTTGGCCGCGCCGAGCAGCGGCTCGCGCTCGCCGCGCACCAAGCCCACGACGGCGTAGACCCCGTCGCGCGGCACCAGGCCCGCGTCGCCTCCGAGCGCGAGGTTGGCGGTGGGAAAGCCGATCGAGCGGCCCCGCTGATCGCCCTTCACCACCGTCCCAGCCAGATCGTGTGGGCGACCCAAGAGCTCGCTCGCCAGCGCGACGTCTCCGTCGCCCAGCGCGCTGCGCACCCGGGTGGACGACACCCGATCGCCCGCCACGTCGACGGGCTCGGCTTCAATCACCTCGAGCCCGAGCGAGCGCAGGAGCTTGGGCGAGCCCGCGCGATCTTTTCCGAAGCGGTAGTCGGGGCCGACGACGACCGCACACGCGCCGAGGTCCCCGATCAAGCGATCGCGGGCCCACGCCTCGGCCGTCTGCGCGGCGTAGTCGCGATCGAAGCGCGCCACCACCGCGTCGTCCGCGCCCGCTCGACGCAAGAGCTGCAGGCGTCGCTCGCAGCTGGTGATCGCCTGGGGCGCGCGCTCGGGCCGCAAGAGCGCGAGGGGGTGGGGCCAGAAGGTGAGGGCCACGACGCGCGCATCGGCAACGCGCGCGCGGGCCAGCGAGAGCAGCGCCCGATGCCCGAGGTGCACTCCGTCGTGGTTGCCGGGCACCACCACGCTCTTGGCTCGGGTCACGCGCGCCTCTTGGGAGCGACGCGCACCTCAGCGGTACGTGAAGCGCAGCTCGTAGTCGCAGAGCTGGTAGACGTCGCCCTCTTGGATGTGGCGCCCATCGACCCGGCGGCCCTGGTACTCGACGCCGTTCGTGCTGCCGAGATCCTTCATGTAGAAGGCGCCGTTCTGGAAGATGATCGCCGCGTGACGGCGCGAGATGTTGCCGTCCTTGATGGGCAGGTCCGCGGTCTTGGCGCCGCGGCCGATGATGAACTCTTCCTTGTTCACCGGGTACTTCTGCCCGTTGAAGATCACGAAGAGCGTCGGCATGTGGCCGGGGTGCGAGGCGCCTCCTTGCGGGGCGGCGAAACCACCTCCACCCGGGAGCGGAGGCGGCGCGCCCGGCTGGCTCATCGTCGGAGGACGGTTGGTGGGGGGCGGCGGGAACGACGAGCGCGCAGGCGGCGCCGGGTAGCCGCCCTGCGGCTGGCCGAACGCGCCCGCGCTGGGCGCGCCATAGCCCTGGGGCTGCGGTGCGGGATAGCCGCCGCCGTAGCCCTGCGGTTGCGGCGCGGGGTAGCCGCCCGGCGAGCTGCGCGGCGGCGGCGCGGGATAGCCGCCCTGCGGCGCCGGATACCCGCCTCCGTAGTTGGGCTGCGCGCCGTAGCCCTGGGGCTGCGGTGCGGGATAGCCGCCGCCCTGCGGGTAGCCCGGCCGGGGCTGCGGCGGAGGGGGCGCCGAAGGGATCGAAGGCTGGCTCGGGATGCGGGGGCGCGCGCCCGCGATCGGCGCAGGCGGACCTCCGAGACCACCCGGGCCTCCGACGGCAGCGGGCGAGACCGACGGGCTCGGCGTGGGCAGGCTGGTCTGCCCCGTCGGATCCCCCGCGCGCCCCGCGCCTCCGTAGTTCCGCGAGCGCGCGTACTGCCGCATCGCTTCGTTGATCAGGTAGTCGACCGAGCACTCGAGCTCACCGCTCATCTGCTCGAAGATCTCCCAGAGGTAGTCGCGACACTGGAACTGGTGCAGCGACTTCTTGTTCTGGTCCGTCATGTGGATTCACCCGTCATCGTCGATCCCGTTCAGAAACGATCGCTCAACCACCTGGAGCCGGCGTCGGAGCAGCGCCAGCCGCGGCATCCGCGGGAGCCGCGCCGCCCGCGGGGGCCGCTGCTGCGCTCGCGCTGCTCGCGCGCTCGCGGATCGCCTCGATCGCGTCGGTCGCGATCTTGCCGATCGTGTCGTGCTCGACCCAGTGCTCGCCGACGGTCGCGGTGTTCGACGTCGTCAGGCGCTGGAGCGCAGGCACGTCGGCTTCGGTGCCGACGCGCTCGAAGTAGTAGAGCGCGATCGCCTGATCCCACCAGTCGGCCGACGTCAGCTGGCTGCGCACGACGTCCGTGGGCTCGGGCCGCATCTGCGCGAGCCGCTCGGCGTAGCCGTGCAGCTCTTCGCGGGCGTACGCGACCCCGCGCACCGACGGCAGACGGCTGAACCACTCGACGACGACGTCGCGGCCACCGAGCGTGAGGAGCAAGCTGCCGAGGCGCCAGCGCTCGCGCCACGCGTCGCGCCGCGCGGTGCCGTCCTGGGTCGCCAGCGGCCAGAGCTGCGGGAGCACCCCGCGGTCGTGGCTGTCGGCGATGCGATCGAACGCGTAGTCGCGCACCCGATCGGGCGCGGTCTGATCGAGCGCCATCGCGAGCAGCGCGGGCACCTGATCGCCCCGCACGTGACCTTCCATCGCCTGCAGCGCGGTGACCCGACGGGTCTCGAGCGTGGCGGCGGTGAGCGGCGCGGTCGGCGTGGTCACCTGCGCGATCGCGAGCAGACGATTGCCGACGACCGCCTCGGCCGCGAGGTGGTGCATGGCCGGGAGCGCGCCCTCGTTGATGTAGAGCTCGCGGTTCGCCTCGACGCCGACGGCGATCTCGGCGTCGGTCCGCTCGATGCCGCGCTCCGCGAGCTGCGAGCGGAAGCGCTCGGTGAGCCAGGCGCCGAACTCTGCGCCCTCGATCTCTTGCTCGACGGCGACCAAGCGCTCGGCGGCGCGCGTCTTGGTGGCAGCGTCGCCGATCTGCGCGATGAGGTTCGCGATCTGCACCAGCGCGGCCGAGGGGATGCGCGCGGTCATCGCGTCGACCAAGCGCGACGCGGCCGGGGCGCCGAGCGCGCGAACGACCTGCTCGGCGGAGTACGCGCCCGCGAGGTTGCGGCCGTTGAAGTCGTCGACGAACCAGCCGACCACGCCGTTCGTCAGCTCGGTGCGCTGCGCTTCGCTGGCCCAGCCGATGATCAGGTACGAGGCGTCCTTGGCGCGGATCTGCATCGGGACGGGCGCGGTGCTGTCCGCGGGCGCGGCGGCTGCGCCCTCGCCCCGCATCATCTCGAGCAGGCGCGGCGTCATCCCATCCACGATCCGGGTGCGCGACGCCGCGTCGAGCGACTCGAGCGCGCGCTGCAGCTCGACCACTCCGTCGACCGCGTGATCGCCGGTGCGCGGCTCCATCTCCACCAGCGCGACACCCGCCCGGACGCGCAGCGCGTCGTCGTACTTGTCTGCGAGCAGCACCGCGACGATGCGGCCAGGACCGCGCTGGGTGGTCTCCCAGCGGACGATGTCTTCTTCGGTGACGGCGCAGCCGAGCGCGACACCCAGGAGGAGCGCCGGCACGAGCATGTGCAGGGCGGTGCGCGCACGCGCGCGAAAGAGTCGGAGATCGTTCATGAACCCTCGAATGGGCCGCCCAACGCGGACCACGTCCGGGCGAGCGGGGGCCGTAGTCTACGGGCGGGCCCGCGCAGCGATCAAGAGCGGATCTGGGTCCCGCGGCCGCCCCGTCGAAGCGCCGTCGAAAGAATGCTCAAGCCATTGTGTAGCGGGCTGGCGTTCGGCAACCTCTCGACCTTCCAACTCCCCAGGAGGCTGAATGGGACTCTTCGACATGTTCGGCGCAGGCGGCGGCTCGGTGCAGATCCAACCCACGTCCCCGCACGTCGCGGCGGGCAGCGCGATCGCGGGCAACGTGGTGTTCATGGGCGGCAAGCGCGCGCAGAACGTCACCAAGCTCACGCTCCGGATGACCATGGAGCAGCGCACGATGCAGATGACCAACCAAGGGATGCAGCCGCGCAGCGACTCGCGTGAGGTCGTGCCGACCACGATCGTCGGGCAGATGTTCTCGACCACGCCGGGGCAGCCGTCGACCTTTCCCTTCCAGCTCGCCGTGCCGCCGGGTCTGCCCAGCTCGACGCCGGGCTCGGTGACCTTTCATCTGCGCGCGTCCGCCGACATCGACGGCGAGGTGGATCCGGGCGCGTCGCTCGAGGTGCAGGTCGTCGGCACCGGTCCTGCCGCGATGCCCGGCGCGCCGATGGGCGGCATGCCCGGCATGGGCGGGATGCCGATGGGCGGGATGCCCGGGGCGCCGATGGGCGGAATGCCGGGCGGGATGCCCGGCGGCATGAACATGCCCGCTGCTGCGATGGGCGCGATGGGCGCCGCGATGGGTGCGATGGGCGGCATGCCCGGGATGGGCGGGATGCCAGGCGCGATGCCTGGCGCGATGCCTGGGATGGGCGGGATGCCGGGCGCGATGCCGGGCATGCCCGGTGCGATGCCTGGGATGGGCGGAATGCCCAACGTGACCGTCGCGAACGGCACCCGCGTGATGGCGCAGTGGACCGACGGTCAGCTCCACCCGGGCACGGTGCGCGGCTTCGAGAACGGCATGTACCGGATCGACTGGGAAGAGCCGCGCCTCGGCGCCAACAGCTACGTCTACGCGCAGCAAGTGCAGGTGATCACCGGAGGCATGCACGGCGCGCCCGGCATGCACGGCGCGCCCGGCATGCACGGGCACATGCAGCAAGGCATGCCGGCCAAGGGCATGGACCCGTACGGCAAGGGCATGGACCACGGCAAGGGGCACGACCCGTACGGCAAGGGCATGGACCACGGCAAGGGCATGCCGATGCAGCAGGGCATGCAGCAACAAGGCATGGGCAAGGGCATGCCCGACATGCACGCCAAGGGCATGGGCAGCATGGGACAGCCCCCCGGCATCGGCTCGATGGTGATGGCCCAGCACCCGAACAACCACCAGTGGTACCCGGGTCGCGTGGTCGCGATGCAGAACGGGATGCTCGGCGTCGACTGGGACGATCCCAACCTCGGCCAGTCGAGCTGGCTCGCGCCCACCGCCGTCCGCAGCCGCTGACACGCAGGCGCACGTCGGCGTCGATCTTCGGATCGGCGCCGACGTTTTCTTTCCGTCCCGCGGGTTGCGATACGCTCGTCGGGTGCGCGCGTGCGTGAACGAAGGGAGCCATCGCCCGCTCGCGTTGCTCGCGCTCGTGCTCCTCGGGTGCGGTGCGAGCGCGAGCGAACAGTGGAGCGAGGCCCGCGCGATCTACGAGCACGATCGCAACCGCAACGCGCGCGCGTACGAGGCCTGGAGCGCGCTCGATCCCGGCACGCCCGAGGGCCAGGAGGCGCACCGCCGCTTGATGGACGCCGAGCGCCTCTACCGCCAAGGCATCGCCGCGGTCGACGGCGGCGAGCCCGAGGCCGAGCTGAACTTCGCCCAGGCGATCGCGCTCGCGCCGATCGATCCCGCGCTCTGGCTCCCGCTGGCCCGCGCCTATCGCCGCCGCTCCGGCATCGAGCCGGACAACCCGCTGCTCTTCTTGCGCGCGGTCGAGTACTACCAGCGCTACTTGGCGCTCTTGCCCAGCGCGCCCGACGCGGAGACGGCGCGCCAAGAGCTCATGGAGCTCGATCCCGAAGGGGGCTTCGGGACCGATCCGCTCTTCGTCGCCGCTGCGCCCGCGGAGCCCGAGGACGAAGGCCAGCTCACGATCGCGTCGGTGCTCGCGGGCTCGGCGTTCGTGCTCGCGCTGCTCGCGATGGGGCTCTTGCTCTTTCGGCGCGAGCGCGCCGGGCTCACGCTCGCGGAGCTGGCGAGCGCGCGCCCCGAGCTGCATCCGGCGATCGCGTACCTGATCGGATCGCTGCGCCACGAGCTGCTCAAGCACCGCATCGGCGCGGTCGCGAGCGGGGTGGCCGAGCTCACCACGGGCGCGCGAGCATGCCGGCGCAGAAGTTCGTGACCGAGCGGCTGTATGGCGGCGAGCCGCTCGCGGAGGCGTGGGAGAGCCACGTGCTCGCGTTCGAGCGCGCGCTCGGGCCGGAGCTCGATCTGCGGCGGCGAGACGTCGCGTTCCGTCGCGCCGCGAAGGCGATCGAGACGCTGGTGCGCCTGCAGCCCGAGCTTTTGCAGGGGAGCGGTCACTCGCGCTTGCGCGCCGCGCACCGCGAGCTGCGCGCGTTCGATGGCGCGCTCGGGCGAGCGCTCTCGCTGCTGACGCGGACCCGGGTCGACGAGCTGCTCCTGCGCGACGTGGTGGGCGCGGTGCGCGGCGAGATCGCGGCGGGCAAGGTCGCGCTCGACGGCATCGCGCTCGAGGCGCCCACGCCCGGCCCGCTCATCGAGGTCTTCCGGGGCGACCTCACGCTCGTGCTCAAGAACGTCGTGCGCAACGCGATCCTCGCGGTCGAGCGAGACGCGGCCCCGCGCCGGGTGCGCATCGAGGTCGCGACCGAGCTCGAGCCGACCGGCGAAGAGCAGGTGCTCATCCGGGTGCTCGACACCGCTTCCGCGCGTCCCGATCTCGACGCGGCGCGGGCCAAGGGGATCGATCGGGGCCTGGGCTTGGTGAGCGCGGCGCTCACCCGCTACCACGGCGCGCTGAGCGTCGAGGACGCCGAGGCGCCCTACCAGAAGGCCGTCGTGGTGCGCTTCTTCCGCGCCTTCGACTGACCCGCTTCCGGATCACGAGGTGCGGCCTCATGTGCTAGGCCCGCGCCATGTCCGAGAAGGTCGAGCCCGCAGCCACGCCGCGTCCGAAGAAGCCGGACTGGCTGCGCGTGCGCTTGCCGGGCGGCGATCGCTACCACGCGCTCAAGGAGACCTTTCGCTCGCTCGATCTCAACACGGTGTGCGAAGAGGCGCGCTGCCCGAACGTGGGCGAGTGCTGGGGCGAGGGCACCGCGACGCTGATGATCCTCGGCGAGACCTGCACCCGCGGGTGCCGCTTCTGCGCGGTCAACACCGGCGATCCGGGCGGCCTCACCGATCCCCGCGAGCCTGAGAACACCGGCCTGGCGCTCGCGAAGCTCGACCTCGCGTACGTCGTGCTGACGATGGTGGACCGGGACGATCTGCTCGACGGCGGCGCGGCCCACGTCGCGCTCACCGTGCGCCGCATCAAGCACCACTCGCCGAAGCTCTTGGTCGAGACGCTCGTCGGTGACTTTCAGGGGCAGCGCACCGACGTCGCCACGCTGGTGCGCGAAGGGATGCCCGACGTGTTCGCGCACAACGTCGAGGTGGTGCCCGCGCTGCAGCGCAAGATGCGCGACGCGCGCTGCAGCTGGCAGCGCTCCATCGACGTGCTGAGGTGGGCCAAGGCCGAGGGCGCATCCGTCACCAAGAGCTCGCTCATGGTCGGCTGCGGCGAGACCGAGGCGCAGATGCTCGAGGCGATGCAGCTCCTTCGCGACGCCGACGTCGACGTGCTCACGATCGGTCAGTACCTCCGGCCGACGCCCAAGCACGCCGAGCTCGTCCGCTACGTCGAGCCGCGCGAGTTCGACACCTACCGCGAGGCCGGACGCGCGATGGGCTTCAAGTACGTCGCGTCGGGCCCGCTGGTGCGCTCGAGCTACCGCGCGGCGGAGGTCTTCTTGCGAGGCGTGCTGGGCGGCGATGCCGATGCGGCGACCGCGCACGGCGGCGATCCGTTCCAGGATCGCTACGGCAAGAAGCAGCGCCTGCCCGTCCTTCGCTGAGCCCGAGCAACAACGTGCTCAGAGCACCTTCTCGAGCACCACGAAGTAGAGGTCCTCGCGCTTGGGCTCGCCGAAGCGCGGGTTGCCGTAGGGGAAGGTCTCGATCGCGCCGGTCGGTCGGTAGCCTCGGCGGGCGTACCACGCGAGCAGCTCCGGCCGCTGCGCGATCACCGTCATGCGCATCCGCGCGCGACCGACGGCTCGGCCGATGCGCTCGGCTTCTTCCAGCATCGCGCGGCCCACGCCCGCGGACTGCGCGGTCGGCTCGACGGCGAACATCCCGAAGTAGAGCGTCTCGCCCTCGTCGGTGAGCGCCATGCTTCCGAGCAGCTGCTCGCCGCGGCGCGCCAGGAGGATCTGCGAGCGCTGGCTCGCGATCAGGTCGTGCACCTCGCTCGGGTCCGTGCGCTGTCCGTCCAGCAGCTCGGCCTCGGTGGTCCACCCCGCGCGGCTCGGCTCACCTCGGTAGGCGCGCTCGACGAGGGTCACGATCGCCGGCACGTCGGCGGGGGTCGCGCGGCAGAGGACGAGGGGCTGCATCGGGCGGCGTAGCTTCGGCAACGGCGCGCGGGGCGGCAAGCGAGATTGCACGGACCGAGGGGGGATCTCACGATCGCGCCGTGACGAGCGAGAGCCACCCCGCGCTGCCGATCGAAGATCGCATCGCGCCGCGCCCGCGGGCCGCGGTCCCCCGCCCGCTGCGCGTCGTGTTGATGGCCGCGCTCTTCGTCGCGTTCTTCGTGGGCAGCCCGGTGATCGCGCTGGTCCTCTTTCCCCTGAACCGGCTGCTCTCGGGCGCGGCCGCCAAGCGCCGCGCGACGTACTTCTTGCACCGGGGGATGGCGTTCATCTCGTGGACCGCGCGCGCGCTCGGGCTGGTCGATCTCGATCTGCCGCCGCCGCCGGTCGATCTCGGCGGGCGCTACGTGATGATCTCGAACCACCCGACCTACATCGACATGATCGTGATCTTGGGGGTCTTCGATCGGCTCACGTGCGTGACCAACGGGCGCTGGTGGAAGCACTGGGCGCTCGGTCGCCTGCTCCGCAGCACGGAGTACCTGCCCGGGCCGGGCAGCGGCCTGAGCGAGAGCGACTCGATGCTCGACACCATGGTCGCGCACATCGAGCGCGGGCATCCGCTCTTGGTCTTCCCCGAGGGACAGCGCTCGCTGCCCGACTCGCTGCGCCGATTTCGCCGCGGCGCGATCGAAGCGGCGACCCGGGCGGACGTCCCGATCGTGCCGCTCTTTCTGGCGATCGATCGGCCCTACCTCACCAAGTCCGTCTCGATCTGGAAGGCACCGCGGCGCGCCCCGACCTACAGCTTCGACTGGTTCCCCGTCATCCACCCGGCCGACTTCGATCACGACGCCAAGAAGATCCAGAAGCACGTCGAGTCGCTCTACCAAGCGCGTTTCTCGCGGCAGCACGCGCTGCATCAGCTGCCGGAATGAACAGCGCTCGAGCAGCGACCTAGAGCGGGCGCCGCGGGGGCACGGCGGCGGTGGCCACCAAGGTGCCCGCGGCGATCGCGGTGGCGACGAGCATCATGCGGAACGCGGTCGCCATCGCGGTCTCCACTTCGTTCGACAGCATCGACTGCACCGACAGAAAGCCCACGCTGCCCGGCACCAGAAACAGCGTGCCGGGGACGAGCACCAGCGCGGTCGGGCGATCGCCGATGCGCGCGTGGGTGTGCGCAGCGCTCGCGACGAGCAGCGCGCCCACGAACGCACCGAGCTCGGCGCCGAGCAGCCATCCACCGAGGCGCGCGCCGAGGGCCGCGATCGCGATCGCGCCGAGCAACACCAGCGCGTCGTCCTTTCGCATCTTGAGCAGCGGCACGAGGCCGAGGGCGAAGACGAGCGGCGCCAGGAGCTCCAGCCACCAGCCCATCTCGGGCGCCGCGGGCGGCGCGGCGTGCGGCAGCAGCTCGCCGAGCTCGTGACCCAAGGCGACGCCGAAGCCGAGCTGGAGGAACGTCACCATCCCGCCCATCAGGCGCGCCGTCCCCGAGACGAGGTGCGCGGTCGCGAGCTCGATGATCGCGGTGGTGACGGTGAGCCCCGGCAGGAGCACGACGATCGCCGCGAGCAAGAGCACCGAGGGGCGCACGTCGAGCTCGAGCGCAGCGAGCGCGCTCGCGCCGAGCGACACGGCGGTGGACGCGAGCGCGGGCAAGAGACGATCGACCGCGCGGATCTTGGTCCCGAGCAGCTCGAGCAGCCCGACCACCAACCCCAAGAGCGCTGCGAACGGGACGTCCCAGCCTCCGCCGCCCAGCAAGAGGGCCGACATGCTCGAGACCAGCGCGAAGCCGACGAGGCGCGGCAGCCCCTCGTAGCTCGGGGCGCGCGCCAAGATCGCCTGCAGGCGCCGATCGGCGTCGTCGGGCGCGAGCTCCTTGCGCTCGACCCGACCCACCAGATCGTGCAGCGCCGAGAGCCGCTCGAGATCCGATCCGCCCGGGTGCATGCGCACCACGCGGGTGCGGGTGATCGTGCCGTCGCTCAGCGAGACCACGAGACCGGTCGGCGTCGAGAGCACGTCGACCTCGAGCCCGAGCGCCGCCGCGAGGCGCTCGAGCGACTCCTCGATCCGCTGCGCCGGCAGCCCCCAGCCCAACAGCGCGCGAGAGAGACGGAGCATGAACGCGAGCGCCGGATCGAGCGCGCCGTCGCCCTCCTGAGAGCTCTCTTGGGATTGCAGCGTCGGCTTGCGGGCGGACGACGGAAGCGGCGCGCCCGCGACCAAGCCGTCCAGCGTATTGGTGCTGGATCGCTCGTCCGCGGGCGCCTTCGCTCGCTTCGCCAGCCGCGCTGCCTGTCGTACCCAGAGGTCCACGGCGCCGAGGATGGAGCCGCGGCGCCCGCCCGGGTAGGCCACCGCGAACGTCCACGGGGGCCAATCACCCGTACGGGTTCACGGGGTGCTGGGGGAGCTAGAGGCTCGCGCCGCCGTCGACGTCGATGCAGAAGCCGTTCAGGTAGTCGCACTCGATCGCGAACTTCACGGCGAGGAAGAGATCCTCGGGCTCGCCGATGCGGCCGACCGGGATGCTCGCCACGATCGCGTCGCGGGCCTTCTGGTTCATGCCGCGGGTCATCGGGGTCTCGACCATGCCGGGCGCGATCGCGACCGCGCGCACGCCGAAGTTCGCGAACTCGCGCGCCCAGGTGACCGCGTTCGCGGCGAGCGCTGCCTTGGCGCTCACGTAGTTGGATTGGCCGCGGTTGCCGTGGCGCGCGATCGAGCTCATCGCGATCACCACGCCGGGCTTCTGCTCGCGGCGCACCATCTCGGCGACGCCCTCGCGCACCATGAAGGTCGCGCCCGAGAGGTTCACGTTGATGACCGAGCTCCACTGCTCGTCGCTCATCACGCTGACCTCGCCGGTCTCGCGGCTCTTCTTCACCAAGAGACCATCGCGGAGGATGCCCGCGTTGGAGATCACCACGTTGAGCCCGCCCATCGAGTCGGCGGCGAACTTCACGAACGCGGCGCAGTCGGCCGAGCTCGAGACGTCGAGCTTTCGGGTGTGGATCCCCTTGGGCAGCTCGGCGAGGCCGGCCTCGTTCACGTCGCCAGCGGTCACCTGCGCGCCCAGCGACTGGAGGCGCTGGGCGAAGTGGAAGCCCATGCCCGAAGCGGCGCCCGTGACGATCGCCTTGACGGTGTTCAGCTGCATGTCGTGTTCTCTCTTGTCGCTAGGGGTCTCGTTCGCGCGCCAGCGCGGCGCGCGGCGAGACCGTAGCCGCGATCGAGAGCCCGAGGTGTGCGTCTCCTCCCGCGGACGACGGGACGCTCAGTCCTGGGTGAGACCGTTGCAGAAGTAGAACAGGAGCTCGGCCGGCTGCGCGGACGCGGTGGGCGCGCCCAAGCCGCGCAGGACCGTGTCGCTCGTCTCGTTCGGCAAATGATCGCAGAGGATCCGAACGTTCGCCGTCGGGGTCATGACGTCTTCGTTGTAGTCGAACTCGACCATCACCTGGCACGGCTGCTCGACGGACGGCGGGGAGCTGCCGCAGCGTCCGACGAAGCGGTTGCTGCCCTCGGTGACCACCACCGAGCAGCTGCCGCCCGCCGCCGCGCCGCCGCCCCGCGGGACGCGCGCCGTGGTGATCTGCACTTGGTAGCGCTCGCTGCCCGCGAGCCCGCCGACCGAGACGCTGACGATGCGGGCGTCCGCCGACTCGATGACCTGGCAGGAGACCGTGTTGCCCGCGACGTTCTCGCCGAACACCGAGCGGGCCGGCGGCGGCGAGCACATCCCCATCTCGCTGTCGCAGCGGACCGCCCACGACGCGTCGGCGTAGGGGGCGCGCACTTCGTTGCCGCAGCCGGCCGCGAGGAGGCCTGCGACGAGAGAGAGGAAGAGGACCGGGCGATTCATGGGGAAGCTCCTTGAGGGAAAGCGAACGGTATCAAGTCCTGGTAGGCGGCGCGAGTTCACGTCGCCGCGGCGGCCTCGAAGCCCGCCGACAGATCACCCCAGAGGTCGGCTTCGGCCTCCAGCCCGACCGAGATCCGAATCAGCCCGTCCGCGATCCCCAGCGCGTGGCGCTGGGCGACCGGGATCGAGCCGTGGGTCATCACCGAGGGCAGCTCGATCAGCGACTCGACCCCGCCGAGGCTCTCGGCGCACACGAAGATCCCCACGGTCTCGAGGAACGCGCGCGCGGCGGGCTCCCCACCGCGGATGACGAACGAGATCATCCCGCCTGGTCCCCGCATCTGCTTGCTGGCGACCGCGTAGCCGGGATCGCTGGGCAGGCCCGGGTAGTGGACCTTCTCCACTTGCGGGTGCGCGGCGAGCTGGGCCGCGATCGAGCTCGCGGTCTTGACGTGCCGCTCCATCCGCACCGGCAAGGTCTTGAGCCCACGCAGCACGAGGTAGGAGTCGAAGGGGGAGGGCACCGCGCCCATCGCGTTCTGTAGAAAGCGGATCCGCTCGGCGAGGCCATCGTCGCTCGTCACGATCGCGCCGCCGACGACGTCGCTGTGCCCGTTCAAGTACTTGGTGGTCGAGTGCACCACCAGGCTCGCGCCCAGCGCCAGCGGCTGCTGCAGCATCGGGGTCGCGAACGTGTTGTCGACCGCCAGCGGCACCCCGCGCTCGCGGCAGATCTCGGCGACGGCCGCGATGTCCACGATCTTCAGCATCGGGTTGGTGGGCGTCTCGAGCCACACGAGCTTGGTGCTCGGGCGGATCGCCTCGCGCAGCAGCTCGGGCTTGGTCAGATCGATCTGATCGAACGCGATCCCGAGCGGCTTCATCACCTTGTCGAGGATGCGGAAGCTGCCCCCGTAGAGATCGTCGCCTGCGACCACGTGATCGCCGGGCCCGAGCACGTGCATGAGCGTCGTCATCGCGGCGCAGCCGGACGCGAAGGCCATCCCGTGCTTGCCGCCCTCGAGCGAGGCGATGCAGCCCTCGAGCGCCTTTCGGGTGGGGTTGTCGGTGCGCGAGTACTCGAAGCCCTTGTGGTGGCCGGGGCCGTCCTGCGCGAACGTCGAGGCCAAGACGATCGGCGTCATCACGGCGCCGGTCATGGGATCGGGCTCTTGGCCGCCGTGGATCGCGAGGGTGTCGAGGTGGGTGCTGCTCGTCATGGCGGCTGCCCTTATCAGGCGCCGGCCATCCCGAGCAAGGCTCACTGCGCGGGCGCCGGATCGCGGGGCGGACGCGGAGGCGCGTGGGTGCGCGGCTCGCGGACCAGCTCCCTGACCAGCGTCGTCGCGTAGGCCCCCGTGGGGAGCCAGAAGCGCAGGACGAGATCTCCGTCCTCGAGCTGCGCGGTCGGCGCGCCCGTTCCGTCGTGTCCTCGCACCCGCAGGCGGTAGGGGCGCCGGGTGCCCTCCCCGAACCGCGCGAAGCGCGCGAGCTTCTCCTCGTCCAGGCCGTGCCGCGCGAGGGCTTCGAGCTCGAGCGCGCCGGCGTCGTGCTCGGCGCGGCGCATCGAGGCACCGAACATCGGACCGGTCGCGCTCACCTCGAAGCGCAGCGCGCGCGCCTGCACCTCGTCGAGATCGTCGGCGACGAAGAGCCCGCCCGTGTCGTCCTTCTTCACCACGTCGCCGCGCACGATGCTCGCCAGACCGTGCGGCATCGCGAGGCGCGCCGCGCACAGCTCGTTGAAGATCGCGCTCTGCAGCACCGACACCAGGAACTTCTTGTCCCCCGGGTGCCGAGGAGGCGCGCCACCCTCGACGAGCCAGCGCTGCGCGCGCGCGAGGTTGTCCCGTCCGAAGCGCTGCTCGCCGTAGTACGCCGGCAGCCCGCGCTCGGTGAGCGCGGTGAGCGCGGCCTGCACCGCTTGCAGATCGGGCGCGTCGAGCTCGCGCAGGCGGAGGGTGAAGCGGTTGCCCCGCAAGTGGCCGGTGCGGAGCTTGTTCTTGTGGCGCGACACCTCGAGGATCTCGATCGCCGGGAGCGCGAGCGCGCTGGCTGCGTCGGCCACCGCCTCGTCGCGGCAGAGCAGGCTGATCCACTGCGTGGTGACGGCGTGGCGATCTTTCTTGCCCGCGACCCCGGCCTCACGCGGATCGAGCGAGAGCGCCCGCGCGATGCGCCGCACCGCCTCGTCGGTGTCGAGGCCGGTCTTCTTCATCCGCACGTACAAGTGGTCTCCGCTGCCCTCGGGGGCGTACGCGGGCTCCTCGTCGACGACGAAGTCTTCGGGCTCGCGCTTGATCAGCGCGGTGGCCAGCGGCGCATCGCCGACGGCGCGCGGCAAGTGCGCGAGCGGATCACGTTCCTCGGATTTCGCTTCCATCGGCGGTCCGCTGGCCCGTACGATGGAACCCATCCTCTTTCAATGGCCCAAAGGAGGCCGGAGGATTGTCGCTTACACGTACAGACCGTGTGCGAGTCGAGGTCGAACGGCTCGTGCGCGCTGGGGTCGCAGGGAATGTCTTTCCCGGGGCGTCGTGCGCCTTGAGCTGGCGTACCCCGCCGCACCAGAAGAGCCCGAACAACCGAGGCACGCTCTACCAGACGGAGACCGCGAGCGGTCACCGGGAGCCCGCGGGCAAGCCCGTCACCCCCGACACGATCTTCGATCTCGCCTCGCTCACCAAGCCGGTCGTCGCGATGACGGCGCTGCGCTTGGTCGCCCGCGGGGCGCTCTCGCTCGGCACGCGCGCCGAGGAGCTCCTGGTGGACACGCGCGGCTCGGTCGGGGGCCAAGCGAACCTCGAGCAGCTGCTCACCCACCGGAGCGGTCTCGCCGCGTGGGGTGGTCTCTACCTCGACGTGCCGCACGAGCCGGGGACGAGCGCGGCCAAGCGATGGATGGTCAGCGAGGCGTGTCGTCGGGTCGACGAGGGTCCCAAGCCGCGCGACGCGAGCGGCGCGCTCAAGCCGGTCTACAGCGATCTCGGCTACCTCGTCGCCGGCGAGATGATCGCCAAGGCCGGAGGCCGCGATCTGGCGACGTTGATGCAGCAAGAGGTCATTGGTCCGCTGGGCATCGACGATCGCGAGCTCTTCTTCGCCCGCGCGCTCAGCCCCGAGCGCCACGCCGAGCTGCTCAAGAACGTCGCCGCGACCGAGCGCGACGACTGGCGCGGACGCTTGCTGCGCGGCGAGGTGCACGACGAGAACAGCTACGCGTTCGGCGGGATCTCCGGACACGCGGGCCTCTTCGGCACCGCGCGCGCGGTCGCCGCGTTCGGTCGCGCGGTGCTCGACACGTCGCTCGGGATCTCGACGTCGTGGCTGCCGCCCGATCTGATGAACCTCGCGCTCGCGACGCGCCCCGGCGGAAGCA
>CAYZQM010000087.1:0-23558 GCA_964480175.1 uncultured Sandaracinaceae bacterium
GGGGCCAGGAGGGCCCCTTCCGTAGGATGCGCGCTACGGTTCGCGAACGACCGCGGCCCATGCGAGCACCTGCATGGGGGTCGTTAGCGCCGGGAGGGCTGACCGCGGCTCGGGGCGCCGACGTACGCGGGCGATACGACGCCAACCGTGCGAGCACATGCACGGGGGTCGAAGGGGCCAGGAGGGCCCCTTCCGTAGGATGCGCGCTACGGTTCGCGAACGACCGCGACCGGTGCGAGCACCTGCATGGGGGTCGTCAGTGCGACGCATGGGCGCTGCACGAAGCGAGCGCGCGAGCACATGCACGGGGGGTCGAAGGGGCCAGGAGGGCCCCTTCCGTAGGATGCGCCCCTAGCGCATCCACAGAAAACAAGCGGGACAAGGGATTCGAACCCTCGACTTCAACCTTGGCAAGGTTGCACTCTACCACTGAGTTAGTCCCGCGAGGGAGGCGCGATGTACTGCGGGAGGTGGAGGCTGTCAAGGACGGGCGCGCATCGTCTCGGAGCGTCGCGAAGTTGCGCCCGATCGCGCGCTCCTTCATCAACGAGCCGTGCTTCGTTCCTCGCGCCTGCGCTCGATCGCGCTCGCGGCCTCGCTGCTGGGGCTCGCGGCGCTCGGCTCGGCGCAGGACGCGCGGCTCACGGCGCCGGCCGGGGCGGTGTCGCTGCGCGTGGTCCGCAGCGGCGCGACGATCCGCATGCATCCCAACGTGCGCTCGCCTCGGCGGGGCACGGTGCGTGTCGGCACCCGGCTGCCGCTCGAGGCGCGGGTGCGCGGAGAAGGATGTCCCGGCGGCGAGTGGTACCGCGTCGGCGAAGAGGCCTACATCTGCGAGGGGCTCGTCGAGCCCAGCCGCGAGGCGCCTTGGGGCGAGACCGTCAGCGCGCCGCGCACCGATCGCACGCTGCTCCGCGAGCACGCGTTCGTCGCGACGGATGGCACGTGGGCCTACAGCCGACCAGAGGACTACTTCCGCGACGAGTGGGCCGAGTCGCTCGGACGCGGCTTCGGCATCGCGGTCACCGATCGCAGCGAACGCGACGGAGTGCGCTTCGTCCGCGGGACGAGCGGCTTCTGGGTCGCCGAAGAAGACCTGCGCTACGCACGCGGCAGCGAGCTCTCGGGCGTCGAGCTCGAGGGCACGCTGGATGTGGGCTGGGTGCGCCGCGGCGGCGCGTCGATCCGCGCGCTGCGAGGCAGCCGCCCTGGGCGCACCCTGCGTCGCGCCGGCGCGCGTGAGGTGGTGCACGTCCTCGAGGAGCTGCCGCGTGGCTTGCTGCGCATCGACGAGGGCGTGATCGCCGCGCGCGAGGTGCAGCGTCCGAGCGCGGCCGACGTGCCGCCCGAGGTGCGCGAGGGCGAGCGCTGGATCGACATCGAGCTCTCGAGCCAGACGCTGGTGCTCTACGAGGGCACGCGCCCGATCTTCGCGACGCTCGTCTCGACGGGACGCGCGCGTCACTCGACGCCGACCGGTACGTTCCGCATCTGGGTCAAGCTCGCCGAGGACGGGATGGACGACCTCGAGCGCACCGACGCGGAGAGCAACTACCTGATCGAGGCCGTGCCGTGGGTGCAGTACTTCACGCGCGATGGCGTCGCGCTGCACGCCGCGTTCTGGCACGACGACTTCGGTCGGGTGCACAGCCACGGATGCGTGAACCTCGCGCCGCGTGACGCCGCGCGCCTCTTCTCGCTCACCTCGCCCGCGCTGCCCGACGGATGGGACGCGGTGCTGCCGACCGATGCGCAGCCCGGCACGCTGGTGCGGGTGCGCTGAGCCTCCGCGCGCGGACGTGGTCCTGCGCAGCAGGTGGGTGCGTCGTCTTCACCGTGGTCGCGCGGAACACCCGAGCGTGCGGCGTCAGGGCGCGACTGCTCCGTCTCGTGCGACGCACGCGCCACGCTCCACGCGCACTTCGCGAGGAGATCTCGGGGCTCGACCGGCTGGCCCGGAGGCTGCTGAAGCGCCCATCGACTTTTTCTTCATCGCACGACCCCAAGGAGCCCCGATGACTTCCCTCCTCACTCGCATCGCTCGTCCGCTGACGACCCTCGCGCTCGTCTTCTCCACCGCCGCGCTCCCCGCGTGTGTGGCGCATGTTCATCGCCGTCCGCCGCGTGCGGGCGTCGTGGTCGAGCATCGTAGCGCCGTCGTCGTCGCGCCGCGCCGCACCGTCGTACGGGTGCATGGCCACCACGGTCATCACGGCCATGGGCGCGGCCACGGTCACCACGGTCACCGAGGCCGCGGTCGTGGTCCGCGGTGAGGCGCGCTTTACACGACTCCCGTGAACGCCTGGGCGCGCACTCTGTCGCGATCTGCGACGTGGTGGACCCGCTTGCGGCCGCACGCTAGCGAGTTCGCTGCGTTTTTGGGTTGGCCTGCGATCTGCTCTACGGGCTGGCCACGCACCTGCCACGCTTCGCCGAACGACCAAGGAGCCCTGCCATGACCACCCTCTTCACCCGCTTCGCGCGCCCGCTGACGGCGCTCGCTCTCATCCTCTCCACCGCGGCGCTGCCCGCGTGCGTGGCGCGGGTGCAGCGGAGGCCGGCCGTGGTCGTCGCGCCGCGAGGCACGGTGGTGGTCGCTCGGCCCGCGCCCGCTCGGGTCTACGTCGCTCCGGCGCCTCGCCCTCGGGTGTACGTCGCGCCGCGCCCTGCGCCTGCGCGGGTGCGTGTGGCACCGCCGGCGCCGGGCGTCCGGGTCTACGTCGGTCCCCGCGGTCGCGATCGCCGCGGCCCCCGCTGATCGCGGCTTCGACACTCGTGACGTGTGGCACGACCGCTGCTGTGGTCGTGCCACATGCACGTCGAGCCCCAGCGCGTCCCTCTCGATCTCGCCCATTCGTTCGATCGCGCGCCGCATTCAAGGCGAGGCGCTGGGGGCCCGCGACGCCGCGCTGGGGCCACGCGTCTCCACTCCACGCTCTTGCTCTGCTCGACGCTGGTGGCGTGCGGCGGGTCGGTCGGAGGGCGAGACTCAGGCTCCGTCGACGCGAGCACGCTCGATGGCGCGGCACCGCTGGGCGACGGAGGCGTAGTGACCGGAGAGGTTCTCGAAGAGATCTGCACGAACGGGATCGACGAGGATCGCAACGGCTCGATCGATGATGGCTGTCCGTGTGCGGTCGGCACCCGACGCGCGTGCTGGCCCGGACCGCCCGACATGCGCGCGGTCGGTGCGTGCAGCGATGGCGAGCAGACGTGCGACTCCGACGGCGCGACGTCGGCGTTCTCGCTCTGCATGGGCGCGACGATGCCGCGGCGCGAGATCGACGGTGACGGGATCGACAACGACTGCAACGGGAGCACGGACGAGCCCGGCGGGATCTGTGTCGGCGACACGCAGACCGAGATCCGCTGCGACGACGGACGCGACGACGACTGCGACACCGCGATCGACTGCGATGATCCGGACTGCGCAGCGAGCACTGGCTGCACCTCGCACTGCAACGCCGAAGAGCTGGTGTGCTGGGGCGGGGTCGACGACGACTGCGATGGCTCGGCCGACTGCGACGACGCCGACTGCGCCGGCGATCCCTCGTGCGACCCGGACGACGACTGCCCCAGCGGGCAGGTGCGCACCTACCGCGAGCGCCGGCTCGACCCGACGCGCGGTGGCAGCTCGATCGCGTCTGGCGACGGCGCGCCGCCCACGACGGTGAGCTGTGAAGACGGGAGCTGCCCCGAGGGACAGGTCCAGGCGATCGCTGCCGACGGCAGCCGCGCGTGCGTGCCTCCGCCGCCCGCGTGCCCCGACGGACGCTTCGCGAACTACGTGGGCTACGCTCGCTGGGAATGCCGACCGCCGTGCGAGATCATCGTGCACTACGGGGGCATCTACGGCGGACAGAACGTGTGCACCGAGCGACCGCGCCTGAGCTGCCCGTCGGGGCAGGTACCCACCTTCGTGTACGAGACGCAGACGTGGACCTGTCGACCGACGTGCGACAACACCCTCTACGATCAGATCGTCCTCGAGGGGCAGCTCGTGTGCATCCCGTGCTGATCCGCGCGGCGTGGCTGACGTGCCTGCTCGTGGGCTGCGCGCAGTCGACGATCGATCCTCGGGTGCGGGACGCGCCGCCAGAGGACGCGGCGGGGCTCGATGCGCCGGGCTCGGACGCGCGGCTCGATGCGCCGATCAGCGGCTGCGGTGGGATCGACGCGCCGTGCTGCGCGCGCGGCGCAGCATGCACGGGGATCTTGGTCTGTGAGGCCGGCACCTGCCGGACGTGCGGTCGATCGGGCGAGCCGTGCTGCGAGGGCGAAGGGTGCAACGCGGGGCTCACGTGCGAGGCCGGGCGCTGTGAAGGATGCGGCGCGATCGGCAGCGCGTGCTGCCCCGGCACCGCGCCTTGCGCGGCAGGAGGACGCTGCACCTCCGGCACCTGCGAGGCCTGCGTGTGCGCGCCCGGCGAGCGCCGCGAGACCCCGTGCGATCGATGCGGGGTGCGCGTCGAGGTCTGCCTCGACAGCTGCACCTGGGGCGCGCCGTCCGCGTGCACCAGCATGGGCGAGTGCGACGCGGGCGACGTCGAGCGCGTCGCCTGCGAGCGCTGCGGCTCGCGCAGCCGAACCTGCAGCGACACCTGCCGTTGGGGACCGCTCACCGCGTGCACCGGCGTCGGAGACTGCGAGCCCGGCACCACCACGACGTCTGCCGGCGGCGCGAGCTGCGGCGTGTGCCGCGCGCTGTCGTGCGACGACAGCTGCCACTGGTCGAGCACGTGCGACGCCTGCACCTGCAGCGGGGGCGGCCCGAGCTGCGCGGCGTGCACGGCGGGCTACCACCCGGTGAGCTTCACGTGCACGGCGGCGTGCGGCTCGTGCGCGGGCGGGGTCAACACCGCCAACTGCCAGCCCAACTGCGGCAGCAGCTTCACGAGCTGCGCGGCGTGTCCGGCGGGCTACCACCCTGCGATGTTGACGTGCAACAGCGCGTGCGGCGCGTGCACCAGCGGCGCGAACCAGGTGCGCTGCGAGGCGGACACGGCCCGCTTCACGAGCTGCGCGGCGTGCCCCGCGGGCTACCGCGTCGTCGCGAGCACGTGCAACAGCGCGTGCGGCGCGTGCACCAGCGGCGCGAACCAAGTGACCTGCGAGCGCTGAGCCTCGAGATGGCGGCTGAGCGCGTGCGTCAGGTCAGGTGGCCCTGCACCCACTCGCGGCTGCGCTTGGTGAGCTCGTCTTGCAACGCGACGTCGTGCGCGACCCGGTTGGGCTCTTTCACCCGCTCCTTGTCGTAGTAGAGCCCGGTCTCACGCGCGAGCGCGGGGTCGGTCTCGCAGCGCAGCTGGGTGAGCGCGCCCTTCTCGTTGGTGATGAGGAACGGGCGCAAGAGGATCGCGGCCTTGCCGAGGCGGCGCTGCCAGATGTCGCTCGCCACGCCGCCGGGGTGCAGCGAGTAGGTGGTGATGTTCGCGTCGCTCAGCCGACGTCCGAGCTCCTTGGCGTAGAGCACGTTGCAGAGCTTGCTCACCGCGTACTCGGGCAGCGCGCTCATCGTCTTGGTCGGCTTGCGCAGCGCGTCCCAGTCGATGCCGCCCGCCTGGTAGTGCCCGCGGCTCGAGACGTTGACGATGCGCCCCTGCTTGCTGCGCTTCACGTGCGGCAGGAGCAGCTCGGTGAAGAGGAAGGGCCCGAGGTGGTTGGTCCCGAACGTGAGCTCGAAGCCGTCCTTGGTGAGGCCCTGGAGGCCGGCGATGCCGGCGTTGTTGATCAGCACGTCGATCGTGAGGTCCATCGCGAGGACCTCGTCGGCCGCGCGCTTCACCGCGCTCAGATCGCCGAGCTCGAGCGCGACGAAGCGCACGTCGGTGCTCGGGCTGCTGGCGCGCACGGCCTCGAGCACGGGCTCGGTGCGCTCGCGGCTCCGCGCTGCGATCACGATCCGGCCAGCACCCCGCTTGGCGAGGGCTTCCACGTTCGCGCGTCCGATGCCGGTGTTCGCGCCCGTGATGACGAAGGTCTTGTCGCGCAGCTCGCTCATGCGCCCAAAGGTGCCTTCTGGGCGCGCGGCCGCCATTCGCTTTCTGCGCGTGGCGCTCGGACGGCTGGAGCAGCCGCGATCGCCGCCATCCTGCCGGCTCGGGTCGCGGGCAAGCTCACATCTGACATCACCTCAGAAGTCGAGCTCGCGGAACATCGCGACGGCCGGTGCGTCGTCCTCGCGCGACGGCGCGGTCGCGGGCGCGTCCTCTTCCTCTTGGGCGAGCTCGACGCCGCCGGTTGCGCTCGCCTCGGGCGCGCTCGAGGCTTCGTCGCTCGCTTCCGTCGCCGCCGCGGCGAGCTCCAGCTCGTCGAGCTCCGCGTCGGCCGCCCGCCGGGCCCGCCGCCGCTCGCGCGCCTCGTCGTTCGCAGCATTGTCGTTCGCGGCCTCGTCGTTCGCTGCATCGCTCGCGGCCACGTCGCTCGCTGCATCGCTCGCGGCCTCGTCGCTCGCGGTCGGTGTCTCGGGGGGCGCCTCGGTCACCGCGACGGCGACGCGGCTGCGCGGCTCGGTCGCCGCCGAGCCCAGCGGCGCGAGCGCGGCGGGCGCCGCGGCGATCGCGACGGGCAGCGAGGCGGCGGCGGTCGGCTCGGGGGTGAGCGCGTCCGCGCGCACCGCGAGCTCCGTGGGCGCCGCGACCATCGCGCCGATCACCGGCGGGATCGTGAGGCCCTCGGCGATGAGTCGATCCTCGATGCGCTCGACGTGGGTGACGAAGCCCGCGAGGACGAGCGCCGTCACCGCAGTCGCCGCCGCGAGCGACCAGCCGAGCCAGCGGCGCTTGCGCGGCGCGGGCGCGTCGTCGTCGACGAGCACGACGACCTCGGCGTCGGGCGACGAGACGGGGCGCATGGACGGAGGGATCGAGCGCTGCGAGTCCGGTCCTTCCGAGCGACCCGCCGCCAAGAGCAGCGCCTTGCGCAGATCGCGCGCGCTCTGCGGACGATCCTCCCGGTCGGGCGCCATGCAGCGCTCCACCAGCGCGCAGAGCTCGGGCAGATCGGGGCGCAGCTCGATGAGCGGCGTGTGCTGGCACGCCATGACCTGAAAGAGCACGGCGCCCGGGTTCTCCCCTTCGAAGGGCAGCACACCACCGGACAGCATCTCGTAGAGCATCACGCCGATCGCGTGCACGTCGGCGCGCTCGTCGATGTCGGTGCGACCCTCGCACTGCTCGAACGACATGTACTCGGGCGTCCCCGCGATCAGCCGCCGGTTCGGATCGTCGTCGACGACGGTCGCGGTGTCGACGGTGAACGAGATCCCGAAGTCCAAGAGCCGCGCGCGCACCGTTCCGTCTTCTTGCTCGGTGAGGAAGACGTTGGCGGGCTTCAGATCGCGGTGGACGATGCCGGCGCGGTGCACGGCCTCGAGGCCCTTGAGCACCTGCACCATCACGTCGATCTGCTCGTCGAGGGTGAGCTCGATGCCGGACTCGTAGAGCTCGCGCAGCGTCCGCCCCTCGAGCAGCTCCATCACCATGAAGGGCTGACCATCGTCGGTCGTGCCGAAGTCGATGATGTCGACGACGTTGGGGTGACGCGCCGCCGCGGCCACGCGCGCCTCGTGCAAGAAGCGCTCGCCGAGGTTCGGGTCGTCGCTCGCGTGCATCAGCTTCACCGCGACGGGCCGGTGGAGGAGCACGTGGGTGGCGCGATGCACCGAACCCATGCCGCCGCTTCCGATCACCTCCCCGAGCCGGTACTTGCCCGCGAGCACGGCGGCGTCGTGGACCTTCCGCTCCTCGGACGCGATCGCCGCAGCGAGCCGCGGCAGCCGCGCCGTGGCGGAGGCATGGGGGCGCACGCCGGAGGGGGTGTCCACGGCGGAGCAAGATCGAGCAAGCAAAGGTTCGGCAGGGTTGGTCACGGTGTTGCTAGACGCATTTCAAACACCATGCCTCGCCACGCTTCACCCGCCGTACCTCGGATCTTCGCTGCAACCGCGCTCTCGCTCGCCGTGCTCGTGGGCGCCCCTGCCTCAGGTGTGGGCGCACAGGACGTCGACACCGTGCAGGCCGCCGCGGCGCGCTCGCTCTTCTCGCGCGGACTCGCGTCGGCGGACGCCGAGGCTTGGCAGGACGCGGTCATCGCGTTTCGTCAGGCGCTCGCGCTGCGGAGCTCGCCCGTGATCGAGCTGAACCTCGGGCTCGCGCTCGCCTCGCTCGGCCAGGTCGTCGAGGCCAGCGAGCACGTGCGCGCGGTGCTGCGCGCCCCCGAGCTCGAGCCGGCGCTGCGCACCGCGGCCGAGCGCGCGCTCCCCGCGATCGAGTCGCGCATCGCGTGGGTGCGCCTGCACGTCGATGGGCCCCTCGAGGGACGCTCGCTGCTGGTCGACGGGCGCGCTGCCGATACGGCGCTCGCGCGGGCGCTGATCCCGCTGGATCCCGGGCACCACACGTTCGAGGTACACGAGGGACGCAGGGTGATCGCGCGCGTCGCGCTCGACACCCGCGAGGGCGTCGACGCCGAGGTTCC
The DNA here is from genome assembly GCA_964480175.1 of uncultured Sandaracinaceae bacterium. Lineage (GTDB taxonomy): Bacteria > Myxococcota_A > Polyangia > Polyangiales > Sandaracinaceae > CAYZQM01. The sequence continues at coordinate 8,479 of CAYZQM010000087.1, forward strand.
CATCCACTTGCCGCCGCCGGTGGGCGAGAGCACCACCGCGCTGCTCGATCCCTGGTGACCGACCCCCGCGTGGTGATCGGGCGACACACCTGAGGCGGGCCGCCTCGCTCCACGCCGTGGGCCACCGATGAGCGCGCTGGGGCCGCGCGATGGAGGTCGAGCGCTGGAGACGCGGAATCGAGACCGCCGGAGAGACTCAGTGCAGCGCGACTTCGATCCGGGCCGCCAGCGCGCGGGTCAGCGCGGGCTGGTGCACGCCGCGGGAGCGATCGGCGCTCAGGCGCGCGAGATCCTCGGCAGCGGCTGCCATCGCTGGCGAGAGCACCTCGACCCCGATCGCCACTTCGCTCCCGTCGATCGAACCGCTCGCGTCGCAGTCACCGAGCGCGAAGCCCCGCGCGTCCACGAGCACCAAGACCCCGTCGATCCGGGTCACGCTCGCGGCCGTGTGGCCGCACCGGGTGATGCCGGATGCCGCGCGGGCGAAGGCGGCCTCGGCGCGGGCGCGGGCCTCGATCGCTGGCGCCCTCAGGGCGCGCAGATCCGACGCGCCGCCCGCATGGCAACCGACGCATCGCGCCGCGTCCAGATCGGACTCGAGCGCGGAGGCGAGCGAGCGCCCTTCATCGGCGGGCGCGTCGGCGTGGCACGCGAGGCACCCACCGTCGAGCGATGCATGCGGCGCGTACGCGACGTCCACGTGCGGCGCGGCGATCTCCATCGTGTCGCCCTCGTGGCACGACGCGCACGACGCGCCCATCGCGTGCGTGACCGCGTGCTCCGGTCGCTCGAACGCGTCGTCGTCGAGGGACGCGAGCGCATCGCGCGACCAGCTCGGTGTCGGATCGGTCTCGTCATCGCGCGCATCGGCGTCGCTCAGCCACGTCTCGCGCAGCCAGCGCAGCACTGCGTCCGGATCGTCTTCCTCGATGCGTGCGGGCTCGTGCAGCGGCGCGAGCGAGAACGCGAGCGACTCGTCGCGCGGCGCGCTCGCAGGATCGAACACCAGCGCGCCGTCCTCGTGCCGGTGCGCGCTCGCGCGGATGCTGCGGCGCTCGTCGCCGCGCACGAAGAGCGAGAAGCGTCCGTCTGCGTCGGTGCGCGTCGAGCTTCCGTCGGTGCCGACCACCAGCGCGTTCGCGATCGCGCGTCCGGTCTCGCCGTCGCGCACCACGCCGCTGACTTCGACGCGGGTGTCGGAGCCGCACCCTGCGAGCAGTGCGACGGTGCCGACCAGTACCGGAATGCGGGGTCGAGCCATCGCGTGCGGCGGACTCTACCATCGGCGACTCAGCGTCACGCGAAAACGTCGCGAGGTGCTGAGTTTGCTACATCGGCCCTGTCGAGCGACCACGCGGAGGGTTCACTTCGCGCGGAGCAGCGCCGCCAGCGCGTCCACCAGCTGCGGCGGCCGGAACGGCTTGGTGAGCCACGTCCAGGTGGGATCGACGCCGGCGCGTTGCTCGCGCACCTGCGCTTCCGAGGTGGCGCTGAGGACGACCACCGACGCGGTGCGGAGCAGATCGCGATCGAGCAGCTGACGCAAGAGCTCGGGCCCGGAGAGCTCGGGCATCATCAGATCCGAGATCACCAGATCCGCGGGCTCGCGCTCGAGTTCGGCGATCAGCGCGCTCGCGCTCGCGACCACCGTCGCCCGCGCGCCCCCCACGGTCTCGAGCGTGAGCGTGAGCAGACGACGCATCACCGGATCGTCGTCGATGGCGAGCACCCGGTAGCCCGCGAGCCGCTTGTCGATGTCGGGCTGCGGCGCCGCCGGGGCAGGGGCGCTCGCCTGGGCGGGCAGCGCGCTCTCGCGGAGCGCCCGCATCAGCTCGCGCGCGGCGCGATCGATCTGCGGCGCGTCCCAGGTCTTGCAGCCGTCCTCGATGCTCGCCGCGAGCCCGCCCATCACGGTGAGCGCGTGACTCGGCGCGACGCCGCGCAGCCGATGCGCGATCCGGATCACCACGGCAGGGTCGCGCTCGCCCTCGGGCAGCGCGAGCCACGCGTCGATCTCGTCGGCCCGCGCCGGCAGCCCCTCGAGGAACTGCTGCCGCAGCGCGAGCAGCCGCTGCTCGAGATCGGAGGCAGGCACGCGCGGAGTGTTGCACGCGTCGAAGGACCCATGCACCCTCGCGCTGCGATGTGCGCCACCCGCGACGAGGGCGTCCCCGATGGCAGCGAGGCCAGCACGACGCCTGGACCGCAGCCGCCGGCGCTTCGACCCAAGGGCCGCGCGCACCCGCTGCTCGGGACCGAGTTCGCGGGGACGTATCGGCTCGATCGGGTGATCGGCGAGGGCGCGATGGGCATCGTGTACCTCGCGCACGACCTCCGCCTCGAGCGCGACGTCGCCCTCAAGCTGGTCCACCCGCAGTACGTCGCGACGCCCGACGCGAGCAAGCGCTTCCTGTACGAGGCCCGGACGATGGCGCGGGTGCGCCACGAGAACGTCGTCGAGATCTACGCGTTCGGCGAGGAGCAGGGCGTGCCGTACTTCGTGATGGAGTACGTCCCGGGCCAGCACGTGGAGGACTGGCTGCGGCAGCGCAGCGAGCCGCCCTCGATCGACGAGGCGCTGGGGATCCTCGAGCAGGTGTGCCGCGGCGTCAGCGCGATCCACGCGGCGGGCACGGTGCACCGCGATCTGAAGTGGACGAACGTCCTCCTCGGTCCTGCGTTCCGGGTCGCGGTCGCCGATCTGGGCCTCGCGCGCGTGCTCGATCGGCGTCGTCACGAGCCGCTCGAGAGCTTCTCCGGCACGCCTGCGTACATGGCGCCCGAGGTCGTGCTGGGGACGCCGCTGCCGGTCGCGCTGCACGCGCGCGCGGACGTCTACTCGCTCGGGGTCATGGCCTTCGAGCTGCTCACGATGCGGCTGCCCTTCGTGAGCAGCGACGGCGAGGCGATGATGCGCCTGCACGTCGAGGTGGCCGCGCCGCTGCCGAGCGAGATCCAGCCCGACGTGCCGGCCTCGTTCGACCGGGTGATCCTCAAGGCGCTCTCCAAGCGGGTCGAGGATCGCTACGAGAGCGTGCAGGCGCTACGGGACGCGCTGCTCTCCGCGCGGCAGGACGCGAGCGTCCGCAAGGGGCGCGCGCGCATCCTGATCGCCGACGACGACCCCGACTTCTCCGCGCTCGCGCGCGAGACGATCGACTACGCCGTGCCCGGCGCCGAGGTGGTGCTGGTCCGCGACGGTGAGCAGGCCCTCTCCGTCTGTGATCGCGAGCGCTTCGATCTGGCGCTGCTCGATCTCGACATGCCCGGCATGAACGGGATCGAGCTCACGGCGGCGCTGCGCTCGTCGTCGCGCACGGCCGAGATGCCGATCCTCGTCGCGACGGCCACCGGCGGCGCGCCCGACTGGCGCCTGCTCGCCTCGCTCGGCGCCGACGGCTTCGTCGTGAAGCCGATCGACGCGATGGCGCTGGTCGCGCTGGTACGAAGGACCCTCGGCGCCACTCAGCGCTGAGCGTCCGCGAGCAACACGATCTTGCCGTCGATGCCGCCCGCCTCGATGCGCTCGTTCGCTTCACGCGCGTGATCGAGGGGGAGACGAAGCGCGATCTTCGGGGCGATGTGCTCGCCCTTCAGCAGCGCGAAGAGCTTCGGCAGGTCCTCGAGGAAGGGCGCCGGGTCCTTTCGATAGAGCGCCGTGATGCCGTAGAAGCTGCCGCGCCGACCGCGCAGACGGCTGCCCGCGTAGACGTCCCAGTAGTTGCGCCCGACGTCGATCAGCGCGCTCGCGCCCATGAACCCGTACCAGACGACCGCGCCGCCCTTCTTCGTCGCCGCGATGCACTGGCGGAGCTGCGCGCCCCCGATGCCGTCGAACGACGCGTCCACCCCTTCGGGGACGATCCGCAGGGTCGCCGCATCGATCTCCCCCTTGCGTCCCTCGATGGGCTCGGCGCCCATCGCGCGCAGCATCGGGTGGCTCCGCTCGCTCGCCGCCGCGATCACCCGCACGCCGTGGTGGACGAGGAGCTGCACCAGCGCCTGTCCCACGCCGCCCGCCGCGCCCGTGACGAGCGCGGTCGTGCCCGCGGGCAACTTCGCTTCGCGGTGGATCGCTTGGTACGCGGTCACGTAGTTGAGGATCAGCGCGACCACCTCCGCGTCGTCCAGCCCATCCGGCACCTTCACCCAGTGCTCCGCGCCGCGCACGACGTGCGTCGCGTAGCCGCCGTGCACCAGCAGCGCGCACACCCGATCGCCGACCCGAAAGCCGCTCACGCCCTCGCCGATCGCGTCCACCGCCCCGACGCTCTCGTAGCCCGGCACGAACGGGATCGGCGGCGCGTACGGGTAGTAGCCGCGCCGCATGGTGACGTCGGTCGATCCGACGCCGGTCGCGTGCACTCTCACCCGGAGCTCGCCTCTGCCGGGCTCGGGGAGCGGTAGCGTCACGTTCTGGAGCGCATCCGGGTCGCCCTTTCGGGTCAGCATGGTCGCGCGGTAGGGGCTCGCGGTGTCGGGATGGGTCATGTGCCGAGGTTGGCGATCGGCGGCAGCGCCGGGAAGGCGCGTACCTGCAACCCTGGGTTGTGCGAATGCAGTAGCCGCGTCGACGTCGTTCGGGCAGGCTCGAGCCGATGGCCCGCTCGAGCACACGCACGTCGCCGTCCTGGGACGATGCGCGTGTCGTGCTCGCGTTGCTCCGCGCGCCGAGCTGGTGCTCGCTGCCCGTCGGCTCGGCATCGACAAGTCGACCACCAGCCGGCGTCTCGAGACGTGCGAGCGCGCGCTGGGGACGAAGCTCTTTCTGCGCACCCGCGAGGGCATCCGACCCACCGCGCAGTGCGAGCGGCTGCGTCCCCACCTCGAGCGCATGGAAGCAGAGATGATCGCGCTCACGAGCGCGGCGGCCGCCGACGGCGAGACGATCACGGGCACGGTTCGCATCGCCACGACCGAGGGCATGGCGAGCCGGCTGGTCGCGGGCGGTCTGCTCGAGCTTCGGCGCCACCACCCCGCGCTCACCATCGAGATCCTGGGTGGCAATCGCCCAGTGGATCTGGCCCGCGGCGAGGCGGATCTCGCGGTGCGGGTCACGCCGACCCAAGAAGCCGGGCTGAAGGTGCGGGTGCTCGGCAAGTTCCCCATCGCGCTCTTTGGGGCGTCGAGCTACCTGCGTGCGCGCGGTCTGCCGCGCAACCCGAGCCAGCTCACAGGACACGACGTGCTCTGTCCGAGCGGCGAGCTGTCGGTGTTGCCCGAGGCGCGCTGGCTTCGCTCGCGCCCGGGGGTGCACGCCGTGTTCAGCTCATCCAGCCTCCCTGCGTTGGTCGAGGCCGCCGTGCGCGGCTACGGGATCGTGCCCGTGACCCGCGCTTGGGGCGAGAGCGTCGCGGGCCTCGAGCTGCTCTTCACCCTCGATCACATCGCCGCGCGACCGACGTGGCTCGTCATGCGTCCCGACGTCGCCGAGCGCGCCGCCGTCCGCCTCGTCGCCGACCGCATCATCGAGTCCTTCCGAGCCTTCACCCGCACCCGCTGAGCGGAGCTCACGGACCGACGCGCTCGATCGACGGATCGAGCCCACTCGGTCCCGCGACCCGCACCGCCCGCGCGTCGCGCGGCATGGGCCCGAGGATCGCATCGACGTGACGGCGTAGCGAGGGACGGTCTCCGCTCTCGATGGTCCACCGCTCGAGGACGCCATCGATCTCGCGCACCATCACGTCCACGTGGACCCGCGCGCACCCGCCCACGTAGACGTGCCCGCGAAACACACGCCCGTCGGGGCCGCGTCCCACGTACCCTGCGTCGCTGAGGCAGCCATGCGGGAGCGCCCGCGCACACAGCGCGCGGCCCCATGCGTCGTCGTCGAGCGCGGCGAGCTCCTCGAGGTCGGTGACCGACACGGTCAGTTGCAGCGTGCCGGGCGAGGCGAGCTCGAGGTGATGAGACGCCCATCCGTGGCCGAGGTCGAAGCGGGGCGGCGGAACGGGACGAACGAAGGCCGCCACTTCATCGCGGCCGCGGTTCATCATCCCCCCGGCGCCGATCCAGACGGGCTCCCCCTCGTCGGCGCCCGCCGTCATGGCGATGAGTCCCGCGGGCGTCGCGACCGCGCGTGCCGAGCGCTCGAAGTGGGTGCCCCGCGCGAGCCACAGCAGGTCACGGCCGCTCTCGATGAGAATGCCCTCGTCGTGCAATGCGCCTGTCGGCGCATGACGATCGAACACCCGTTCGATCTCCAGGGACGAGAGCGTGAGCAAGACGACACGGTCGTTGGACGAGAGCAACGCCACGCCGTCGCGCACGTCGAGCACCGAGGGCTCGGGCATGTCCAGGCGACGAACGTCGCCGAGGTCGACGAAGACCGAGAGCCCATCGTCGTCCGCCACGAGCAGGTATCCGTCGCTGAACCGAGCGTCTCGGTGGTGCCGTGGGAGCCTCCGTGCTTCACCGCCCTCCACGACGAGAAGCTCGTCCGCGAGGCACGCGTCTCGATCGCCCAGGCGCCCCACTGCCCACGCCTCACTGCAACCCGGGATCGCCGACGGGGACGGAGGCTCGGGGTCGATGGGCGGTCGCTGTTCGATGAAGCGCCCGTCGGCGCGCGCGAACACGGCGCCGCCGCAGCCGACGACCTCGTCCCCCGACACGACGACCTCGCCGTCCCAGCGCCAACCACAGGACCGGAACCGGACGATGCCCCAGGGTGCAGGCGAGGGTGCGCTGTCGGGACGGACGGCGTCGATGACCGGCTCGTCCGGCAGCGACGTGGAGGGTGACGCGCAGGCCGCAGCGAGCACGCACGCGGCGACCGCGCCTCGCATCCGATGTCGCGGCCCGTGAGGATCACCCGATCGATCGCGACGCGCCACGGCGCGAGCATGCGTGCCGCTCCGGGGGTTCACCAGGCGGCGCGCCGAACGCGACAGGTTCGGCTCCGTCCACGCCACGGCCGCGCGTCATCGTCTGCGCGTCCCATCCTCGGAGCATGGAAATCGTACTCATGCTCCTCGCGGCGTTCATGGTGGGTGTGCCGGTGGTCCTGCTCGGGGGCGGCGTGCTCCTCTTGACCGCCCATCGGAAGCGCGCGCTCCAAGCGCCGTGGGCGGAGGTCGCGCGCCGCTTCGGAGGACAGCTCTACGACGGACCGAAGGTGCTCGTGCACCGCGGCACCCACCAGCTCGCGATCACCCTCGACGTCGTGTCGGTCATGCAGGCGCTCGGCGGCGGCTACCCGGACGGCGGCACGTTCTCCGTGGTCCGCCTCGCGTTCGACCCCTCGGGTCCGCATCGCGTCGCGGGTCCGCTGAAGCGGATGCGCCCCGCGGAGCTCGCGGTGCTCACGGGGGTCTCGGCATTCGCCGAGCTACCGTCGGACGCGCTCGTGACGATCGCGCATCGCGACGCGCGCGTGGTGATGCGTGGCGCCGTCGCCGACGGCGCGGTCCTCGCGAAGGCGATGGACGCGCTCGGCCTCTTGGCCGACCAGATCGTCTCGCGCGGTCCCGTCGCGCTCGCGGCCTGAGCAACCCGCGCGGTCGGTGCGCAGATCGCCGGCGTGCTACGGCGCCCCCGCATGTCGCTCCGCGCGCTCTCGATCGCGTTCGTCCTCCCTGCGCTGACGGGCTGCATCCCGGTGGCGATGCTGCCGAGCGAGCACCGCGTCGCCGGCGGCATGATGGCGGGCCGCTTTCGCGACGGCGAGCTCGCGCCGAGCCGCGATGGCGCCGGCGCGCAGTTCCAGTACCGCGGCGCCATCGCGCCGCTCGCGATGGTGCCCGAGCTCTGGGATCGCGACTTCGACTTCGACCTCGGCTACGTCGTCTCGGCGCACGAGCTGGGCACACTGCAGCACGGGCCGACCGCATCGCTCTCGTACTTCGCGCTTCGCGAGAGCCTGGATGCGCGCCCGCTCTGCGCGACGAGCCCCGAGGGCTTCGTGCCCGGCGACTGCGCGCCGCCGGGATTTCACAACCTCGTGCGCCTCGCCGTGCGCGCCGAGCTCGACGTGCGCTTCACCGACAGCGAGCGCAGCCCAGGCGTCGGCGGACGCCTCGGGCTCCGCATGGATTTCTCGTGGCTCTTTGAGCGCGCCCAGCCCGTCGCGTCCACCAGCACGAGCGGCAGCACGACGTCGATCTTCGCGGGCGCGCTCTGGGGCGAGGGCGGGATCGCGATCGACCTCCTGCTCGGTGGCGGCGCGATCGCGACGCAGGGCTACTTCGATCTCCTGATCGCGCTGACGTTCCGCATCCCGGCGATCGCCGGCGTGCTGATCGTCATCCCTTGAGCTCGGCGCGGGGACTGCCCCCGGTTCACGCCGCGCCGCGCTCGCCGATCGTCCGCAGCAGCGGCGCGTGGGTCGCGCGCTGGACACCGGCGGCCTCGACGAGCGCGACGGTGAGCGCTTCGTAGCTCGAGGCATCGAGGCGGAGCGTGATGGGCCCGACGTGGACCGAGATGCACCCGCAGTCGGAGCACGCCTCGACGCGGGCGACGTGGTTGTGAGCGAGCAGGTGTCGATTGCAGGCGTTCGGGTCGGTCATGTTCCTCGGGCTTCGAAGGGTTCGAGTCGGTCCCGCGCGCGCCGTCTCGAAGCAGCTACGAGTTCCGACTTGCGTTTGAGAGTGACTCTCAGTAATTGATTGCGCAAGCGCGCCATGTCCAAGAACCCCCATCTCCCCGAGGCCTCCGGGCTCGTTTGGCATCGCGCTTCGGCGTCGCGGAGCGATCCGTCCCGGTGGGCGGCGCTCTCGCACGAGGCGATCGAGGGAGCGATCGCGGCGCTCGAGCGGGGACGCTCCGCCGCTGCTGCCGCAGCGCTCGAGCGCGCGCTGGACGAGCTGCTCGAGGTCGAAACGGATGAGCTCTCTTGGCTCGCCGACGCGATCGGCGCGGTCGCCGAAGAGCTCGTCTTCGTCCACGCGCTGCGCGACGACGAGGCCGCGGCGGCCCGGGTGCTCGGGCGCTGCCGCGCGGCCCTCACCTCGCTCGGCAGCGACGCGTGAGCGTCTCGCTTCGCGCTACCGGTCTCGCGGACTGCTGATCGCGCTCCGCCGTTTCGAAAGGACTCGACCCAAGATGTCTCGCTACACCGGCCCCCGCCTGCGCGTGATGCGCGCCCTCGACTGTGACCTGCCCGGCCTCTCGGCCAAGCGCCCCGAGCGACGCCCCTATCCACCCGGGCAGCACGGCCAGAAGAACGCGATGCGCAGGAAGGTCTCGGACTTCAAGCGCCAGCTGATGGAGAAGCAGAAGCTCCGCTACTACTACGGCGTCACCGATCGCCAGCTGCGCACGATCGTGGTGCGCGCGCGCCGCATGGCGGGCCAGGCGGACGAGAACATCGTCGCGCTCCTCGAGCGGCGCCTCGACAACGTCGTCTTTCGCGCGGGGATGGCGCCGAGCATTCCTTCGGCGCGCCAGCTCATCAACCACGGCCACGTGCTCGTCGGCGGCAAGCGCGTCGATCGCGCGAGCTATGCGGTGAAGCCCGGCATGGTGGTCACGCTTCGTGAGGCGGTCCGCGCGCTCGACGTCGTGACCCGCGCGTGGGCGCGGCCTGCGCTCGAGATGCCTGCGTGGCTGTCGCGCGATCTCGAGGCGATGAGCGCGACGGTGAACGATCTGCCCGGCGGCCCCGCGCCCTTCTCGGTCCAGACGAACCTGGTGATCGAGTACTACGCGACGCGGCTCTGATCGATGCGCGCCCATCGTCGATCGCTGCTCCGTCTCGCGATGCGCGCTGCCCGCGCCCGAGGTCGCGCGTGAGGCGCCGCCTCGTAGCGGACGGAAGGGGAGGGCGACGTGCCCGCTTCCACCGGGGACGCGGGATCGTGCGGTCGCGAGAGCGCGCGCTCGAGCTTCGCGCGGAGCGCATCGAGCTCGAGCTCGATCCGAAGCTCGGACGTACCTCGCGGGCGAGCCTCACGGTCGGCTTCGTCGGCATCGCGCTCTTCGCGTGGGGAGCGTCGCACATGCTCGGCGAGCTGGCGGTCTTCGCGGTGACGTGTGGTCTCACGCTCTTGGTCGGCGCACTCGCGTGGGGAGCGACGGCGCGCTGACACGCCGCGACGGGGGTTGGTCGCTTTGTTGCGAGCGAGAGGGCCTCGTAGCCACGATGTCGCCATGTCGAGCACCACGGGACGGATCCTCGCAGCGCTCGGGGTCGCCGCGCTCTCGCTTCCGACGTCCGCCCGCGCCGGCAACGACGACGGCGTGCTCTTCGGCAACGCGGCGATCCTCACCGGCGGGGCGCTCACCGCCAGCGTCGCCGACGGCTCGGCCGTCTACTACAACCCCGCGGGTCTCGCGGCGGCCGATCGGAGCAGCGTCGACGTGAGCGGCACGGCCTACCAGCTCCGCTTCGGATCGGCGCCGGGCTTCTTGACCACCGCGAACGGAGGATCGACGGACGCCAGCTACGTCGACTTCGTCGTGATCCCCAACGCCCTCACGATGGTGCGGCAGCTCGACACCGACGTCTTCTTCGGCTTCGGCCTCTTCGTCCCGTCGGCGATCAACCACGAAGAGGTGCTGTCGGTCAGTGAGTCCACTGGCGGGAGGACCGAGCGCTGGGACATCTCGCTGCACGAAGCCGAGCAGCAGTACCTGACGGGCCTCTGCGTCGGGATCCGGCTCGCGCCGAACCTGCGCGTGGGCTTCGGCCTCTACGCCACCTACGACCAAGACGTCACCCAGGCGTCCGCCTTCGGAGGCCTCACCGACGACGCGACCGGCATGGCGGCCATCGGCGTCGGGCTCAGTGAGTTCGAGTGGTACCGCACGGTGGCGGTCGCGATTGGCGCGGGCTTGCAGTGGGAGCCGGTGCCGGGGCTCACGATCGGGGTGAGCGCGACGACGCCCTACTTCTCGCTCGGCGCGCTGTACCGCACGGTGTCCACCGGACTCGTCACCGCGCCAGGCGGCGCCGTACTCACGCCGGCGGACACGGGCGGCCTCGAGCCCGCGATCGAGGTCGCTTCGCCGACCCGCATCCGCGCAGGCATCGCGATGGATCTCGGTCCCGTGGTGCTCGCGATCGATGGAGATCTGCAGCACGCGATCAGCAACGGCGCGCTGGGCCTCGATCGCGCGACCACGGGCGGGCTCCGCCTCGGGGTGCGCGGGCGCATCGACGACTCGATCCGGCTCGGCATCGGGCTCTTCACCGACCTGAACGCCGATCGCGGTGCCTTCTCCTACGGCGAGAGCCGTGCCCACTACGTCGGTGCGTCGGGTGGCCTGGAGATCCGCACCCGACATCAGCTCGGTGAGGGCGAGAGCGCGGCGAGCATCGACTTCGTGCAGACGTTCGGTCTGCGCTACGCGTACGGGGTCGGCTACACGGGCGGCGTGCAGTTCGGGCTGGGCACCTTCGCCGAGGGGCTGCGCACGGTGCTGGTGCCCACCGAGATCCACGAGACCGCGCTGCACGTCGGCAGCGGCGTGTTCTTCTGAGCCGACGCGTCGCGCGTCAGCCGATGCGGCGCAGGACGCTCTGCAGCGTCGCGATCAGCTCGCCGATGTCGACCGGCTTGGCGACGTGCGCTTGGAAGCCCGCTTCCAGCGCCGCGACGCGGTCCGTCGCGCGCGCGTACGCCGTCAGGGCCACCGCGGGCGTGTGGCTCCCCATCGATGGGTCCCGCGCGCGCAGCGTCCGCATGAAGGTCAGCCCATCCATCTCGGGCATCCCCACGTCGGACACGATGAGATCGAAGCTGCTCTGCTCGAGCGCCCGCAGCGCGTCCTTCGCGCTGGCGTGCGAGGTGACCTTGGCGCCGACCAGCTCGAGGGTGTTCGAGAGCAGCTCCCGTCCATCGTCGTCGTCGTCGATCAGCAGGATCGACGCGACCATCTTCGCCGCGGTCGGCTTCGTGGAGAGATCGATCTCGGGCTGTGACTCCCGGAGCATGGGCGAGACGGGCAACCGCACGAAGAAGCGCGCGCCCTTGCCCTTGCCCTCGCTCTCCACCCAGATGCGCCCGCCGTGCAGCTCGACGAGCTTCTTGGCGATCGCGAGGCCCAAGCCCAGGCCGCCCACTTTGCGCGTCGTCTCCGCGTCCTCCTGGCGGAAAGGATCGAACACGCGATCGATGAACTCCGGATAGATGCCGCTCCCGTCGTCGTGCACCGAGAGCTCGACGTCGGAGGCGACGCGCCGCAGGCGCACCACGATCTCGCCGCCCTTCTCGGTGAACTTCGTCGCGTTGGTCAGGAGGTTCAGCACGATCTGCCGCAGGCGATTCGCGTCGCCCCGCACGGCGCGCGCGTCGGGCTCGAGCGCGCGGGTGAGGCGCAGGCCCTTGCTCTCCATCGCCAGGGACAGGCTCGCCAGCGCGGCGTCGATCACCCCGCTGAGGTCCACCTCTTCCACGTCGAGGATCAAGCGCCCGCCCACCACCTTCGAGAGATCGATCAGGTCGTCGATCAGCTTGGCCTGCGCCTGCGCGTTGCGGGCGATGACGTCGATGGCGTGGGGGAGCTTGTCGCGAGAGACGACGCCCGTCTGCAGCAGCGAGGCCCAGCCGTGGATCGCGTTGAGTGGCGTGCGCAGCTCGTGGCTGACCGTGGCCAAGAACAAATCCTTCGAGCGGTCCGCGTCGAGCAGGCGCTTGTTGAGCGAGCGCAGCTCCACGGCGCGACGGCGGACGCCCCCGAGCAGGACGCGACGCAAGTTGCTCGCCGCCTCGACGTGCCAGGGCATCCACGGCTCGGCCCGCCCGCGGACCGTCTCCTTGTAGAGCTCGAAGCTCCCGCGCGGGCTGAGGCGATCGGCGCCGACCTTGTCGTCCTTCTCGTAGGGATTGCCCGCCCAGTGGATCACCCGGGTGATCGCGGGGCGGAACCACAACAAGTACTCGCCGACCTCGGGCGAGATCGCGACCGCGATCAGCCCCGCCGCCGCCTCGAACGCCGCTGCCTCGGGCATCTCGTCCGCGAGCCGATCGGTCGCGTGCACCTGGGCGCTCCGCGCCTTGAGCCAGCCGACGATCGCGCGGATCTGTGGCGTCGACGGCGTCTCGCCCAGCTTCCGCATGCCCTCCTCGAGCACCACCGCCGCGCCCGTCGCCTCGGCGAGCGCCAAGAGCGCGGGCGAGTCCAGCCCATCGAGCAGCTCCGGCGTGACGGCGACGTGGCGGATGACCTCCGCCTCGTGCACCTGGGTCTCGCGGGTGCGCTGCGTGCGATCGCTGCGCTCGAGGGTGTTCAGCTGCCAGCTCAGCACCTCGCCGAGGTACGCGGCCGTGTCCCGGATCGGGGAGGGCACGCGGCGCGGACCGGTGTAGTGGTGACAGGCGATGAGGCCCGCGAGCTTTCCGTCGACGATCAGCGACACCGACATGGAGGCGCTCACGCCCATGTTCTTCATGTACTGGATGTGGATCGGCGAGACGCTCCGCAGGATCGCGTGGCTCATGTCGAGCGGCGCGTTCGTGGCCGGATCGAGCGCGGGCGTCAGGGGCACCGGCGCGTAGTCGACGTCCGCGATGAAGCGCAGCCGGTTGATGGTGTAGAGGCGGCGCGCCTGCTCGGGGATGTCCGACGCGGGGTAGCGCTGCCCGAGGAAGGGCTCGAGCCGCTCGAGCTTCGCCTCCGCGACGACCTCACCGTTCCAGTCCGCATCGAAGCGATAGACCATCACCCGATCGAAGCCGGTCAGGTGCCGCACGCTCTCCGCCGCGAGCTGGGCGAGCTGCGGGATCGTCTCGGCCTTGTGGAGCCGCACGATGATCGGGCGCAGGCGCGGATCGAAGCTGCCGACCTGCGCCGAGCGCATCGTCTCGGTGGGCTCGATCTCGAGCACGAGGCGCGCACCCGAGCGATGCAACGTCGCGTCGAAGACCTGGTTGTCGCGTCCGATGAGGCGGAACGGGTTCTCGTGCTCGCCGTCGGGGCTCGCGCCGATCGCGGCGAGCACGGACTGGCTCGGCGCGTCGAAGAGCGCGCCGACGGGCTGCCCGAGCACGTCGGCGGTGCTCGCCCCCTCGAAGTAGTCGCCGACGTTGGCGCTCACCTGGGTGACCACGCCATCGCCGCCGAACGAGAGCAGCACGCCGTGCGGCTGCGTCGCGCCCGGGATGTGGATCGGCTCGCTCGCGCAGTTGTCGAGCGTGACGGGCTCGCCGGGCCTGGGTGCGACGGACGTCACGTGCTGGCCCTCGTGAGGCCCGTCTGCTGGAACGCGTCGGCGTAGGCGGCGAACGTCGCGCGCGCCGAGTCGCACGCTGCGTCCTTGTCCGCGTCGCTGGCGTGCGCTTCCCACACGGCGAGCCGATCGAGGAACGCCCGCCAGGCGACCTGCGGCCGAGGATGAAAGCGCAAGTAGCGCAGCGCCGAAGGCGCGCCCTCCCGCTCGAGCATCGGTGCGACGGAGCGCGCGATCACCGCGCCGCCCAAGCTCGATCCCTCGATGACGTACGCGGCGCCCATCGCGCGCGCGGTCGTGTCGATCGCCGGTCCAGACAGCACTTCGTCGTGCTCGGAGACGCCGAGCAAGTCGAGATCCGCCTCGAGGGCCTCGCATCGCGTTCCTTCGCCTTCGACCAGCACGTCGAACGCGCGGAGCGCAGGCTCGAGGTGCGCGAGCGTCGAGAGCGAGCCACGGAGGAAGCGCGCGTAGCGATCGCGGCTCAGCGTCGCGCCGCTCATCCCGAGCGACGAATCGAGCGCGTGATGCGCGTCGCGTGTGGACTCACGAAGGGCGCTGAGGAGTGGCGATGTGAGCGACACGCTCGCGTGTTACCACGTCGCGTGCGCGTGTTCGCGGGATGAATGCGTGCGACCGACGAATGGTCACGCATGCCCTCTCCGCGCATCGCGATGCGGTGCAACGTGCCTCGCTCGTGGTGCGAATCGCACCAACTTCACGAGCGGGTCAGCGCCGGCGGAGACCGAGCGCGAGCGCGACGAGCACGAGGACGCCGAGGCTCGACGTGCCGCGCGCGTGGCCCGCCGAGCAGCCGCTGGTCGAGCCGCGGGTGCCGCCGCCGCCGCCGATGCCTGCGTCGGGATCGGCCGCGCCGTCCACGTTGCAGAGCCAGTCGCCGCCGAAGCAATCGTCGTCGATCCCATTCGCGCAGATCTCGACCGCGCCGGGGTGCACGTCGGGA
>CAYZQM010000088.1:0-23383 GCA_964480175.1 uncultured Sandaracinaceae bacterium
ACAACCACCCGGTCATCGGTCGCACCACTGTCTCGCGTGGTGTGTGGCACCACGTCGCCGCGACGTACGACGGCACCACCTGGCGGCTCTACCTCGACGGGGCGATCGACGGCGAGGTCGCCACCCGCGCGACGCCGCGCGCCGACAGCATCCAGCACTTCGGCCTCGGCACGATGCTCAACTCGACGGGCGCGGCCTCGGGGCGCCTGCACGGCGCGCTCGACGAGGTGCGGGTGTGGGATCGGGCGCGCACCGCCTCGGAGATCGCGACGTCGCGCTTCATGACCATCACCAGCGCGGACAACCTGGTGGGTCGCTGGGCGCTCGACGAGGGCGACGGCGCGAGCGTGGCGCCCGACACCGCGGGGGGAATCGACGGGACCATCACTGGCGCGGTCTTCTCGGGCCCGGGCGCGCCCATCGATCACGGCGCGCCGCCCAGCGCGGTGGTGGTCGCGCCGACGGACTCGGTCGTGACGGGCTCGAGCGCCGAGCTGCGCGTCGCGGTCGACGGCGCGCCGCGCGAGGTGACGTTCTACGTCCGCGCGCTCACGGAGGACGACGACTTCACGATCGTCGTGCTGCCCGACACCCAGTACTACACGACCGGTCCGACGGCCTCGCGCCCCGATCGCGCGACCCACTTCTTCGGAGATCAGACCCGCTGGGTGATGGAGAACCGGGAGGCCTACGGGATCGCCGCCGTGATCCACAACGGCGACATCGTGGACAGCGGCGGCAACGCGTCGCAGTGGCGGGTCGCGGTCGACGCGATGGAGATCCTCGAGGAGGAGAGCGCCGATCTACCGGACGGCGTGCCGTACGGCCTGGCAGTCGGCAACCACGACGAGTCGCCGATCGGCACGACGAACTCGACCGCGCTCTTCAACGAGAACTTCGGCCTCGAGCGCTTCGAGGGGCGCAGCTACTACGGCGGGCACTACGGCACCGACAACGACGAGAACTGGATCACGTTCACCGCGGGCGGCCTCGAGTTCGTCGTGGTGAGCCTGCAGTACGACACCACCCAAGACGCCGCCGTGACCGCGTGGGCCCGCAACGTCTTTGCGTCTCATCCGGACGCGTTCGGGGTGCTGAACGCGCACTACATCCTCACGGGCGCCGGCAACTTCAGCGCGCAGGGCGGCGCGATCTACGAGGCGCTCGCCGACGTGGAGAACGTGCAGCTGATGACGTGTGGCCACGTCTCGGCCGAGGCGCGTCGCAGCGACACGTCGAGCTCCGGGCACACGATCGTGTCGATGCTCGCGGACTACCAAGGACGGGCGCAGGGCGGCGGCGGGTACATGCGCATCTGGGAGTTCTCGCCGATGAGCGACGAGCTGACGGTGCGGAGCTACTCGCCGAGCGCCGACCGCTGGGAGACCGACGCCAACAGCGAGTTCACCCTGCACGTCGATCTCTCCGGTGCGGGCGGCGCGTTCGAGGAGGCCGAGGTCGTCGAGTTCCCGGGCGACGACGCGCGCGCGAGCGTCCCGGTCGAGCCCGGCGTGCTCTACGAGTGGTACGCCGTGGTTCGCGACTGCAACCACGAAGTGAGGACGCCGACGGCGCGCTTCACGGCCGCCGCCGACTGATCACGCGCGACGAGCCTGCGCCATGGCTTGCTCGACACTGCGGTCCGAGGTAGCTCGCCGCCGCTCCGTCGCACGGAGCGAGGCCCGCCCGCCGCCATGCAGACACTCAAGATCGCGCGAGCAGAGCTCGACACCACGCTCGATGCGATCGCAGCCCGAACCCGAGCGAGGTCTCCGCGCATGAGTCCAGAGGACGTCGCGGACGCGGTGCGCGAGTCACGCCCCAACGTGGTGGTGCAACACGTGTGGAGCGCGGTCGCGAACGGCGACGACGGGGCGGCGCGGCGACGGGGTCTCTCGCTCGCGACGGCCGGCCAGCGCGCGGTGTATGCGGTCATGTTCTCGAGCTCGGAGATCTGCTCCGGCGGGTTCCGCCAGTACTTCTGGAACCCGACGGGCGCGCTCGCCCGCGAGGCCGTGCAGGGCTTCCGTCTCATCGGGTTGCTGTCCCATGCCGATCTCGTCCTTCGCGTGCTGACCGAGCATCCCGAGCTGGACACCGAGGACCGGTCCGCGCGCATCGCCGCGTTGGACGCGCTCCTCGCCGGCGTAGGAGGAGACGACGACGAGCGACCAGGCTTCGCCGAGGCGATCGAGGACGCGTACTACGCGTTGGAAGCGCGCACTCCGGTGAGCGCCGCGTGCAACGCCTACATCGACCGGCACCCCGAGGCGTTCTTCGTCGATCCGTGACCGGCCGTGCATCCCGTGGTGGTGGCGCGACGCGGGTCAGGACGAACGCGATGCGCGACGCCGCTGCCGGAGGAGGGCACCGAGCAGGAGGGTAGCGAGGACCAGCGCGGCGACGGGCCGCGGGCGGCCCGCACGGCACCCGCAGCCGCCCGTGCTCGGCGGGGCGGTGCCCGCGTCGAGGCCTGCCGCGTCCTCGCTCGGGCGCGGGCCGGCGTCGCTCATGGCGGCGTCGTCCGTGCGCGACGCGTCGACCTCGACCGCGAGGTCACACGGCTCGCTCGTCGGTCGCTCGGCGCAGAACGCGTCCAGCGCGGCGCCGGCGTAGGTGAGGCCCTCGCCATCGTCGGTCGGTGGGGGATCGATGACGTTCACGCGGTTGCAGCCGCCGGCGCGCACGTAGTCGTCGTTCCCCGAGGTCAGGATCGCGACGAGCGTGCCATCGGCGAGGAAGACGCCGGAGCCCGAGTTCCCGCTGAACGCGTCGAGCGTCGCGGTGAGGGTCAGCGTGCCCGTGTCGGTCACGAAGCCCGCGTCGGCGATCTTCATCGGGATGCCGTTCGGGTGCCCGATGAGCACCAGCTCGGTGCCCACGGACGGGAGCGGCGCCCAGCGGCGAAGCGCCCGACCGAGCACGGGCGTGTGCCCGACGACGTCGCGATCGACCTCGACGATCGCGTGGTCCGCGTTCCCGTCGTCCCGGTACGCGAGCACGCGGCTGCAGCGGTAGACGTCGTTCGAGGTCAGCGTCGCGAGCACGCCCGGCGCGGTGTGACGGAACCCGAAGACCCACGCGGTCGAGCCGTCGCAGTCGTCGTCGGCATCGACGCAGTGGCCCGCGGTGAGGATGTGGCGGGGCGTGATCAGCGTCCCGGAGCAGGTGCCCGGCTCGATCTGATCCGCGAAGCGCTCGCCCGCGCAGAGGTCCTGGGCTTCGCCGAGGGTCTGGTCGTACGTGATGCGCACGTCGCTCGGATCGCTCTCGTCGAGCCAGCCACCGTCGAGCTCCATCGCGATCGCCGTCTCGGCGATCGCGCGCAGCGTCGGGCTCGGGTGCTGGTACGGCTCGACGCGATCATCCGCATCGTAGACGACCGGCTCGATCGCCACGGCCGCATCGCGCCCACAGCCGGCGAGCACGAGGAGCGCGAGCGCGCATCGGGCGAGTCTTCTCACGAGCGGCCGAGGATACTCGACCTCAGCTCCGACGTGCCCCGAGTGCGTCGAAGGTCGTACACTCCCGCCGATGGCCGGGCCCGCCAGCCAGCGCCTCACGTACGCGCAGTACCTCGCGTTGGAGCAAGAGAGCGCGGTACGTCACGAGTTCGTGTCCGGAGTCGCGCTCGCGATGGCCGGGGGTTCCATCGAGCACGGTCGCTTGATTGCTCAGCTCGGCTACCTCTTGCGCCGCGAGCTCGATGGGCGGCCCTGCGTGGTCCTCAGCTCCGACGTGCGGGTCCGCATCCGCGCGGCGGATCGCGCGACCTATCCGGACCTGTTGATCGTGTGCGGGAAGATCGAGCGAGACCCCGACGACGAGCACGCCATCGTCAACCCGAGCGTCGTCATCGAGGTGCTCTCGGACAGCACCGCGTCCTACGACCGCGAAGAGAAGGGGATGTCGTACCGAAAGCTCGGCCCTCTGATGGAGTACGTCTTGGTGTCGCAGAGCGAGATCCACATCGAGCGCTATCGCCGCAAGGGCCCCCGGAGCTGGACGCTCGAGGTGCTGGGCGCAGGCGACTCGCTCGATCTGTCGTCTGCCGGCGTGTCGATCGCGATCGACGACGTGTACCGAGATGCGCTCGGCGCGATCCGGTGACAGCGCTGTTCGGAGCGTCGCGCGGCGACGCGGGTCAGCCCACACCGAGGATCAGCGCGGTCCTCTCGATCCACCAGAACGCGCCGAGCCCGCCGAGCGCGTAGGCCAGCACCGGACGCGCGAGCGCGGCGCGCGTCGTCATCCGCGACGCCAGCATCGCGATCCCCAGCGCGGCGCCGACGACCACGAGCTGCCCCACCTCGACGCCGAGGTTGAAGCCGAGCAGCACGGGCGCGAGCGAACCCTCGGGCAGCCCCACCTCGCGCAGCGCGCCGGCGAAGCCCAAGCCGTGCACCAGGCCGAAGAGGCCGGCGACCAGCCACGGCGCCCGCCGAGTGAGCGACGCGTCGCCCGTGCGCAGCCCCTCGCGCGCCACGAGCACCACCGAGAGCGCGATGCACGCCTCGACCGGGAGCGTCGGGAGCGCCAGCACGCCGAGCACCGAGAGCGCGAGCGTCACCGAGTGCGCCAGGGTGAACGCGGTGATCGTGAGCACCAGCCTGCGATCGAGCGCGCTCACCAAGAGCAGCCCGAGGACGAACGCGAGGTGATCGAGCCCGCCGAGCACGTGCTCGACGCCGATCTCGATCCACGCGACGACCCCGGCGGGTGGGGTCGAGAGCTCGATGGTCGGCGTCTCTCCCGTCGCCGCGTACTCGCGCAGCGCGGTCCCGTCGCGCGTGAACGCGACGATCACCCGCATGCGCGTGCCCGCGAGCCGATCGAACGTGATCGCCCCCGCCAGGTCCTGCGCACCGCAGTCCAGCGTCGCGCCGTCCAGCGAGCAGTGAGGCGGAAAGCGCGGCTCCACCTCCTCGCTCGCGGGCTCGCGCGTGTCCGTCGGTCGGGTGAACGTCACGTGGTAGCGCCCGTCGCCGAGCCCCTCGAGCGACAGCACGCCCGGCGCGTTGTCGTGCGCGCGCGCGACCGACACCGCAGTCAGCACGGCGAGGCCGGCGAGCACGGCGAGCCTCACTCGCCGCGCTCCTCGACGCCGCGCGCCGCTTCATCGCCACGGGCGCTTGCCGCCTCGTCGCCGCGCGCCTCCTCGCCGGCCGCCACATCGCCGCGCCGCTCGACGTCGCGTGGCCCGCCGCCGGACGTCGGCCCGTCGCCCTCGTCGCCGCCCTCGTCGACGATGGTCCAGCGCGCGCGCAGCTCGGCCAGCGCGCGCTCCATCGCTTCGGTCTCGCGCGCTTCGTTCAGCGCGTGCGCGACGTCGAGCCTCACGCGATCGAAGTCGGCGTCGCTTCCTGCGCTCCGTCGTTCGACCCGCACCAGGTGCACCCCGAAGCGCGAGCGGGTGACGAACCACGCGTCCGCCTCCGCGCTCGACAGATCGTCGACGAACGCCTCTCCGAACGACTCCCGCAGATCCGAGAGGCGCCGCCCGCGGTAGTGCCGCCCGCCGCTGAACGTGTCGCCCATGCGTGCAGGCGAGGCGCCAGCTCGCAGCGAGGGCAAGAGCTCCGCAGCGCGCGCCTCGGCGTCGTCGGTCCCCTCGAAGAACACGTGGACGAAGTCGATCCGCTCGGGCTCCGCCCAGCGCTCGGGGCTCGCGTCGAAGTACGCACGCAGCTCGGCCTCGGTCGGCTCCGATGCGAAGCGCTCGGCGCGCAGCACGTCCGCCATCAGCGTCGCGACGCGCGCGCGCACCCGCCCGTCGTGGGCGTCGAGCTCGCGGGCCAGCCCCTCGCGGTAGAGGATCTCTTCGTCGCGCCACGCGGCGATGCGCGCGTCGAGCTCGGCGTCGGTCGGCGCGCGCCCCTCGCCATGCAAGAAGTCGTCGGCGATCGCGCGCCGCGTCCCGGTGTCGATCACCAGCGTGCGATCGATCGCGTCGTGATCGGGCCGCGGCGCCGAGGTCCCCGTCAGCGCATCGAGCAGAAAGAGCGCGGCGCCGATGAGCCCGAAGTGAACGAGCGGCTCGCGAAGCAGCGGCCCGCGCAGCCCGCGCGCGCGTTCGTCGATCACGCCCAACGCTCAGCGACGACGGGGCGCGCCCGCGCCCGTGGTGGTCTCGTCGTCGCCGTCGTCGAAGCCGTCGTACATGCGGCGGGGAGGGCGCGCGGTCTCCGAGGTGCTCTCGGGAGCGCGGGGGGCTCGCTGCTTCGGCGCGACCGCCGAGTCGTCGGCGAGATCGCGGGCGCGGCTCGCGGCGAGATCGGTCGCGCTCGGCCGCACCATGCGGGTGATCAGCTGATCCTCGGGCGGATCGTGCGCCGCCATCGCCGCGTACGCCTCGTCGTCGCTCGGCATGTGGGTCCGATCGGGATCGTCGTGCGTCGAGTCCATCGGATCCCGCTGCAGCGCGTCCTGCGCGAGCGACGACGCGAACTGCGGGGTCTGCTCTTCCTCCGCGAACGCGGGCGCCGCGCCCCGCGGATCGAACATGCGCGGCTCGAACGCGACCGTGCTGTCGTCGAAGTCGTCCGCCCACGCGGGCTCGCCTTCGAACGGGTGCTCCATCGATCGCGCGTCGGTGGGCGCGGGCGGCGGGCTCGTGTCGCGCTCGGCGCTGCTCGGGCCGGGCACCTGTGCGCCCATCTGCGCAGCGAAGGCCGCGCGCGCGGCCTCGAGCTCGGGATACACCGCGTCGGGATCGAAGAGCGTCGGGTTGTTCAAGTCGGGCGAGCTCGCGCGCGAGGGCGGCGGTCGGGTCGCCGCGACGTGCGGAGGAATGGAGGGGAGGGCGGGCGCCGACAGCGCGCTCTTGCTCCGCGAGGGCTCGTCTTGGCCGAGGATGCTGTGCAGGCTCCGCTCGAGCGCGTCGATGTCGTGATCCGACAGCTCCTCCGGCACATCCGAGAGCGGGATCTCGGAAGGGTTCGGCGCGTACGAGCGCATGCGCGGCACGGGCTCGCTCTCGAGCAGGCTGTCGTCGAGCTCCTCGGCGTCGTCCTCGAGCTGGATCTGCGCAGTCACCGCGCGGGGATCGCGCTTTCGATTCGGGGTCGCGACGGGCTCGGCCTGCGGAAAGAGCGCCCGCATGTACGCGGCGAGGGATCCGCTGCTCAGCGTGAGCCCCGCGCCATACACGAACGCCTCGAGGTCCTCGTGCAGCGCCTCGGCGCTCTCGTAGCGCTGGTCGCGCTCCAGCGTGAGCGCGCGCGCGGCGATGCGATCGAGCTCCGGATCGAGCGTGGGGTCGATCGAGACGAGCGAAGGCACCTTGCACGCGAACGCCTTGGCGATGGTGTCTCGGTCGGTCGGCCCGAGGAACAAGCGCTCTCCGGAGAGCAGCTCCCACAGCACGATCCCGACGGCGAAGACGTCGCTCCGGTGATCGAGCTGGATCCCCCGCAGCTGCTCGGGCGACATGTACGCGAGCTTGCCCTTGATGGTGCCGGCCTGGGTCTGCGCCGCGCGACCGGCGGCCTTCGCGAGCCCGAAGTCCGTGACCTTCACCTCGCCATCGAACGAGAGCAGCACGTTCTGCGGCGAGATGTCCCGGTGGATGATCTGCTTGGCGCCCGCGATTGGCTGCAGGGGATTCGCCTCCAGGAAGTGGGCGTGCTGCAGGCCCTCGCACATCTTCATGATCGAATGGCACGCGACCTCGAGCGGCACCCGCTGCCCCCGCGCCGCCTCCGCGTCGATCACCGCGCGCAGGTCCTTGCCGTGGACCAGCTCCATCGCGATGAACCACTCGTCGCCGGCCCGCCCCAGATCGAAGATCTGCACGATGTTCGGATGCGAGAGGCGCACCGCGATCTTCGCCTCGTCCACGAACATCGCGACGAAGTCCTCGTCGCCGGAGAACTGCGGGAGGATGCGCTTGATGGCGACGGGCCGCTCGAAGCCCTCGGCGCCGCGCATCGTGGCTCTCCACACTTCCGCCATGCCGCCGACGCCGATGCGGTCGAGGAGCTGGTACTGGTCCAACAAGACGACAGTCATCCTACTCCCGAAGCCAGCCAGGTAGAAGCCCTGGAAATCAGCGTTCATCGAAAGGTCACGCCCGCGCTATAGCTCCCGTCCTATGCATACGGAGCTATCGCTGGGCGACGCGTGGTCCCTCGAGGATCTCGAGGCGATCGCCCTGGGCACCGCGAGGCTGGTGCTCAAGGCGCCCGCCCGCGCCCGCATCGACGCCTGCCGCGCCGCGGTCGACCGGCTCGCCACCCTGGGCAACGCCGCCCCGAACGTGTACGGCGTCAACACCGGCTTCGGCGCGCTCGCCGAGACCCGGATCGACGCCGAGCAGATCCGCGCGCTGCAGCGCAACCTCGTCCGCAGCCACGCGGTCGGCGTGGGCCCCGCGCTCCCCCGCGAGGTCGTGCGGATCATGATGGCCCTGCGCGCTCAGACGATCGCGCTGGGCAACTCGGGCGCGCGCGCGGTGATCGTCGAGCGCTTGATCGAGCTGCTCGATCGGGGCGTGCATCCGATCGTCCCGTCCCAAGGCTCCGTCGGCGCGTCCGGGGATCTCGCGCCGCTCGCGCACCTCTCGCTGGTGCTGATCGGCGAGGGCCAGGCCGAGGTGAACGGCGCCCTCCTCGACGGCGCGGCTGCGCTCGCGAGCGTCGGTCTGAGCCCCATCGAGCTCGAGGCCAAAGAGGGGCTCGCGCTGATCAACGGCACCCAGGTCATCACCGCGGTCGGCGCCCTCGCGGTGCTGCGCGGCGAGCGCCTCGCGTGCCTGTCGGACGTGACCGGCGCGATGTCGCTCGAGGCCCTGCAGGGCAGCGCGCGGCCCTTCGATGCGCGGGTGCAGGCCGTACGACCGCACCCGGGCCAAGCGCTGGTCGCCAAGAACCTCCGCGCCTTGCTGAAGGATTCGGAGATCATGGAGAGCCACCGCGACTGCAAGAAGGTGCAGGACCCGTACTCGCTGCGCTGCATGCCGCAGATCCACGGCGCGAGCCGCGACGCGCTCGCGTTCGCGCGCAGCGTCATCGAGCGCGAGATCATCGCGTCGGTCGACAACCCGCTCGTCTTCGTCGATCCGGGCGACGAGCACGCGGACTTCGTGAGCGGAGGCAACTTCCACGGGCAGCCGCTCGCGCTCGCGCTCGATCTCGCGGCCATCGCGATCGCCGAGCTCGCCAACGTCGCCGAGCGTCGCCTCGAGCAGCTGGTGAACCCCGCGATGTCGAGCGGTCTGCCGCCCTTCCTCGCGCCGCGTTCGGGCCTCGACTCGGGCTTCATGATGGCGCAGGTCACCGCGGCGGCGCTGGTGAGCGAGAACAAGACGCTCTGCCATCCCGCGAGCGTCGACTCGATCCCCAGCTCGGCCGGCAAAGAGGATCACGTCTCGATGGGCACCTGGGGCGCGCGCAAGTGCGCGCAGATCGCCGAGAACGTCGCGCACGTGCTGGCGATCGAGGCGATGGTCGCGACCCAGGGGCTCGATCTGCGGCGCCCCGATCGCCCGGGGCTCGGCGTCCGCGCGGCGCACGCGTGCGTCCGCGCGGCCGTCCACGAGCTCACCGAAGATCGGGTGCTCGCGCCCGACGTGCTCGCGGCGCGCGCGCTGCTCGATGGCGGCGCGCTGCGCAGCGCCGTCGAGGCCGAGGTAGGTACGCTCTCGTGAGCACGCCCCGCAAGAAGCACCCGCCCAAGCAGCCGAAGGCCCCCGTGGCGCCGCCCGCGAAGCAGGCCCCGAGCGTGCCGAAGAAGGGCGCGGCGCCCAACGTGATCGACGCGCGCTTCGTCGGCGGCGCCGAGCAGCTCGCCGATCTCCCCGCGCCGGTGCACGGCGAGGTCGCCTTCGGTGGGCGCAGCAACGTGGGCAAGTCGAGCCTCATGAACATGCTGCTCGCCCGCAAGAAGCTGGTGCGCACCAGCTCGACCCCCGGCGCGACGCGCGCGCTCAACGTCTTCGTCGCCGATCTGCTGCGCGCCGATGGCGAGCGCGGCCCCTTGGGCCTCGTCGATCTTCCGGGCTACGGCTTCGCGCACCGGAGCAAGCACGAGCGCGCCCGCTGGGGCCCGATGATCGAGCAGTACCTCTCGATGCGCCCCAACCTCAACCGCGTCGTCGTCGTGATCGACGCGCGCCGGGGGATCGCCGACGAAGATCTCGAGCTCATCGAGTACCTCGAGCACATCGGGCGCCCTACCGCGATCGCGATGACCAAGGTCGACAAGCTCTCGCGGGCCGAGCGCAGCGCGGCGCAGAAGACGTACGCGGGCACGCCGGACACCCCTTTGATCTGGGTGAGCTCGGAGACCGGCGAGGGACGCGACGCGCTCTGGTCCGTGCTGCTCGGCGGCTGACGGACTGGACTCGCAGGCCGCTCTCGCTGCGTCAATCCGTTCGTAGCGGCCGCGTCGGACGGGTTCGGGTGGGGGGCGGCGCGAACCCCAAGGTCATCCGCACGCGCGGCGGTCGAAGCCCGCACTTGCCGGCCATGGTGTGGCCTGTAAGCTCGCGGCCCCCAAGCTTTCCCCGGCGCGCGGCCCCTCCCGCCCGGAGCGAAGGATCCCTCATGTCGAATCGCATCCTCTCGAGCGTCGCCGTCGTACTTCTTCTCCTGTCGTTCCACGCGCCCGCGCAAGGACAGGCCCGGGCCCGGCGGCGCGCGCCCGCGGCGGCAGACGGCGAGGCCGCTGCGCCCACGCTGACCGTCCGCGACCTGCCCACGGTGCTGCCCCGCTTGCACAGCACCAACCCCGACGAGGTGCGCGCGGCGATCGACGACCTGACGGTGATCAGCGACGCCCAGTGCGTCGCGCCGCTCGCCGAGCTCTTGCGCTCTGGCCAGCCCGACGCGGTCACCGACCGCGCGCTCGATGCGCTCCGCGCGATCCATCACCCGAGCAGCATCGAGGTGCTC
Source organism: uncultured Sandaracinaceae bacterium (assembly GCA_964480175.1). Taxonomy (GTDB): domain Bacteria; phylum Myxococcota_A; class Polyangia; order Polyangiales; family Sandaracinaceae; genus CAYZQM01. The sequence goes on from CAYZQM010000088.1 coordinate 10,893, forward strand.
ACCGAGTTCACCCACCACCGCCGCGCCAGCGCGCGCCGCCGCGCGTACCGCGCGCTCGCCGCGATCGAAGACCGCCGCATCCCCGCGCTCATCGAGGCGGGCCTTCGCGACAGCGATCGCGAGGTGCGCTCCGCCGCCGCGCTCGCGCTGGGCAACATGGGCTCGCGCAGCTCGCTCGATCTCCTCTTCCGCGCCTTCGACCGCGGCGTCATCGAGGCCGCGACCGCGATCGGGCAGCTCGGCAACGCCGCGAGCGTCGAGCGCTTCGACGCGTACCTCGGTCGCGTCCCGCTCTCCGTGATGCTCGGCGGCTACGAGTCGTACCTGCGCCGCAGCGACATCAACGAAGAGACGAAGATCGGCATCGTCACCCGCCTCGGTGAGGTCTCCGGCCGCCAGGTGCGCGAGTTCCTCGCGTCGTACGCCGGCACGTTCAGCGATCGGGATCGCAGCCGCCTGCGCACCACGGTGACCGAGACGCTCGCGCGCATCCCGACCGAAGGCGACACCCGCAGAACCGTCCCGACGACCGGCGCGGCGGGAGGTGGCAAGTGAACCGCTTCATCGTTCGCCTCTCGCTCGTGCTGGTCGCAGGCGCCATGGCCGCGGGCTGCGGACCCTCGGTGCGCAGCGCGTTCAGCTACCGCTTCCGCGACAACGTCGCCGATCAGTTCACGCCCGTGATGGAGGCGCTGCCTGCGCCGCAAGCGCACGAGCACCCGAACAACGCGCTGCTCACGCCGCTCGCGATCGTCTCGACCCACGAGACGCCTCGCGCGGTCGTGGCGCTGGACGTCGAGACGGGCGAGGAGCGCTGGCGCCACCCGGTGGACGCGGAGACCCGCCCCGAGGTCCTGGAAGATCTCGTGGTGGTGAGCGAGCGCGGCCGCTTGAACGCGCTCGACATCCGCACCGGCGCGGAGCGCTGGCACGTCGAGCTCCCCGAGACCCTGGGCTACGTCGGCGCGGCGCGCGACGGCAACACCGTCTACTTCGCGACCACGGTCGGCGCCCTGGGCGGCGCGCGGCGCGAGGGGCGGGTGGCTGCGGTCGACGCGATGACCGGCGAGATCCGCTGGCGCCACGAGGTCGAGGGCGTGTTCGGTCAGCCGGTCGCGTCCGGCGGCATGGTGCTCGTCCCCTGGGAGCGCCAGAACATCGCGGTCCTCGACGAGACCACCGGCGTCGAGCTGGCCCGCCTGCGCTCGACCGATGACGTCATCGCGTGGATCTTCAACGACCCCACTGGCATCTACTACGGGCACCGCGCGATCTACCGGCTCACCCACGGCTCCGTGAGCGGCACCCGCGAAGGCTCGACCCGCGTCGAGCTGCCCGTCGCGGACCTGCCGCGCAGCCCCGAGATCTTCGACGACGGCTTCGTGCCGAAGCCCGGGACCCGCAGCGCGCGCGGCCGCATCCGCGTCTACTTCGCGCCCTCGCCCTCCGAGCCGGGCAACATCGATCTCGCCGGCGGCACCTACTACTTCGTCTACTACCGCTACGTCTTCGCCTACGACCTCGACGGCTCCATGCGCTGGGCGCGCATCATGACCGAGGACGTGATCGGGGCGCAGGCGCTCGAAGGCGGTCTGCTGACCGTCGGCGAGCAGGGCGCGATGGTCTTGCTCGATCGCGCGAGTGGCACCGATAGCTGGCGCGGCGGCAGCGCGATGGAGCTGGCGTCGGTCGATCTCGACGCCGCGGGCTTCGCGCCGACCGCGACCCCCGGCGCGCTGCGTCCGATGCGCGAGATGCTCTCGGAGATCGTGCTCGATCCCGACAACCGCCTGGTCGACGCGCGCGCGTACGCGGTGCGCATGCTCGCCGCGATCCCGGAGCCGGACATCACGCGCGATCTGCTCGATCTCTACGGTCAGCGGCACATCCCGCGCGACGTGCGCACCGCGATCGCCGAGGGCCTTCGGGGCCGTCGCACCGGCACCCAGCACCTCGTCGAGGCGCTCGCTCGCCGCTACGACTTCATCGAGGACACCGCGGCGCCGCCGCTCGAGGTGATCGTTCCTTCGCTGCTCGAGTCGCACGCGACCCAGGCCGTGCCGGGCCTGGTGCAGCAGATGAACGATCACGAGACGCCCACCGAGGATCTGCCGCTCGTCATCCAGGCGATCGTCGAGCTCGGCGACGCGTCGGTCGTGCCCGCGCTCGAGCGCTTCTTGGTCTTCTATCACTCGGACTCGACGTTCACCGAGCACCCCGAAGCGATCATGTGGGCCGCGACGGGCGTGTTCCGGCTCGGTGGTCCCGAAGGACGCGAAGGCCTGACCGCGCTCGCAGGCGACGCCCGCACGGTCACGCCGCTGCGCGAGGGCATCAACGGGCTCTTCGAGGCGGAGCGCAACGAGGAGGCGGCGCGGGTCGCGCGTGAGGCCGCCGACGCGGAGGCCGCGGCGAACGAGGCCGCGCGCCGCGCCGAGGCCGAACTCCCGAACCGCCTCGATCAGGACACGATCAACCAGACCTTCGCGGAGCACGCCGAGGCGATCCGTGAGTGCGTCGCGGGCGAGATCGCGCGCAACCCGGTGCTCGGTCAGGTGCGCCTCGTCTTCATCCTCACCGGTGACGGTCGCCCCGACGACATCGGCGTCGCGCCAAACACGCCCGAGCTCGTCGCCTGCATGGAGGAGCGGGTCTCGGCGATCGCGTTCCCCCGCTTCCGCATGACCCGGATGCGCGCGACGTTCACCATCGCGGTGCGCGGCGGCAACCCGGTCGAAGAGGCGCCCGCCGCTGGCGGAGGGGGCGGCCGATCGATCCTCGAGCAGCCCATCCCGGAGGACGCGCCCTGGTGGACGTTCTGGGAGCGCCGCGCGACCGTGACGTCGGCCACCCCGACGGATCCCAGCGTCACGCCGTGGTGGGAGCCGCGCGAGGCGCCCGCAGTGGCGACCGTGGTCGGCCCGGCGGTGCCCGACGTGCCCACCGGCGGCGGCGGCGACACGGGCACCGGCACCGGCACGCCCGAAGGCGGCGGCGACACCGGCACCGGCACGCCCGAAGGCGGCGGTGGCCCGGCGTGGTGGACCGGCACGGGCGCAGGTGAGGAGGAAGAAGCGACCCCCGAGCCGGCGCCGCCTCCGCCTCCGCCCGCCGAGGAGCCGCGCGGTCGTCGCGGTCGTCGCGGTCGGGACGCTGCGCCCCCGGCAGCGCCGACGCCTCCGTCCGAGCCGACGCCTCCCGCCGCGCCGACGCCGCCTGCTGCGCCGACGCCTCCCGCCGCGCCTCCTGCGCCTCCCGCTCCGCCCCCGGAGCCGGAGAACCCCTGGTGGGCGCCGGCCGAAGGCGGCTGAGCCTCGAGCCACGACCCCGATGCGGCGGCCCGCGACGAACCCACGTCGCGGGCCGCACGCGTATTCGGCGCGTGCCACGGGGGATCGCGGTCGCGTCCGCGTCGAACCCACGCGGCGGGCTCCGCATCTGCTCGCGCCACGTCGGGGATCGCGGGTCGCGTCAGCGTCGCGTCGCGTTCGCCAGGCCGCCGACGCTGCGCAGCGCCTCGTACAAGACCACGCTCACAGCGTTGCTCAAGTTGAGCGAGCGAACCCCGCCGCTCGTGGGGATCGCCCACACCCGCTCGGGGTGCGCCGCGAGCAGCGCCTCAGGCAGTCCCACGGACTCCTTGCCAAACACCAGCGCGTCGCCGGGCTCAAAGTCCGCGTCGAGGTAGCTCGCCTCGGCGTTCGCAGAGAACAGGTGCATGCGCCCACCGTGGCCCGCGCGGTACGACGCCCAGTCCACGTGGACGTGCAGGTCGACGAGGTGCCAGTAGTCGAGCCCCGCGCGCCGGACGGAGTGCTCGTCGATCCGAAAGCCGAGCGGCTCGATCAAGTGCAGCGGCGAGCTCGTCGCCGCGCAGGTGCGCGCCACCGACCCCGTGTTCGGAGGGATCTCCGGCTCGTGCAAGACGACGTGAAAGGGGCGCTCGAGCGCATCGACGCGGAGCTTCGGTCCTGAAGGCAAGCGTTCCTCGGTGTGCGTGTCCTCAAGATCACGTTCTTGAGGGGTCCTGCGCGCTTCTGTACGATGTTCCTTCGCGCGCACCAGCGCGTGCACGAGGTTTGTCATGCACGGTGCCCTTCGCTCGCTCTTCACCGCGCTCCTCTCGAGCACCCTCTGCCTCTCGCTGGGCGCGCTCAACGCGGGCTGCGCCGTCGGTGGCGGTGGCACCGACGCTGGCGGGGGCGGCGGGATGGATGTGCCGCGCATCGACACCGGCGTGACGCCCGACACCGGCGGCACCGACGTGCCCACCGGCGGCTGCCTCCCCGCGTGCACCGCCGATCAGATGTGCTGCAGCGGCGCGTGCGTCGACACCGACAGCAACGCGAACCACTGCGGCACCTGCGGGAACAGCTGCCCGGTCGGCAGCACGTGCGTCGACGGAAGCTGCGGAAGTCTCTGCACCCCCGCGTGTGATCCCGGCGAGACGTGTACCGGCGGCGCGTGCCGCTGCGGCAGCGGCGGGACGTGCACCGGCACTGCGAGCTGCTGCGCTGGAGGCTGCGTCGACACCGGCTCCAACCCCAACCACTGCGGCGCATGCGGCCGCGCCTGCCCCAGCGGTCAGACCTGCCAAGCGGGCACCTGCGCCGAAGCGACCTGCACCCCCGCGTGCACCGGCGGAACGACGTGCGTCGGCGGCCGCTGCCTCTGCGGGGGCACGACGTGCAGTGCGGGTCAGTCCTGCTGCGGCGGCGTGTGCACGACGCTGAACACCGTCTCCAACTGCGGCGCCTGCGGCCGTACCTGCGGCGGCGCGGAATCCTGCTGCGGAAGCACGTGCGTCAACACGAGCAACAACGTCAACAACTGTGGTTCGTGCGGCCGCGAGTGCGGCGACACGGCGGACGGTTGCTCCGGTGGCGCGTGCACCTGTCAGGGCGGACCGGGGTGCATCGTCCAGTGCGTGCCACTCTTCGGCTGCGTCCCGTTCTGACGTGCCGCGCGGTAGCCGACGCTGGCCTCACAAACCGCCTGCTTGACGTATCGGCGTGAGGTGCGAGCCTCGGGGCCGTGAGACGCGTCGCGCTTCACGCCGTCTTGGTGGCCCTCATCGCCGCGCCGCTCGCGGTGCTCGCGCAGGACGCCGGTGTCGCTCCGCCGCCCGCGTCCAGCCCTCCTCCGGCGGCGGCGTGCACCGAGCCGGGTTGCGCAGGCACCGAGCTCGATGGCATCGCGATCCCCGCAGGCGTGGTCGGCCGCATCACCTGGGCGCCGAGCGAAGGGGGCGAGTGCCACCGCTACCACAAGCGCCGCATGTGCGAAGGCCCGCGCCGCGTCCCCCTGCTCGAGGGCGAGGCGCGCGATCGCGCCGAGGCGCTCGATCTCCTGCGCACCGTCCGGGTCGCGCGCGTCGCGATCACCGGCCGCCCCGACGACGCGTGGATCGCTGCGGCCGCGCCCGCGCCCCCGACGAGCGAGCTCCTCTGGCCCGTCGACGGAGGCCGCTTGTGGCGGGGCCACGGCACGGTGCGGAGCATGGTCGTCACCAAGCGCGGCGCCCGCGCGACTGGGCGGCGGCGGCACCACGAGGGCATCGACATCGGCGCACCTGCGGGGACTCCCATCCTCGCGGCCAACGGCGGCCTCGTCGTCTACAGCCACAATGGGATGGCCGGCTACGGCAACGTCGTCGTCATCACCCACGGCGACGGCACGCTCACCCTCTACGCGCACTGCACCGCGACGTTCGTCGTCGCTGGGCAGCACGTGAACCAAGGCCAAGTGATCGCCATCGTCGGCGACACGGGCCTCGCCCACGGCGCCCACCTCCACTTCGAGTACCGGGTGAACGGCGTCTCGCAAGATCCCGAGCCCCTCTTCATCGGCCGCCCCCCGCCGCGCGGCGTCGAGCCAGAAGAGGAGGGCGCGACGGTCACGATCGAGGGCGAGGACGGAACGACGACGACGGTCCCCGCGATCCCCTAGGCGCGGCCCATCGAAATCAAACGACAATTCAAAAGGGGACAAATCAAACGACAATTCAAAAGGGGACGGTCCTCAGTAGTTCGATTCCCGGCGTGCAACCTACTGAAATCACTAGATACACGCCCCGCGGACGGGCGCCGGTAGTTGAGATCAAACGACAATTCAAAAGGGGACGGTCCTCAGTAGTTCGATTCCCGGCGTGCAACCTACTGAAATCACTAGATACACGCCCCGCGGACGGGCGCCGGTAGTTGAAATCGGACGACAATTCAAAAGGGGACGGTCCTCAGTAGTTCGATTCCCGGCGTGCATCCTACTGAATTCACTGAGTACCCGTACCCCCGCGTGACCGTCTCTCGGCGACAGAGGCCCCCGTTCGCGCGAAGGGCACCGTCCGACCAGCCCGCTCTGCTCCGCGCTCGCCACCTCCCTCGTGCGAAGCCACCACCTCGCTCGCGCGATGCCACCACTCGCTCGCGCGATGCCACCCCCACCCTCCGCGATCGCGCCCCGGCGCCCGCGCTCGAGGTCCCCGGCTCGACGCGCTCGCCCCCGCTAGGGGCTGTGATCGCGGAGGCGCTAGGTGTGATCGCGGTGCCGCGTGGTGCCATCGCGCGATGAAGGGGCTTCGATCGCGGAGCCGCGTGGTGCCATCGCGCGACGAAGGGGCCTCGATCGCCGAGGGGTCAGCGCTGATCCGCGAGGCGGGTGCATCGCGCGACGCGCGGAGGCGCGATGGGCGAGGCCGGTTGGTGCCATCGCGCGAAGGAGGGCCTGCGATCGCGGAGCCACGCTGCCCGAACCGCGACGCCCCTGCGCGCGCCCATCACACGGCGGCTTGTGAAGGCTCGTATTCGATCCCTCCGCAGTGCCCGTGAACTCGGGTTCACGCGGGGCACCCAGCAAATCCTCGAAAATCCCGGATGCTGGCGCCGTCGCGTCGTGGCACGCTGCTCGCATTGCGCGCTCCCCGTATCGCCCCAAGGAGGCGCCCCCATGCAACGCATGCGCACTGACTTCCTCCCCGCTCTCAAGACATTCGGCCTCGGGCTCCCGCTCGCGGCCTTTCTTGCCGGATGCCCGGTCTACTACGGCCCAGGCGATCGCCTGTGCGTCGATGACCTCGACTGTGGTCCCGGCGGCACGTGTGCATCGGACGGCACCTGCATCGACCCGGAGTGCGTGACCGATCCCGACTGCGGTAGCGGTCGGATGTGCGTCGACTTCGTATGCGTCGATGGGCCGACGACCTGCCGCACCCACGGCGACTGTCCGGCCGGCGCGTACTGCGACGACGGCACCTGCACCGACTCGGGCAGCTGCACGATGGACAGCGACTGCGCCGCAGGCTTCTGGTGCGACTACCGCGGCACCTGCGTGCCCGAGGATCCCAACGCGTGCCGCACGGCGGCCGACTGCGATGGCGGCGCGCTCTGCATCGAGAACCGCTGCGAGATCGTCGACGACACCTGCCAGTTCGATCGCGAGTGCACCCCGGGGACCGCGTGCGTCAACAACGAGTGCGCGCCCATCTGCGCGACCGACGGCGACTGCGAGGCGGGCGACGCCTGCATCGGCAGCTTCTGCCGCCCCGCGCAGGACTGCACGAACAGCAGCGAGTGCGACACGGGTGAGCACTGCGTCCATGCGCGCTGCCTGCCCGACTGCCAGGGCGCGCCCGCGTCGTGCAGCACCGGCGCCTACTGCGCGCAGGACGAGTTCTGCCACCCCGACTGGGAGCCCACCCCGTTCTGCGTGAACGACGGCGACTGCGCCGGCGGCCGCCTCTGCCGCGAGGGGGTGTGCCGCACCCCCTGCGCCGACATGCTCGATGCGACCTGCCAGGCCTTCGACGTGCAGCTCACCAGCTGCCGCGAAGACAACGGTGAGTTCCTCTGCTTCACCGCGGTCGAGGTCACCCCGGAGTGCCGCACCAGCGCCGAGTGCGACAGCGGCGAGTCCTGCGTGAACGCGACCTGTCGTTGAAACGACCGCGCTGACTGACTGACACCGCGAAGGCGGCCCCCGAGAGGAGGCCGCCTTCGTGCTTTCGTCATCACTCGGCGATGGGCACGAGCTCGCCGTCGACGACCCGCTGCCAACGATCGTCGTCGTCGACGATCACCCCGTCGTACTTCTGCGCGACGTACCGAGCGACCTCGTACGCGATCACGACGCCCATGTTCTCCAGCATCGAGAAGCCGAGCTCGATCGCGACGACAGAGCAACACGCGCTCACGAACGCGTCGACGCTCGCGGGCACGTCGCGGACCTCCCGCGCTTCGTCGAGCTCTTCCCGCACGCGATCGGGCTCATCCCAGACGTGCACGAGGAGCGGCCGGGCCCAGCCGAAGTGGACCTCGAGGTCGGGGCTCACGGCCAGGTCGCGCAGCGCGGGCGCCACGTCGCCCTCGGGCACGCCGTACTCGTCCGCGAGCGCTTCGTAGTGCCCGCCGCGCAGCGCATGCAGGAGCGTCACGGGCGTGAGGTCCTCGCACTCGCGCTTGCAGTAGATGGTGATCCACCAGGCCACCGCGAGACGGTATCGGTGCGATCGCGCGACGTCGAGATCAGGCCAGGCGGGAGGCGGCGAGCATGCCGCAGGCGGCGAGCTTGCCGCGGCCGCCGGAGTAGCGCTGACGGGTGGCGATGCCGGCCGCTTGGAGCTTCTGCACGAACTCGACGCGCTCGCGCTCGGTGACCCGCTCGAAGCTGCCCGTCGCGTCGTTCACGTCGATCAGGTTCACCCGCAAGGGCAGCGCGCCGAAGAACTTCTTGAGCGCGTCGATCTCGTCGCTGCCGTGGTTCTGCCCCTTCAGCAGCACCCACGCGATCGTCAGCCGGTTGCCCACCATCGCGTAGAGCTCGCGCAGCGCCTCGGCGACCTCGGGCATCTCGAACCGTCCGGCGACCGGGAGCAGCGCGAGCCGTCGCTGCGGCACCGCGGACGTGAGCGAGACGATCAGCCGATACGGATGCCCCTCGCGCGCGAAGCGCCGGATCTGCGGGACCAAGCCCACGGTCGAGATCGTGATCGCTTCCTTCGCGATGCGTCCGCCGCAGGGCTCCGAGAGGATGCGCGCCGCGGCGATCACCTCGTCGTAGTTGTGGAACGGCTCGCCCTGTCCTTGAAAGACCGCGCCGCTCAGGTGATGCGACGGGAACTGCGCGCGCGGGAATTCGCGGAAGGTGTCCTGCCGCACCGCGCGGAACGCGGCGACCATCTCCCATGCGAGAAGGGAGCGGCTGAGACCCAAGCGACCCGTCGCGCAGAAGACGCAACGCATCGCGCAGCCCACCTGCGAGCTGAGGCAGACGGTGAAGCGGCCCGGCTTCTCGAGCGGGATCCGCACGGCCTCGGTCAGCGCGCCGTCGTGGTGGCGGAACAGGTACTTGGTGAAGCCGTCGAACTCGTCGGTCACCCGCTCGACGAGCTCGAGGCCTCGGCGGTCGACGTGCTGATCGAGCGACTCGATCAGCGAGCGACGCACCGGGCGCACCAGATCGAGATCGTCGCGCGCCATCGACACCACGTGCCCCAAGAGGCGCCGCGCTTCGGTGAGGTTGCAGCCCACCCCCCGCTCGTCGAGCACGCGCACCAAGTCCTCGGGCGTCATCCCGAAGAGGTGCGGTCGTTCCGAGGGCTCGCTCATCGCGCGCAAGGGTGCGGCAGGCCGCGCCACGCGCAAATGCCCCGCGATCATTCCCCGATGTCATCCGATGGCGACGATGCCAAAGCACGCCGCACGAACTCGACGATGGCCTACGCTCGGGGAGGATGTCGCTCGCTCAGCCCACACAGAGCACGCTCAACTGACCGGTCGTCCCTACCGACAGCGGCCCGATTGGGCCCTCGTGAAGACGCGTCGCGGTGCGCCGCGCGGCCAGGGTGTGTTCTGGATCGCGGCTTTCGTGCTCGTGCTCGCCACGGCCTGGTTCGGCTGGATGTGGATGAGCGGTGTTCCCGAGGGCGTGGAAGCGTCGCCTGCGTGCGGCGTGCTGTTCCTCGTCCCATTCACCACGATCTGGATCGCAGGCCTGCTCGCCAACCGCAACGCGTCGGTCTCGTACTACCGCGAGGGCATCCGTCAGTCGCGCGTCGCGATCGCGTGGGACGACGTCGTGGGTGTGGCGCGGCTACCGCAGGACCCGGAGATCACCACGCCGCCGGGCTGGAGGATCTGGACGGCCGACGGCCGCGAGGTGCGATTGCCAGGCTGGCTGGTGGAAGACGGCGACCTCGCCCCGCTGGTCGAGCGCAACATTCGTCTCCCCGAGGACAGCGGGCCGACGAAGTAGGATCAGCGCGTCGCTTCGGCTGCGCGGATCGTGCCGAGGCGATCGTAGTGGCGGTAGCCCAGGCGCTCGATCGCGCTCGCGGGGGCGAGGCCGATGTCGACGAGCGTCTTGATCGCGTACGTGCCCGCGAGCACCGGCGGGCGGTAGGCGAGGATGGTCTCGGGGGTGCGGAACTCAGGGCGCGGGAAGAGCACCGTGTCCGGGTGCACGTGCACGAAGTGCGCGGCCGACAGGCGCGACCAGCCCGCCGTGTGCGGCGCGGTGATCACGTGCGGCGTCGCGAGGAAGGTCCCGCCCGTGAGGATCTCGAGCATCTGCCCCACCTGCGCCACGATGCAGCCCGCCGGCGCGGTGCCCTTCACCTTGATGCCCTCGGGGTGCTCAGCGGTCGGTCGGGTGCGCAGGTACAGACCACTGCCTGCGTCGGGCGCCGGCGCGATCTTGCCGCTCGGATCGTGGAAGCGTCCGCCGGGCAACAGCGTGAGGAGGTTGAAGTCGGTGTGCTCCTCGCCCCAGAGGATGTTCTGCTTCGTCTGCGCCTCGGTGAGCGGCAGGTAGCGCAGCATGCGGAACACGTGCGCGCCGCCCTCGCTCACCGACGTGAGCGCGTCGGCCGGTAGATCGAGCGCCAGCGCCGCGGCCTCGAGCAACTTCAGCCCCGCCGCGTGCAGCTCGCCGCCGGCGGCCAAGTACGACGCCGCGAAGCCCGTGGTGTCGATGCCCTCTTCTTCGGGCCAGACGTTGTTCGCGAAGATCTCGGGGTAGAGGAGCTGCGAGCTCGCGTCGCCCTCGTGCGGTGCGGCGAACCAGCACTCCTTGAAGTCGGGCTGGCCGCTCGCGACGACCGCCTTCTCCGTCTCGGGCGGGGTCCAGCCGCGCTGGTACCAGAGGTCGCCCCGGTTGTATCGGTCCTTGATCTCGCGCGGCAGCTCGCAGACCTGCACGAAGCGATCGTAGAGCTGCGCGATGTCGCCCACGCCGTGGTTCTTCACGTAGACGAGGCCGAAGGTGCCGAAGCCCTCACGCACTGCGCTCAGCGCGCGCGCGCGGGCCTCGGCGCTGGCGCCCGCTTCGAGATCGGCGAGGTCGACGGTGGGGATCTTCGGCTCGGTCATAGGGGGCGCGAGGATAGCATCGCGCGGTTGACCCTGGCGGCGCACGCACGCACAAAGGCGCGCGTGTCCCGTCCCTCCGTGCTCGTCGTCGGCGCTGGCGTGATCGGCTGCGCGATCGCGTACGAGCTGGCGCCAAACGCGGACGTGCTCGTGCTCGAGCGCAGCGTTCCGGGCGCGGAGGCCTCGAGCGTCGCGGCTGGGATCCTCGCGCCGCGCATCGAGCACGGTCCGGGCCCGCTGCTCACGCTCGGCCTGCGCTCGCTCGCGCTGCATGCGCGGTGGTCCGGGGCGCTCGCTGCGCGCGGCCTCACGACGGGACACCACGTGAGCGGCGCGCTCTCGCTCTCGCTCGAGGGCGACGCGGATGCGCCGATCGATCCCCACGCCGAGCGGCTCGATCGCGCCGCGCTGCTCCGGCTCGAGCCGAACCTCGGGCCCGCCGTTCGCCACGGGCTGCGCTGGCCGGATCAAGCGCAGGTCGAGCCTCCGCGGCTGCTGCGCGCGATGGCGCTCGCTGCCGAAGCCGAGGGCGCGAGCTTTCGAGCCGGGGTGCAGGTCCAAGGGCTGCACTTCGAGGGCGAGCGCTGCTGCGGTGTCCGCGAGGCGGATGGGAACGTGACCCGCGCCGACGCCGTGGTGCTCGCGGCCGGCAGCTGGACGGGACAGATCCCCGGGCTGCCTGCAACGGCGCGTCCGCTGGTGCGTCCGGTGCGCGGCCAGCTCGTGCACCTCGACGCGCGCCGCCCGCCCGCGAAGCACGTCCTCTTCGGTCACGGCGGCTACGTCGTGCCGCGCCTCGATGGTCGGGTGATCATCGGCGCGACGATGGAGGAAGCGGGCTTCGACAAGACGGTCACCCTCGGCGGCGCGCACGACGTCACGCAGCGCGCGCTCGCGCTGGTGCCGCGCCTCGCGCAGGCGGAGCTCATCTCTCACGCGGTGAGCTTTCGCCCCGGCTCGGCCGACGATCTGCCGCTCATCGCCGGTGTGATAGAAGAACGCCTGGTCGCCCTTCTTGATCGATTTCATGTGGCTCCGAGCGGTGAAATTGCGCACGCCCGTCCACGGCTCGCCTCGCGCACCGCGCTTGACGCAGTCATCCCACGAGAACTCCTCGGCCTCGGTCTT
>CAYZQM010000089.1:0-12994 GCA_964480175.1 uncultured Sandaracinaceae bacterium
CGAGACGATCAAGCTGCACCTCGGGCGCAGCGCGACCGACATGCTCTTCCTCGGCGCGCCCGACACGATGAAGATGGCCTGCGGCGAGAACCCCAAGCGGGTCTATGGCGGAGGCCACGAGTCGTTCCCGATGACCCGCATGGGCAACGTCGCGGGCTACCGTCGCGCGTTCCAGGCGGCCATCGAGTACGGCCTGACGTGGGCCGCGTGGCAGGAGACCCACCGGGAGTGGGCGATCGAAGAGGCGCGCTGGGAGCGTACTCAAGACGAGACGATGGCGACCATCGACGCGGCCGCGGCGCGCGGCGAGCGCATGTCGATCGCAGACGTCGACGCGGAGGGCGAGGCGGCCGGCGACGAGAGCGTCGAGGATCCGGGGCCGGCGCCGACGCCGCCCGCGCGCGACTTCGGTGCGGAGCTCTTGCTCGGCGCGATCGAAGGTCGCGTGCTCATCCAGATGCACTGCTACCGCGCCGACGAGATGGTGCGGATGATCGAGATCGGCAACGAGTTCGGCTTCCGGGTGCACGGGTTCCACCACGCGGTCGAGGCGTACAAGATCCGGGATCTCCTCGCGGTGAACGACATCTCCATCTCCACCTGGGCGGACTGGTGGGGCTTCAAGATGGAGGCGTTCGACGCGATCCCCGAGAACGTCGCGCTGCTCACCGAGGCCGGGGTGCGCGCGGTGGTGCACTCGGACGACGCGATGCTCATCCAGCGCCTCAACCAGGAGGCGGGCAAGGCGCTCACCGCGGGACGCGAGGCCGGCATCGCGCTGACCGAGGAGCAGGCGCTGCAGTGGATCACCATCAACGCCGCCTGGACGCTGGGCATCCAGGATCAGACGGGCTCGCTCGAGGCAGGGAAGATGGCCGACGTCGTCGTGTGGTCGGGCAACCCGTTCTCGGTCTACTCGCACGCGGATCTCGTCTACATCGACGGGGTGCTCGAGCACGATCGGGTGCGCGACGGAGTGATGGGGCACCGCACCGACTTCGAGCTCGGGCTCGATCTCGGGATCGAGGAGCCGACGCCGCCAGCGGCCGCGGCGGCCGAAGGAGGTGCGCGATGAGCTCGCTGCGTCTGCTCGGAAACCTGGCGTTGGCGGCGCTGCTGCTCGCGCCGATCACCGCCCACGCGCAGCGCCGCGCGCCCGCGGCCGCGCGCATCGCGATCACTGGGGTCGCGGCGCACGTCGGCGACGGCAGCACGGTGATCGAGAACGCGACGATCGTGATCGCGGGCGAGCGCATCGTGAGCGTGACGGCGGGGGGCGCGGCGCCGGGCGGCGCGACCGTGATCGACGGCGCGGGCCTCTGGGCGACGCCGGGGCTCATCTCGACGATGACCGCGATCGGCCTGGGCGAGGTCGAGCTCGAGGGCTCGACGATGGACGCTGGGCACGAGAGCACGCCCGACGACATCCGCGCCGCGTTCTCCGCGAGCGATGGCTACAACCCGCTCTCGGTGCTCATCCCCGTCGCTCGCATGGGCGGCATCACCTCGGTGGTCAGCGTGCCCGAGGGCGGCCTGGTGCCGGGGACGGGATGCTGGGCGGATCTGAGCGGGCGTACGCCGGCCGAAGCGATCCGCACGCCGCTCCTCTCGCTCCACATCAGCTTCAACGACGGAGGGATCACCGCGGAGCACGGCGCGCGTCCCGCCGCATTGCTGCGGCTCCGCGAGCTCTTCGACGAGGCCCGCCTCTATGGGCGCTCGCGCGCAGGCTACGACCGCGGCGCGTTCCCCGACAGCGACGTCTCGCGCAGCGATCTCGAGCGGGTGGGCGCGATGCTCGCGGGCGATCTGCGGCCCGTCATCCGCGTCTCGCGCGCCGACGACATCCTCCGGGTGCTGGAACTGGCGGAGGCCTACGATCTCTCGCCGATCTTGGTGGGCGCCGAAGAAGGCTGGGTCGTCGCGGCCGAGCTCGCCGCGGCGCGCGTGCCCGTGATCGTTCGCTCGCTGCTCGATCTGCCCTCGACGTTCTCGACGCTGCGATCGCGCTACGACAACGCCGCGATCCTGGAGCGCGCCGGGGTGAACGTGGTGCTGATGACGCCGGGCGCGTGGGACGTGCGGAACCTGCGCCAAGAGGCGGGCAACGCGGTGGCGAACGGGATGCCCTGGGAGGCGGCGCTGGCCGCGATCACCTCGCGCGCAGCGGCCGCGTTCGGCGCCGACGACTACGGGACGCTCGCCGCCGGCAAGATGGCGAGCGTGGTGCTCTGGAGCGGCGATCCGTTCGAGACGACGAGCGTCGCGCGCCGGGTGGTGGTGCGAGGCCAGGACATGCCCTTGCGCTCGCGCATGACGGAGCTCTTCGCTCGCTACCGCGATCTCGACACCGTCGAGCGAGGCTGGTCGAGCTTGCCGACCGAGCCCGCCGAAGAACCGGCCGAAGAAGTCGCAGCCGAGCCGGAGGAGTGAGCGTGAGCTCGCGCCTGCTCGGCCTCCCACGTGAGTCGACCACGCGCGCAGACCAACGCGACGCCCGCGCCCGCGCCCGTGCCCGCTCTGACTCCGGCGTCAGACGCTGATCGCGCGGGCGACCCATCGACCCGCCCAGAGGAGCGCGCGCTCCCGGCGAGGGGACATGTCGACCCCGAGCGGCGTGCGCAGCGCGCGCGGCAGCGTCGCCGCGGAGAAGCCCGCGATCACCCGCCCGGCGGCGCGGTCGCGCAGTCCAAGTGCGTCTGTTCGCGCCAGGTGCTCCCACATCGCGCGCGCTTCGTCGCCGATCACCAGCTCGCTCCGCGCCGCGCGCTCGATCCGCTCCGCAAGCGCCGCGCGGCTCGAGGGGAGATCCTCGTCGCGGACGTGGAAGTAGCGGCCCAGGGTGCGCGCCTCGAGCAGCGCCTGCGCGACCTCGCCGTCGGAGCGCCGCCCGAGCACCAGCTCTGCGCCGAAGATCACCGCGTCGACGAGCGTGATCAGCACCCACGCCGAGGCACCGGGGTCGCGCGCGGACCACGGCGATCCGTCGGGCAGCGTGCCCGTCAGGCGCGCGTGCAGCCGATCGACCCGCTGGGCGTGCCGCTCCGCCTTGGCGCGCGGCTCGAAGACCATCGCGCGCAGCGAGCGCACCGCCCGCTCGAAGCGCGCGCCGGGCGATGCGTCCCCCGTCGAGTAGAGGTGGCTCGCCGCGGCGAACTGCGGGTGCGCGTACTGGAGCATCACCGCGCGCGGCGCCGCCAGCGCGATGCCCTTCAGGTTGCACCAGCGTCGGGCCAAGGAGTCGGGCGCGAAGAGACCTTCGTCGCCCGCGCTCATCAGCTCTCTTTGGACTCGGGCTTCCGATCGTCGTCGCGTCGCTCGCGACGCTCGCCGCGATCGCGGCGTCCGCCGCCCCCGTCGCGCCGCGCCGGGATGATCTGGATGCGGCGTCCCGCGCCCTCGCCGTTGGACTTCGTGGAGATGCCCGCGGTCTTGGAGAGCGAGAGGTGAATGAGGCGCCGATCGCGCGCGGGCATCGGCTCGAGGGTGACCACGCGACCGGTGTCGATCGCGCGCTTGGCCTCGCGCTGGGCGATCGCCTCGAGGTTCGCCTCGTGGCGCTCGCGGTAGTCGCCCGAGTCGACGACGATGTAGCGCTTGCCCTGAGGCGAGCGGTTCACGACCTTGTTCGACAGGAACTGCAGCGCATCCAGCGTCATGCCCTTCTTGCCGATCGCGCGACCGGCATCGGCGCCGCCGATGTCGAGCACTGCCTGATCGTTGCTGTCCTCGCGGATGGAGACCTTGGCGTGCAGGCCCATGCGCGAGAGCACGCCTGCGACGAACTCCATCGCCTCTTCGGCCTTGCCGTCGCCTGCGACGCCGCGGCTGCCGTCGTCGCGATCGTCTCGATCGCGCTCTCGGTCGTCGTCGTCGAAGGAGAGCAACGCACCGTCCGTATTCTTTCGTTCTTCACCCACGGGAAGGCCTCCTCTTGGGCGAGCGGCGGTTGCCGCCCGCAGATTTCTCGTCGCTGCTCGAGCCCGCGCTCGAGTCTTCAGTCGGCTGATCGCCGGGCCGCTCGGTCACGGCGCCCGCGGTCTTGCTCGCCTCTTCACGGGCCAAGCGCCACTGGTTGAGCTGCTGCTGGCCGATGCCGAGGACCGAGTTGGTCATCATGTAGAGGCAGAGGCCCGACGGCAGGAACAGCATGAAGAAGCCCATCATCAGCGGCATCACGATCATCATGATCTTCTGCTGCTGAGGATCCATCGCGGCCGGCGTCATGCGCTGCTGCAGGTGCATCAGGCCCACGAGCATGAGCGGGAGCACGAAGTACGGATCGGGCGCCGAGAGGTCCTGCCACCAGAGCGCGAAGGGCTGGTTGTAGAGCTCGACGTTCGTCGAGAGCGACGTGTAGAGCGCGAAGAAGACCGGCATCTGCAAGACGAGCGGCAGACAGCCCATCATCTGACCGAAGGGGCTCACACCGTGCTTGCGGTAGAGCTCCATCATCGCGGCCTGGCGCTTCTCCAGATCGTCGGGGAAGCGCTTGTTGATCTCGTCGAGCTCGGGCTTGAGCTTGCGCATCGGCGCCATCGCCCGGAACTGCCGCTCGACGATGGGGAAGAGCGCGATCCGCACCATCAAGGTGAGGAGGATGATCGCCAGGCCCCAGTTGCCGGCCCAGCCGTGGATCCAGCCGAGCAGGCGCGCGAAGGCGCGCGCGATCATCGCGAGGTAGCCGAGGTTCACCACCTCGGTCAGCTCGTGACCTGCCTGCTCGAGCGCGTTCCAGTCCTTGGGACCGAAGTACGAGAGCACCCGCCAGCTGTGCTCGCCGCCCGCGGGGATCGTCACGGCGGGGTAGGTGAGCTCGACGTTGAAGAGGCTGCCGGTCGAATCGCCGTCCTCGTTGCCGTGATCGCTGGAGCGCATGCCGCAGCGCTCCGCGTCGACGTCGTCCATCGGCGCGAGCATCTGCGCGAAGTAGCTGTTCTCGACGCCGACGAAGTCGACGTCGCCGCCGTAGCCGTGGGCCTCGAGCAGCGCCTCGCGATCCTTGCGCGTGACCTCTTCGTCGTGCCGGCAGAGGCCGGTGGAGATCCGGATCGATCGCGCGGAGAAGAAGCCCGCGTTCTCCTCGCTGCGGTTCACGTAGTGGTAGGCGTGCATCCGCAGGCGCATGCGGCGCTCGGCGCTGCCCACGTTGCGGACGTGGACCTCTTCGATGATCTGGTAGGGGCCCTCGCCGACCGAGAAGCGGCGGGTGACCTCGAGGCCGCCCTCGCTGTGGCGCAGCACGACCGACGTCTCGGACTCGACCTCGGCGTCCCAGTAGACCGGATCGATCCCGCTGCCGGGCAGCTCGATGCTCATCGGCCGGTACTCGGGGCGGTCGGTGGTGACCATCTCGAGCGGGTTGCCGTCGTGATCGCGGAAGCGCCGATCGGTCAGCTGCAGCGACGAGAGGCCGCCGCCGACGTTGTCGATCTCGGCCTCGAAGAGCGGCGCGTGCAGCGAGGTCGGGTGGACGTTCGCGGTGCGCAGCGCCTCGCGCGCGGCGCGCGCTGCCTCGGCGACGCTCTCATCGACGCTCGGCGTCTCGGTCGCGTCCTCCGCGGTCGGCTCGGGCGCGAAGTACCACTGCAGCCCGAAGGTCACGAGCAAGAGCGCGCCCGCGGCCAAGAAGAAAGGCGTCGACGGAGGCTTGGCCCGCCCGGTCTCGAGCTCGCTCATGTCACATCCTCGCTGGACGAAGGCCCGCGGGGATCAGCCGGCGGCGGGTCGAAGCCGCCCGGGAAGAACGGCTGGCAGCGGCAGATGCGCTTGAAGCCCAACCACCCGCCGTGCACCGCGCCGAAGCGATCGATGCACACCGCGGTGTAGCGCGAGCAGCTCGGCTCGAAGCGGCAGACGTTCCCGATGATCGGCGAGAGCGTCATCCAGTAGATCCGGATGAAGAAGAGAAAGATCGACGCGAGCGGCGAGCTCGGCGGGTGCTGCGGCTTCGGGTTGACCCGCACCATCAGCGCAACGCCCTCTTCAGCCGTGCTCCCGCGTCCTTCAGCTGCGCTTCCACCTCGGCCAGCCGCAGCGATGGCGCGCCATCCTTGCAGATGACCACGACGTCCGAGCTGGGGGGAAAAGAGGGCCGATTGCACCGAAAGACCTCGCGAACCATGCGCTTGACGCGGTTGCGACCGACCGCGTTGGCGACCTTCTTGGTGACCGTGATCCCCAGTCGGACCTCGAGGGCCTCAGGCCCCGCATCGGGCCGCCGGAGCGCGGTCACAACGAAGTGCTGCGTGTGGATCTTCCGACCGGCTTGCACCTCGAGGAAGCGCGAACGCTTCTTCACGCGGCTCTTGGGTGGGAAGGTCCGCCGCTCGGGCGAGACGTCGTCGCGCGGGGCCATCGGCACTCCTGTGGACGCGCCCCCGCCATCTCGGGCGGCGACCGCAGCACGCGATCGTGATCGATCCGTCGCGCGCGTGTTCAGCGAGCGCGACGAGTCGAGCACGACCGCACGTCGCTCACTTCTTGTAGCAAGTCGGGGCGAGGCGGGCGCGACCCTTGGCGCGGCGACGCGCAAGGACCTTGCGGCCATTGGCGCTGCTGTTGCGGGCACGGAAACCATGGGTGCGCAGCCGACGGGTGCGGTGCGGCTGGTAGGTACGCTTGCTCACGGGCGAATCCTTCGGAGGGGCCGTCCCGAAAATCGGGGCGGAAAAAGGGGGCCGGAGAGAAGCACGCGCTCCGGGTTCCGTCAAGCGCGGAGGGCGCAGCGGGAACAGCTCGCCCAGTGGTGACGGGGCGAGCCATGACGTCGCGCGGTCGCGAAGCGGCACGCCAGCATTGACCCCGACGCGCTCGGGTCTCTACCCTCGGCGGCATGAGCGCGTTGCGCTGGAGTCGCTTCGGAGTGGGCTTGGCCCTCTTCACCGCTTTCGTCTTGGTCGGCACGGCCAGCTCGGCCGAGGCCCAGCGGCGCCGCCGTCGTGATCCTCCGCCTGCGGCCACCCCGAGCGGGCCTGCGACCATCCTGTTGATCGGCGATGCACCCGGCGCAGAGGTGCTGGTCGACGAGGCGGTGATCGGGACGATGCCGCTCGATGGGCCGCTGACCGTCGAGCCCGGGACCCACACGCTGCGCATCCGGCGCGCCGGCTACACCGAGTACACGGAGGTGGTCACCCTCGGGCCCGAGGAGTCGTACGACGTCTTCGTCGATCTCATGGCGCTCAGCCAAGTGGTCGAGGTCGAGACCAACCCCGAAGGCGCGCACGTCTTCGTCGACGAGATCTTCCTCGGCGACACCCCGACCGAGGTCGAGCTGCTCGACGGCACGCATCGCCTCCGCGTGTCGCTCCCCGGCTTCGAGGAAGTGAGCCAGGAGATCACTGCCGTCGCGGGCTCGCGTGAGCACCTCTCGTTCGAGCTCGTCGCGATCCCGATCGGCGACGGCGAGCAGTGGTACGAGTCGCCGATCACCTGGATCGCGGTGGGTGGCGGGCTCGTCGCGATCGCGGTGATCGCCGTGGTGATCGCGGTGGTGGTGGGCGACAGCCAGGGATCGCAGTCCGATCGCTTCTGCTCGGGGCTCATGAACCCCTGCATCACCGTCGTCCCCTTCTGAGTGGCGAGCTTCGATCAGCGTGAGGCCCGCTGCCGGGTCTTCACCTTCAAGGAGGGCCTGCTCTCCGCGGTAGCGCACGATCTGGAGATCGACGTGACCCGCTTTCGGATCGAGCACGAGGGCGGCAAGGTGCGCGCGCACTTCGAGGCCGGCAGCCTGCGCGTGCTGCACGCGATGGTCGACGGACGCGCGGCGCCGACCGCGATCTCGGCGCGCGATCGAAGCAAGATCGAGGACAACATCCGAGGCGACGTGCTGCACGTCAGCCGGCATCCAGACATCACGTTCGAGGCGGCGCTGGAGGGCGCGCCCTCGGACGCGCTGAGCGGCGAGCTCACGCTGCACGGCCGGACCCGCACGATCCGGGTGAACGTGCGGGCCGAGCCCACGCTGTGGGTCGGCGAGGTCACCCTGCACCAGCCCGACTTCTCCATCACGCCGTACAGCGCGATGCTCGGCACCCTGCGCATCCAGCCCGACGTGCGGGTGCGCATCGAGATCCCTCGCGCGAGCGCCGGCTGAAGCACAGAACCCGGACTCTCGATGCTGACCATCCACGAAGCAGGCACCGCCGCGTATGCCGAGGCGGAGGCGAAGCTCGCCCGGCGCGGCGAGTCGGATCTCTTGCGGGTCGAGCCCGACGTGCGCGCGATCTTGGACGCGGTGCGCGAGCGCGGCGACGAGGCGCTGCACGCGTACGCGCAGAAGTTCGAGGCGCGCTCGATCGAGCGGCTGGTGTGGAGCAAGGCCGAGATCGAGGAGGGCGCGCGCGCCTGCCCCGAGCCGGTGCAGGCGCTCTTGCGCGAGGCGGCTGAACGGATTCGTCGCTACCACGAGCACCAGATCGATCGGGGCTTTCGCTACACCGAGGGCGGGATCGAGCTGGGGCAGCGGGTGCTGCCCGTGCGCGCTGCGGGCGTGTACGCGCCCGGCGGCAAGGCGCGCTATCCGAGCTCGGTGCTCATGACCGCGGTGCCCGCGAAGGTCGCGGGCGTGCCGCGCATCGTGCTCGCGACGCCGCGTCCCACGCCGGAGATCTTGGCGGCGGCGCACATCGCGGGCGTGGACGAGCTCTTGGACGCGGGCGGCGCGCAGGCGATCGGCGCGCTCGCATACGGGACGGCGTCGGTGGGCCGTGTCGACAAGATCGTCGGTCCCGGGAACCTCTACGTCGCGTGCGCCAAGCGCTTGGTCTTCGGCGTCGTCGACATCGACGGCATCGCAGGGCCGAGCGAGATCTTGGTCGTCGCGGACGACGCGGCCGACCCCGCGGTGGTCGCCGCCGATCTGCTCTCGCAAGCGGAGCACGACGAGGACGCGTATGCGTTGTTGGTGACCGTCAGTCGCGCGCAGGCCGACGCGGTGTCTGCCGAGGTGGCGCGTCAGCTCGCGCTCTTGCCGCGTCGCGCGGTCGCCGAGGCATCGATTCGGGATCACGGCTGGGCGTTCGTCGCCGGGTCGCTGGAAGCGGCGGCGAAGATGGCGGACGCGCTCGCGGCCGAGCACCTCAGCCTGCAGGTGCGCGATCCCGACGCGCTGCTCTCGCAGATTCACTGCGCGGGCGCGGCGTTCTTGGGCGACCACACGCCCGAGGCCGCCGGCGACTACGCGGCGGGTCCGAGCCACGTGCTGCCGACCGGCGGCGCGGCCCGCTTCTCGTCGCCGCTCGGGGTCTACGACTTCGTCGTTCGCACGTCGCTGATTCGGTACTCGAAGGAGGCGATCGTCGCGCAGGCGCCGTTGCTCGAAGGGCTCGCGGAGCTCGAGGGGCTCGATGCCCACGCGCGCGCGGTGAGCGTTCGTCGCGGGTAGTACGGGATGCGGGGTGCGGGTAGCGGGTAGCGGGTAGCGGGTAGCGGGTAGCGGGTAGCGGGTAGCGAGTAGCGAGTAGCGAGTAGCGAGTAGCGAGTAGCGAGTAGCGAGTAGCGGGTAGCGGGTAGCGGGGTGCGAGACGAGAGCGCGAGATGGAGAGACCGTTCGGGCGGTCGCTCGTGTCGCCGTGCTCGCGGGCGCCCAAAGATCTCCACCGGGTAGGAGGGCTCGCTCGGGATTCACCAGCGTGCCGGCGGGCGCCTCGTCAGTAAAGGCCGGCCTTCGGCCGCCGCTCCGGAGAATCGACAGAGCAAACGACGGCTCCATCGATTCCCCTCCGCGGTCGCTTCGCGAGCCTTGACTGCCGAGGCGCCCGCCGGCGGTGGGGGCTTCGCCCCGATCGGCTACACGTTGCAGCTGACTCAGAGGGAGAAGGAGAGTCGAATCACATGCTTCGAATCTACAGGGCATCATCGAGTTGCTGCGCTTGCTGGCTTCCGTGTTCGTCAAGATCGGGCAGCACGACGCGGATCTCGCGCGGCAGGCGCGCCGCGCGGGGGCGTCGATCGCGCTGAACGTCGGGGAGGCCGCAGGGGTGCGCGGAGGGAATCGGCGGCAGCGTCTGCTGACTGCGCTGGGGAGCGCGAGGGAGGTCGAGGCGGCGTGCGATGTTGCGGAGGTGATGGGCTATCTGACGCTGGATCGCGAGACGCGCGCGAAGCTGAATCACGTCATCGGCGCGCTGGTGATCCTGACTCGGTGAGTCGAGGTCGGTGGCCGGCGGCGAACGTCGCCGGCCACCACGGCCGTCTCGCGCCGGACGCCTCACCACGCCCGTGCATCGCGTCGCACGCCCCACCACGTCCGTGCCTCGCACGCTGGCTGCGACATCAGGGGCGGGTGATCGACTGCCAGCGCTCCGAGTAGGGGAAGGCTCTGGGGTCGATCTCGAGCGAGAAGAGGATCTCGAAGCGCTCGCCGAGGAGCATCGCGGAGCCGCTGCGGAACTCGATGCGCTCGGTGCCTTCGATGCGGGTGCCGCTCGCGGCGATGACCTCTTCGTCGGTCACGCTGGCGTTGCGGCGGATGCGCACGAAGTAGCGCTCGAAGGGGAGGTGAGGGCGATCGAGCTCGGCGACGAGGACCAACACGCCGTGATCGTTTCGGATCTCGCGCAGCACCATGCGGGGGATCGCATCCAGCGCCGCGCGATCGGTGTCTCGGGTCTCCGCCAAGACCGCGTCCCAGCCGTCGATCGTCCGCTCGAGATCGCAGCCGAAGCTCTGCAGCGCGTCGCGCCAGAGCACTTCGCCGGTCGCGTTCTGCGGCAGGTCGGGGCGCGAGAAGCTGCGGATCAGCTCGCCCACCGCCGCATCGCCGCAGCCGCGGGCGATGCCCTCGGTGAGCGTCTCGCCGAGGGGATACGCGAGCGCCGTGTCGAAGCGGGCGCGGAACGACGCGTCGTCCAAGAGATCCTCGAAGCGGATCGACTGGCGCTCGACGCTCACGGTGGCCAAGCGCCTCGAGAGCGCGCGCAGCTCCAGCTCGCTGACGCGCTCTTCGGCGCTGGTGAGATCGAGCTCCTGGGACGAGCACGCCTCGAAGGCCACCCACTCGGCGCCGCCCTCGACGAAGAAGCGCGTCGTCGCGCCGTGCTCGCCGAGGTGCAGCTCGCTCTCTTGGTTCTGCAGCACGTGGGTGCTCTCGTGCGCTAGCACGTGGGCCAGGCGCCAGCGATCTTGATCGACCAGCCCCATGCGGATCCGCGCGCCCGCGGCGATGCCCTCGTGGTGTCCGCTCACCTCGGCGAGATCGACGGTGATGCTGGGGATCCGCGCCGCGCCGATCACCCCGCTCACGCCTTCCAAGATTCGATCGCTCCGGCCGACCAGCACCAGCGCCTCGTTGCGCAGGTTCTCCGGGTACACGAACGCGTAGTGCTCGGACGTCGCCTCGGCGGTGCCGAACGCCATCTCGGTCGGCGCTGGAGGCGCGTCGGGATCGGGGGGCGGGCTGTCGCCGAACTGGCGCACGGCGATCACGGTGAGGACCACCAACACCGTCACCGTGGTCACCACCACCCCGCCGCCGAAGAGCAGGGTCGCGCCCAGGCTCCGCTGCACCAGCGCGGCCCGGGCGCGCTCCGTGTTGCCCATCCACAGCGGGTAGGCGAGGGCGCCGAGCAGCGCCGACACGACGAGGTGCCCCGCGATCGGAAGCCACGGGATGATGAGCTCGCGTCCCGCGTACTCGGTGCGCGACAGTCGCGGCATGTCGAGCCAGTCGATCGGCGGATAGAGCTCGACCGCGAGCGCGATGCCGAAGCCCAAGAACACGTAGGGGAGGATCCCGAAGCGCCGGAAGAACGACGCGAAGAGCCCGTGCCCGTACGCGACGGTCCCGGTGATGCCGTGCAGGAACGCGACGCGCGCCATGAGCGCGACCGAGAGCTGCGCTTGCGCGAACGGCGAGGGGTTGCTCGCCACCAAGATCCAGTTGGTGATCTGACCGAGGATCGCGACCCCCCAGATCGTCGTCAGGCCGGCGAGCACCTTCGCGAAGAAGATCTGCGGGCGAGAGATGGGCAGCGCGTAGAGCAGCTCGATGGTGCGCTCGTCGTGCTCTCGACCGAACGCGGCGTACGCCACCACGAACGCGATGAGGCACTGGAAGAACCCGATGAACGCGCCCTCGCCGGGATCGACCGAGGCGACCGACGTGTACGTCGCCTCGTCCAGCCGCTCGCTGAAGGGGCGCGAGAGCAGATCGCCGCTCACCAAGAACGCGCCGAGCAGAAAGACCGGCACGAGCACCCGCAGCTCTTTTCGGTAGAGCGCGATCACGGGATCTCCATGCGCTGCGCCACCAGGCGGATCGGGACCTCGAGCGGCGAGCCCTCGACGTCGGCGACGATCAGCACGCGGCTGCCCGACGCGTAGCGTCCGACGATGCGCACCTCGGCGGCGCCGTGCTCGTCCGGTGTGGCGGTCTCGCTGACCATCTCGTGATCTTCGACCTGCCGATCGAAGGGGCCGAGCTCGAGGTGGCGCACCGTCAGCACCCGATCGTCGGCCGCGCCGAGGTTCGCGCTCACGACCAAGGTCGGCGTGCCCTCATCGGCGATCGTGATCTCGGCCCGCGGGCTGCCCAGCGCGGTGAGGAGAGCACTCGATGCAGCGTCGCTCTCGAGGGCGCGGAAGTGCGCCTCCAGCAGCGTGGCGATCGCAGCGTCGGTCAGGCCCGTGGTGTCCTCGAGCTGCGCGGACAGGGGGTCGAAGAGCTCGGTGAAGACCACGCGCGCATCGTCGGGCGCCCCGGGCGGGAACGCGCGCGACAGGAGCGCGGCGAAGCGCATATCACCCACCTCGTGGTGGATCGCCGCCACGGCTTCGCCGAAGAACGCGGCGATCACCTCGTGCCCGTAGTGCTCGCGCAATCGCTCGTAGTCGCGGAGCGTGTCCGCGGTGAGCGGCTCGGCGTGGGCCAGCCAGCGCGCTTGGGCCGCGCGCGCCGCGGGGGCGGTCCCCGTTCGCGCTCGCTCGCGGGAGAGCGCCCAGTGCATCGAGACGCCGGTGGTGTAGCTCTCGAAGGCCCAGGGGCCGG
>CAYZQM010000089.1:13004-22914 GCA_964480175.1 uncultured Sandaracinaceae bacterium
CGGGCCGTCGATCGCCACGGCGATCCCCAGTTCACGCGCGCGGCGGCAGATCGCTCCGTCGCCGGGTGCGCGCCGAGATCAGATCGCCGAGCAGCTGGGCACTCAGACCGCTGAGGTCGACATCCGCGCTCGGAAGGAAGTTCGCGCGCACCAGCACGCCGTCGTCGCTCGCCAAACCCACGGGCTCGAAGGTGCGCCCGTCGAGCGAGCGCCGCAGCGCGACCCGGATCTGGGGCAGACGCTCCCAGCCCACGAGGTTGGCGAAGGAGCCCACGTCGTCCTCGAGCTGGGCCAGCAGCGCGCGCGCTGGCGGCTCGGCGTCGTCTTCGAGGTAGCTGACCGCGATCGGCAGGTGCGCGGCGTACGCCACGTGATCGCTCGGGAGCTCGTACGGGTCGGGCTCGGGCGTCGGGGTGAGCTCGCCCCAGATCACCAGCAGCGCAACGGTCGCGATCCCTCCGAACGCGAGCTCGCGCTGCGACATCGGCTTGGCCAGCCGCTCCTCCACCGAGCCCTCGGCCACGGTCGTGACCAGCGCGCCCGCGCCGAGGAACGCCGCCGCGAGCCCGAGGCACACGAACACGTCGAGCCAGGGCACGCCCGAGCGATCGAGCGTCATCTGCTGTCCCAAGAGCGAGAACGGGCCGAAGTGCATCAGCTCGAGCGACGTGCTGCTCGTGATGATCAACAGCCCCAGCGCCAAGAGCAGATAGAGCGGCACCCGCAGCTTGCCGAAGAGCCCCATCGCGAAGAAGAAGGACCACAGCGTGATCAGCCCGACGGCGGTGCGGATCGAGAGCAGCCCGAGGAAGGACGGATCGATCGGCTCCCGCATCGTCGCGAAGAGCACGTTGCCGAAGAGCGACGCGAACCCGAAGAAGAAGAGCACCCCGAGGCCGAAGCACCACTTCACCACGAGCGGCTCCCAAGGACGCATGGGGAGGCTCTCGAGGAACTTCTGGGTGCGGCCGGAGAGCTCGGCGACGACGAGGCGGTTGCCCAGCGCCATCGCGGTCATCGGGAGCGCGAAGCGCACGAAGTTCCCGTGGGCTTCCAGGTACGTGATGGTCGTCGGCGAGCCGAACACCGCGGCCACGAAGAGCAGCCACAACAGCGCGAGCATCAGCGCCACGAAGAGCAGCACCAGCGCGTGCTCGCGCAGCTCCTTGAAGACCAGCGCCCCGATGCGGGAGAGCACGTTCAGAGGAGCTTTCGGCGGACCATCGCCACGAAGATCTCTTCCAACGGAAGGAGCGAGACGCTCACCCCGAGCGTGTCTTCGTCGAGGTGGTCGAAGCGCTGCGCGTCGTCGGCCTCCACGTAGAGCCGCAGCATCCCGTCGTGCTCGTCGTGGTGCAGGACGGTGAGGCCCCGCGCCGCCAGCGCCGCCGTGAGCATCGGGATGGACGCCTCGATCGCCAGAGGGCGGCTCAACATGCGCACTCGCGCCGCCAGCTCGCGGATGCCGCCCTCGTAGCGGGTCTTACCGCCGTCCACGATGCCGACGCGGTGCGCGACGAGCTCGACCTCATCGACCAAGTGGCTGGAGAAGAACGTGGTGCGGCCGCTCGCCTTGGACTCGTCGCGCACGATCTCCAGGAACTCGCGGCGCGCGACGGGATCGAGGCCCGCGGTCGGCTCGTCGAGCAAGAGCAGCGGCGGTCGGTGCGAGAGCGCGACCGCCAGCGCGACCTTCACCCGCATGCCGCCCGAGAACGTGCCGATCGCGCGATCGATCGGCACTTCCAGCTTCGTGGTGAGGCGACGAAACTCCTGATCGTCCCAGGTCGGGTAGAAGCCGCGCACGAAGCGCGCGAGCGCGAGCGGGCTCATCCACGCATAGAACGTCTGCTCCTGGGCGACGTAGCCGATGCGCTGCCTCGCCTTCACCAGGTTGCGCTCCGTCTCGCCGAAGAGCGCGACCGTGCCCCCGGTCTTCTGGGTGATCCCCATCAGGATGCGGATGGTGGTCGACTTGCCGGCGCCGTTGCGGCCCAAGAAGCCGTAGACCTCGCCGCGGCGCACCGTGAGATCGAGACCGCGCAGCGCGTGGACCGCGCCGTACGCCTTGGTGAGCCCGCGGATCTCCAGGATCGCCGGCGCGGCTTCGCTCGGCGTGGCTCGGGGCTGGTGCGGGACGATGTCGTCGAGCGAGGGCGCGGCCGGTGCGCCCGCTTCACCGGCGTCCATCATGGGCGGCGCGAGCGCGTCGAGCGGTGCGAGCGCTTCGTCCGCAGGAACATCGACGGGCGCGCTCGGCTCGGGAGGGCTTGGCTCGGGGGAGCTCGGCTCGGCGGAGCTCGCCTCGGCGGGCGCGTGGTCGGTCGGCGCCTCGAGCGGGTCCCGGGGATCAGTCGACATGCCGCGCGAAGATAGACCACGACGCCGGCTGCGCCGAGGGCTTCTCGACCGTCAGGCGACGCGGGGCGCCAGGCCGTCGGCCCACGCGAAGAGCGCGTCGGCCGAGTTCTTGGCCCACGCCGGACCCTTCGCCTCACCGAGCATCACCCGAGCGATGGTCAGCGCGCGATCGTCGAGCCCCGCGAGCGTCTCGAGGATCTGCTTCTTGTCGGTCGCGCGCATCTGCTTGCTCTGCGCGAGCAGCGCGAGGATGGATGCTTCACGTCCCGACAACGGCTTCATGGTCCGCGAGATCTACGACGTGCCCGTAGGCGGGTCAATCTTGGGGGGCCGAGCGCGCTTGGGGCGAGCCTTCGTCGATGCGCGCTGCTTCGGCCACACGACGTGCACCCCTCCGAGCCGGGGATAGCCGGTGACGCCGCGATCCGATCGCCCGTCCGCCGTCCACTCCTCCACGTCCTCGATGCAGAGGTTCAAGAGCAGCCCGGCTGCGCCTTGCGGCAGCTCGAGCTCGACGAAGTCCGAGCGCGCGTCCTTCCAGAGGCCGATCGAGCGCGAGGGCTTGGCGGCGCGGGGAGGGCGGGTGAGATCGACCATGCCCGCGCTGGTCACCGTGAGCACGGACGAGCCCGGATCGTCGGCCAAGACCGTCGCGTAGCGCGCGGGCCAGCGCACCCCGAGCTGCGGCGCGTCCATCAAGAGCGCGACGACGAGGTTGGGACCGACGCTGCGCACCAGCTCGGCGACAGGATCTTGGCGGGCGAGATCCTCACAGACCAAGCAGCAGATCGAGAGCTGCTCGTTGAGCGCGACGAAGTGCACTTCGCGGCGATCGACCGCGATGTGCTCCCACCACTCGCGCGTGGGATCGAGGGTGCCGCCGAGCCCGTACATCTCGATCTGCGATCGATCGAGGCGCCAGCGGTGGTGCTTGCGCTGGGTGATGTTGAAGGGCGGCTCGGCCGCGAGCGCGTCGAGCACGACCAGGTTCTCGGGGGCCGCGCGCTTCTTGGTCGCGCGACGCAAGACGCCGGCGATCAAGAACGCGCCGCGCTGCAGGACCGCCACCCGCACGG
This sequence comes from uncultured Sandaracinaceae bacterium, assembly GCA_964480175.1. GTDB lineage: Bacteria > Myxococcota_A > Polyangia > Polyangiales > Sandaracinaceae > CAYZQM01. The sequence continues at coordinate 16,442 of CAYZQM010000089.1, forward strand.
CGTCGTACTCCCGCTCCGAGAGCGCGGCCTCGGGGAAGACCACGCCGTCCACCCGTCCGCCGAGCGCCTCCGCCTGGTCGATCAGCGCCATCGTCCAGCGGGTGACGCCCACCGGATCTTCATCGAGCAAGAAGCTCATGAAGCCGAAGCGATGCGGCATGTCGCGCAGCTGACCGTCGGTGGGCTGGAACTGGCTGGGCCTCAGCGCGAGCGGCCACGGCGCGATCAACAGGTTGATGCCGTGCCCCGACGTCGACTGCGGCAGCGCGTACCAGTACGGCGTGACCTCGCTGCCGACGTGGAGCGCGAGGTGATGGGTCAGCGAGCGGAGCGTGAGGCCCCCGCGCGGCGTGTGCTGCTTGGGCAAGACGCGCAGGCCCGCGCCCACGGTGAGCGGGCTGAGGGTCGATTGCCCCGCGGTGCCGATGCCGCCCAGGTGCTGCAGCGCGCGATCGCGGAACGCGTCTTTGCTTCCGCGCTGGGGGATGCCGATGCTCGCCGACGCTTCGTCCGCGAGCGCGACGAGCTGCAGGAGCGCGTCCACGAAGTCGACGTCGCGGCTGGCGGCGTCGAGCGGCGCGTCCTTGCGCGCGAGCAAGCGATCCCAGAGCGCGGTGACGCTCGGCGGCAGCGGGTTCTTGGTGGTCGCGATCGCGCGCCACGCCTTGCCTTGCTCGCGCGCCCACTCGCTCCAGGCCTGCGCTTCGGGATGCAGCGCGCGCGTACCGGTCGGCGGCCACTCGCGCAGCACGTCGACGTACGAGCCCGTGTTCTTGAGCAGGTACGCGCAGATCGCGAACACGTCGGGGGGCCAGCGCAGGTGCGCGGCGCCCTGGGTGCTGCCCGGCACCAGGTGCTCGAGGACGGCCCCGAGATCTCTCCGCTGCGGCGCAGCCATCGCCCCTGTCTATCACTGCGGGCGACGCCGGTGGCGCGCGTTCGGCGCCCGGCGAAACTCACGCTTGCCTCGATGCTCGCCGCGGCTATCATTGCCGCCCTTTTCAGGAAGGGCTGCAGCGAGGACCACACCTCGCCCGCAGTGCAGATGGTGGCCGTAGCTCAGTTTGGTAGAGCACTGGATTGTGGCTCCGGTTGTCGCGGGTTCGAGCCCCGTCGGTCACCCACCCCGCTCGCTTCGTTCGAGCCGGTTCTTTGATCAGCTTGTTGCGTCTCTTCGTTCGTGCGCTACATCGCGCGCCGCTTCGCACCGCAGGGCCCAACCTACGGCACGAAGTTCTGCTCTCGATCAGCGCCTGTAGCTCAGCTGGATAGAGCATCGGACTTCGGATCCGACGGTCGGGAGTTCGAATCTCTCCGGGCGCGAACGAATCAAGTCTCAGTCACGGGTCATTAGCTCAATTGGTAGAGCAGCGGACTCTTAATCCGTTGGCTCTCGGTTCAAGTCCGAGATGACCCATCCTTTCCCGCGTGGTGCTTCGCACCCTCGCGGAGACGGGGCGCGCTGTTGGCCCCGCGTGGTGCTTCGCACCTTCGCGGAGACGGGGCCCCCCTGGCCCCGTACCCCCCGTGCATGTGCTGGCTCGCGCTGCCTCCGCCGCACGCGCCCTCGTGGCCCCGTACCGCCGTGTATGTGCTGGCTCGCGGGTTCGCGCCGCCTTCGTAGCGCACGCGCCCTCGGCGCCCCCGTTCCCTGGCCCCGTCCCCCGTGCATGTGCTGACTCGCGGGTTCGCGCCGCCTTCGTAGCGCACGCGCACTCGTGGCCCCGTCCCCCGTGCATGTGCTGGCTCGCGGCGCCTTCGTAGCGCACGCGCCCTCCCGGGTTCGCCTGCTCGGCGCGTGCGCACTCGGCGGGTGGCTCGTCGTCGGGCGGCCCATTACATCGCGCCGCATGGGACGACCTGGGATCTCGTGGTTGTGGCTCGCGCTTCTGATTGGCTCGTCGTGGGCGGCTGCGGAGGTGCATGCGCAGCCGCGCGGAGGCGACACCATCACCGACGACGCCGAGCGGGTGCGCGCTCGTGACGATCGTGCTCTTCAGCGATTTTCAGTGCCCGTTCTGCGCGCGCCTCGAGCCGACCCTCGCTCGGATCCTGGAGGAGCACCCGGCCGACGTGCGGATCGTCTGGCGCGACACGCCGCTGCCGTTCCACGTCCACGCGCACCCCGCTGCCGAGGCCGCGCGCGAGGCCTACGCGCAGCGCGGCGACGCCGGCTTCTGGGCGATGCACGATCTCCTCTTCGAGAACCAGCGAGAGCTCGGTCGCAGCGCGCTCGACGCGTATGCCGCCGCGATCGGTCTCGACGTGCCGCGCTTCGGGCGCGCGCTGGACGAGGGCACCCACCGCGCCGCCGTCGATCGAGATCTGGAGGCGGGGCGGGCCATCGGGGTGAGCGGTACCCCGGCGATGTTCATCAACGGCCGCTCGATGGTGGGCGCGCAGCCGTACGAGGTGATCCAGGCGATGATCGACGACGAGCTCGGACGGGCGCGCGCGGCGATCGCCACCCGTCGAGCGAGCCGCGCCAACTACTACGAACGCTTGATGCGCGGCGCACCCACCACGCCGCCGGCGCCTCCGCCGTCGGTCGCGGCACCCGCCGGGCGGCGCCCCGATCCGCACGCCGTCTACCGGGTGCCCCTCGACGGGCGGCCGATGCGCGGCCGCGCGGACGCGCTGGTCACGATGGTGGTCGTCGCCGACTTCCAGTGCCCCTTCTCCGCGCGGGTGCAGGCCACGATCGATCAGCTCGTCGAGCACTACGGGCGCGAGCTGCGCATCGTGTTCCGGCACAACCCGCTGCCCTTCCACACCGACGCCGAGCTCGCGGCCGAAGCGGCGATCGAGGCGCACGTGCAGCGGGGCGACGCCGGCTTCTGGGCGATGCACGACCTGCTCTTCGAGAACCAGGCTGTCCTCAGCCGTACTGCGCTCGAGATCTATGCTTCGCGCGTCGGCCTCGACGCCCGTCGCTTCTCCGCGGCGCTCGACGCGCACACCCACCGCGCGGTGATCGAAGCGGACCAATCGCTCGTGCGCGGGCTCGGCGCGTCCGGGACGCCGTCGTTCTTCATCAACGGCATGAACCTCCGCGGCGCGCAGCCCTACGAGGCGTTCGTCACCGTGATCGACGAGGCGCTCGCGGGGGCCCGGGCCCGCCTGGCGAGCGGCACGCGTCGTCGTGGGCTCTACGAGGCGATCATCGCTGGCGGTGCGACCGCGCCGGTGTTCCTCGACGGCGACGCGCCCGTCGCGGCGGTCGCGCCCGAGCCGGATCGCCCCTACCGCATCGCCATCCCTCGCGGCGCGCCCAGCCGAGGTTCCGCGCGCGCGTCGGTCGTCGTCCAGATCTTCGCGGACTACCAGTGCCCCTTCTCCGCGCGCGTGATGCCGACCGTGGAGGCGCTGATCGAGCGCTACGGCGATCGGGTGCGCTTCGTGTACCGCGACTACCCGCTGCCCTTCCACACGTCCGCGCGCGCTGCGGCCGAGGCGGCGCTCGAGGCCAGGGCGCAGCGCGGCGACGCGGGCTACTTCGCCATGCACGACCTGCTCTTCGAGAACCAGCGGAGCCTCGCCCGCGAGGACCTCGAGCGCTTCGCCTCGGTCATCGGCCTCGACATGGCGCGCTTCCGGCGCGCGCTGGACACCCACGTGCACGAGGCGTCGATCGACGCCGACATGGCGGCGGTGCGCGAGTCGGGCGCGTCGATCGGGACGCCGTCGTTCTTCATCGGTGATCGCCTGATCCAGGGCGCGCAGCCCCTCGAGGTCTTCGTGACGGCGATCGACGAGGCGCTCGCCGCGCACTGATCGAGGCTCAGAGCTTCACCAGGACCTTCAGGGCCTCGCGGCGATCCATCGCGGCGTAGCCCGCGGGCACGCCATCCAGATCGACGGTCATGTCGAACACGGGCGAGGGATCGAGGCGACCGGCGAGCACGTCCTTCATCAGCTCCGGCATGTACGCGCGGCACGGGGCGCCGCCGCCGCGCAGCGTGAGCTGCTTGAAGAACATCTTCATGATGTCGACTCCGTCCTCGGCCGGTCCGTGGGGGACGCCGACGTAGCCGATCGCGCCGCCGGGGCGCGCGACGTCGATCGCGGTCTGCATCGACGACGTCGCGCCGACGCACTCGAGCACGTGCGGCGCGCCGCCCTTGGTGAGCTCGAGCACCTCGGCGACCACGTCCTCGCTGCTGATGGTGTGGGTCGCGCCGAACGCGCGCGCCTGCTCGAGGCGGCCCTTGTGATGGCCGACGGCGATGATCGTCTCGGCGCCGATGCGCTTGGCTGCGAGCACGCCGCAGAGGCCCACCGCGCCGTCGCCGATCACCACGCACGTGCCGCCCTCCTGAAGCCCCGCGCACACCGCGGCGTGGTGCCCGGTGCCCATCACGTCGGTGAGGGGGAAGAGCGCGCGCAGCATCGCGTCGTCGCCGTGCACCGGCTCGGGCACCGGCACCAGCGTGCCGTCGGCGAACGGCGCGCGGATCGCTTCGCCCTGGCCGCCGTCGTTCTTCATCGCCCAGAAGCCGCCGTGCGCGCACACGGTCTGCAGGCCGCGCTCGCAGAACTCGCAGGTGCCATCGGAGAACGCGAAGGGAACGAGCACGACGTCGCCGCGCTTGACCGTGCGCACGTCGGCGCCGACCTCTTCGACGATGCCCATCGGCTCGTGGCCCACGCGCCACCCGGGCTGGTACGGGGTCACCCCTCGGTAGAACCACAGGTCGGATCCGCAGATCGCGGTGTGGGTGATCCGGACGATCGCGTCCGTGGGCTTCTCGATGCGGGGATCGGGGACCGTCTCGATGCGGATGTCGCGGGGTCCGTGGAACGTCGCCGCTCTCATGGTGCTCTCCTCGGTGGCTCGGGGGTGCTCAGCGTCCGACCATGGCCGCGAGCTTCTCGGGGTAGCGGGCGCCGTGGACCTCGATGGTGGCCAGGCGCTCGCCGATGGTCTTCAGCTCCGCGGCGCTCAGCTCGACGCTCGCGCCCTTCAGGTTCTCGTCCAGGCGATGCTGCTTGGTGGTGCCCGGGATGGGAACGATGAACGGGCGCTGCGAGAGCACCCACGCGATCGCGATCTGCGCGGGGGTCACGCCCTTGGCGTCCGCGATCGCGCGCACCGCCTCGACGAGCGCCTGGTTCGACGCGCGCGCGTCGGCCGAGAAGCGCGGCACGATGTTGCGGAAGTCGCTCGCGTCGAACGACGTGCTCGCGTCGATCGCGCCGGTGAGGAAGCCCTTGCCGAGCGGACTGAACGCGACGAGGCCGATCCCGAGCTCCTCGAGCAGCGGCAGGATCTGCTGCTCGGGCTCGCGCCACCACAGCGAGTACTCGCTCTGCAGCGCGGTGACCGGCTGGACCGCATGCGCCTTGCGGATGCTCTCGACGCCCGCCTCCGACAGGCCGAAGTGCCGGACCTTGCCCTCGGCGATGAGCTCTTTCACCGCGCCCGCGACGTCTTCCATCGGGACGTTCGGATCGACCCGGTGCTGGTAGAAGAGATCGATGCGATCGGTGCCGAGGCGCTTCAGCGCGGCGTCGGCGACCGCGCGGATGCGTTCGGGGCGGCTGTCGAGGCCGCTGCTCGCGACGCCGTCTTTGAACCCGAACTTCGTGGCGAGCACGACGCGATCGCGGAACGGCGCGACGGTCTTGCCGAGCAGCGTCTCGTTGGTGAAGGGGCCGTACGCCTCTGCCGTGTCGAAGAACGTGACGCCCTGCTCGTAGGCCGAGCGGATGAGGGAGATGCCGGTGGCCTCGTCGACGGCGCTGCCGTAGCCGAAGCTCAAGCCCATGCACCCGTAGCCGATCGCGGAGACCTCGAGATCCTTGCCCAGTGTTCGCTTCTTCATGCTGCGTTCCTCTCGTGATCGATGGAGACGGGGAGGGGAGCGCGCGACGATCGCGCGCCGTCGGTGGGGACGAGGGTGGCGAGGCACACCAGCGCGCCGACCACGCTCATGAGCGCGGCGCCGGTGTTGGAGGCCGCGACGCGCGCCGTGAGCACCTCGAGCTCGGTGCCCGTCGTGCTCGACGACGAGAAGACCACCACGAGGATGCCCAGGCCCAGCGAGCCGCCGAGCTGGTGGAACGCGTTGACCACGCCCGAGGCCGCGCCGTGATCGTCGGGGGCGACGTCGGCGATCCCGGCGACCGTGAGCGGCGCGAGGCCCAACCCGTTGCCGATGCCGATCAGGATCATCGGGGGCACGAGATCCGTGAGCGATGCGTGCGCCGTGGTGCGTGCGATCCAGAAGAGGCCCGTCGCGAGGAGCAGCATCGCGAGCGTCGCGAGGCCTCCGTGGCCGATCCTGCGCGCGAGCGGAGGCACCGCGAGCGCCGCGACGAAGTTGGCGATCGACACTGGAAGGAACGAAACGCCCGCCTCCAGCGGGCTCATCCCCATCGCGCGCTGCAGGTGCTGCGTGGTGAAGAAGAAGAAGCCCACCAGCGCGCCGATGAAGAGCGCGCGCGCGGCGTAGGCGCCCGCGCGCCTCACG
>CAYZQM010000089.1:22924-23256 GCA_964480175.1 uncultured Sandaracinaceae bacterium
CGAAGAGCCGAAGCGGGATCATCGGGTGCTCGGTGCGCCGCTCGATGAGCACGAAGGCCGCGAGCAGCAGCGCACCGGCGCCCAGGCTCGCTGCCGTGAGCGGCTCGCGCCAGCCACGCTCTGCCGCGCGGACGATGCCGTAGACGAGGGCGAACATGCCGCCAGTCGAAGCGAGCGCCCCGGGCACATCGAAGCCCCGTGCCGAGCGGCGCGCTGCGGAGGCGCCGGCGTCCGCCGGGATCGAGCGCATCGCGACGAGGCCGAGCGCGAGCCCCGCAGGGACGTTGATCAGAAAGCCCACCCGCCAGGAGAGCTGGCCCGCGCAGTAGCCG
>CAYZQM010000090.1:0-22546 GCA_964480175.1 uncultured Sandaracinaceae bacterium
GCGATCGCGAGCGCGCTCTTGGCGACGCTCACGCCAGCGCTGCCCACCGAGACCCGTCCTCCCACGAGGGTCCCGAGCATGGTGAAGAAGCGGCGGCTCGAGCTCTCGATCGAGCTCTGGTAGCAGCCCTCGGCGTCGATCTGCGCGAAGCGATCGAGGAGATTGGCGACCGGCACCCGCACCTGGTCGAACCAGATGCGGCCGTTGTCGACGCCGTTGAGGCCCATCTTCAGCCCGCAGTCGCCGAGGCGCACGCCCGGCATCGGCTCGCCGTCGTCGTCGCGGATCCGCACCAGCACCGCGTGCACCCCGTGCTGCTCACCGCTCACCTCCAGCTGGGTGAACACCGTCGCGAAGCGCGCGTCGCGCGCGGCGCCCCCGATCCAGTCCTTGCGCGCCGACTCACGCGGGGTGTGGACGATCAGCTCGCGGCGCTCGTGATCGTAGCGGGTGAGGGTCTCGAGCTCGGCGACGTTGCTGCCGTGACCCACCTCGCTCATCGCGAAGCAGCCGAGCATCTTCAGCGAGGCGACATCGGCCAGGTGCGCGCGGTGCCGCTCGGTGCCGAGGAAGTAGAGGCTCCCGCCGAAGAGCCCGAGCTGCACGCCCGCCTTGACCACCAGCGACAGATCGCCGAGCGCGAGCGTCTCGAACGCCGTCATGAAGTCACGCAGATCGGCGACGTCCGAGGTCACCCCGGGGAACGAGAGCTCGGTGAGCTTCGCGGCCGCCAGATCCTTCAGCCAGCCGCGGACCTTCTCTCGCTGCTCGTCCTTGCTCAGGCCGTACATGCGGCGCTCGGGATCGTCGAGGAACGCGCGCACCCGGGCACGCACCTCCGGTCGATCGCCGTCGAGCACCCGCAAGAGCGCATCGGTCGGCACGGCGATTTGCTCGAGCGCCGGGCGATCGGGCGCGGGCTCGCCGCGCAGACCCAGGAGCGCGATGAGCTCGGCGGCCGCCTTCTTCGACGCGTCGTTCGCCTCGGGGCCGGCCATCGCCTGGCCCACGAGCAGGAGCGAGCTGCGCTGTCCGTCGCTCAGCGTGCTGCGCGCGCGATCGATCAGCGCCCGCAGCGCGGCGAGCTCGGCCGCCGAGGGCGGGTGCGCCGCGTCCAGCCACGCCTCGATGCGCTTGCGGGCCTCGGGCCGCAGCCAGGGCGCATCGCGCAGGCGCTCCGCGATGAGCGCGCGCTCGGGCGCTTGGAGATCCCCATCGGCCCACGCGAGCCAGAGGATCGGCGCGAACGGCAGCACCTGGGGATCATCGAGCAGCGCGACGTTCATGCCGGTCATCGGCCAAGCATGGGCTCGCCCCCCAGCCCGGGCCGCACCTTTCTTTCGTGTCGGGCTCGCGCTCAGTCGAGCTCGACGCCCACGGCGACCGAGAACGTGAGGTGGCTGGCGTGGCTCAGCACACCGCTCGGGTGATCGAGGAAGACGATCGTGCGCGCTTCGACGAAGCCTGGAGCGAGGCGGCCCCGCACGAAGGGCATCACGCTCACCTGGGCCTCGTCGACGTTCGGCGCTCCCGGCAGCCCACCGTACTCGTCGCGTCCCACGCGCGTCGGAAAGCGCGGGTCGATCCCCGTCCAGCCAGCGAGCCCGACGCGGAGCCCCAGCTCGATCCACGGATCGATCACCGCCGCGGCGCTCGCGTAGACCTGGTAGCGGGTGAACGGATCGATCGGCATGACCGCGTCGCTCCGGCGCACCGGGATCATCAGCGCCAGCGCGCCCTCGGCGCCCACCCGCAGCCACTCGTGCCGCCACTCCCAGTCGGTGCGCAGGACGATCGCCATCGTCTCGCCCATCGCGATCCATCCGTCGCGGTAGGCGAACGCGACGTCGCCCGCGAACCAGACGGACCGCTCCGCGCCACCGCCGAAGTCGAACGCGTTGGTCAGCGGCAGGGTGAGGCCCGCGCCGATGCGGCCGCGCAGCGATGTGTCTTGCCACCCGACCGATGCGCCGAGGTACGGGTTCAGGGCGCGGCAGCAGATGGATGCCCCATCGTCGCGAACTGCGCCCGCCACCCAGAAGCGCCACGTCAGATCGACGTCGAGCAGGACGGCCGCGTCGTCGTCCTGGGGAACGGTGAGCGCCCGAAGGCGCGCGTTCGTCGCGAGACCGCCCGAGAGCCCGACGAACGTGGTGGTCCCGCCGAAGCTCGTCGCGTGGGTGTACGCGAGCGCACCCTCCAGCTCGATCGCGTGAGGTGGAGTGAGCGCTGACGGAGGCGCCGTCTCTTGCGCCGATACGAGCTCGGGCGCGCCCGAGCAGAGCGCGATGATCACGCAACCCAAGGAAGCCCATCGCATCCGCTCCTCCATCGTGCGCGCGAACGTGCGCGACGAGCGACCGCGGTGCAAGTCGCTCAGGCGACGGCGGACATCACGCTCGTGGTGATCGGATCGCGCAGGGGGAGGATCGGCGAGACCTCGAGCTCGCTCAAGCGCTTCAGCTTCTGCGCCAGCGCGATCGAGATCCTCCCGGCGCGCAGAGCGCTCAGCGGCAGGCCGCCGTCGATCGCGCTCCGCACCCGCAAGTAGCCGCGCAGGTACGCGACGTCGCGCGCGACGCCGTTGCCGCGGCAGGTGCGCTCCGCGATCGCGAGCGCCGCGGCCGGGCCGAGCCCGTGCTCCCGCGAGAGCCGGGTGGCGACCTCCACGAAGCTCGCGCCGTCGTGCACCCAGTCGGACGCGAGCACCCGGAGCGCCAGCGTGCGGCGGCGCTCCGGATCGAAGACGCCCGCTTCTTCTTCGAGGACGAGCGCGAGACCTTCTTGATCCGCGAACGCGTCGGCGGCGCCCGCGCTGAAGATCCCGAGCGGCCAGTAGCGGCCGTTCTCCGCCGCGACCGCGTGGCCCAAGATCTCGTGCGCGATCAGGCGCCGTGACTCGCGCACGCCGAAGCGCCGATCGGCGAGGAAGATCGTTCGATCGCCGGTGGCCGCGCCCGCCGCCAAGCGGGGCTCGACCTTCACCTCGAGGCCGAGGCCGGCCGCGCTCGCCACCGACCGCATCGCGGACGCGAGCGACTCGGGACCCTCTGCGGGCACGGTGCGCGGCTCCTCGGTGACCTCACCGACCTCGTCGAGCCAGCGCCGCGCGACGTCGTGCAGCACCTCCCCGTTCACCCGATCGCTTCCTGTCCCGAAGCGGCGCTTGCCGAGCGCGCGCGCCCGTTTGCTGCCGTGGGGATCCGCGAGCGCGCCGAGGATGTGGAGATCGATCTCGAGCTCGTCGAGTCGCTCGAGGTAGGCATCGGCGACGAAGCCCGGCAGGCCACGGGTGCGGGCGCGCGCCGCGTCCAGCGCGTCGAAGATCGCGCGCGAAGGGCACTGGCGCGAGAAGAGCCAGCGCGGCTCCACCGGTCGACCGTTCTCGAGGCCATCGAGCAGCCGCGCGCGCTCGGAGACGACGTTGTCGGGGACCAGCGCGGGCAAGAGGCGCGCGCGTCGCGCCACGCCCACCAGCATCCGATCGAGCTCGACCTGGTTGGTCTCCGGCTCGCGCGCGTTCGATGCGTCAGTCATCGCAGCCCAGAAACGACGAAGCGAGCCTCACCGACGGCGAGACCCGCTTCCTCTGCGCCCCCGATCGGGTGGCGTCGTCGATCACGCCGTCAGACGGGGATCGCCCTTCTCGTACACCGCGACGCGCTGCCGGGTCTTGCCCCAGCGCTCGTACTTCACGATGCCGTCGACGCGCGCCCAGAGAGTGAAGTCACTGCCGACGCCGACGTTCTCGCCCGCGTGGATGGTGCTGCCGACCTGGCGAACGAGGATGTTGCCCGCGACGACGTCCTGGCCGCCGTAGACCTTGATGCCCCGGCGCTGCGCCTTGCTGTCGCGACCGTTGCGGGAGCTGCCCTGACCTTTTTTGTGTGCCATCTGAGTGGTCCTTCCGCGTCAGCCGGTGATGCCGGTGATCTTGAGCTCGGTGAACGCCTGGCGGTGACCGCGCTTGCGGCGGTAGTTCTTGCGGCGCTTGAACTTGAAGACGATGACCTTCTTGTCCTTGTCCTGAAGCGTGATGGTCGCGCTGACCTTGGCGCCCTTCACGTTCGGGGTGCCGACCGCGACCTTGTCGCCGCCGATCATGAGCACGTCCTCGAAGGTGACGGTCGCGCCGGGCTCGCCCGGGAGCTTCTCGACCCGAAGGCGGTCGCCCTCGGACACGCGGTACTGCTTACCGCCGGTCTTGATCACTGCGTACATATGGCCGTTTTCCTGTTCGAGCCTGGGCAGGGTCACCACGCAGGCCGCCATCTAGAGATGCCCTCCGGGATCGGAAGGGCCGGCAATGTGACCGAAGCCCCCGAGCGGCGCAAGTCACGGGTGATCCCCCGGCGCGCGACCGCGCCGGGATAGTCCTTGCGGTGCGAAGCACTTTGGGGCGAGATCGGGCCGCATTGGCATCGCCCCCGACCTCCATCGCTTCGCTCGAGAGCAGGCTCCAGAGCTCCCGAAAGGAGCTGCGGGGAGCGTTCCGAGGCACGCGCGAGCGGGTGGACAAGGGGATCCGGGTGGTGGTCGTGGGAGGCGGCATCGCGGGGATCGCCGCGGCCACCGTCCTCGCCGAGCGCGACGTCGAGGTCACCCTGCTCGAGCGCGAGCCCTTCCTCGGAGGGCGCGCCGCCGCCTATCCGGAGAAGCTGCCGGACGGCGAGACCTTCCGGATGGAGCGGGGCTTCCCGGCGATCTTTCGGCAGTACTACAACCTCCGCTCGCTGCTCCGGCGCATCGATCCGGAGCTGCGCTCGCTCCGCACGCTGAGCGACTACCCGGTCATCGGCCAAGAGCGAAAGGTCGAGTCCTTCGCGGGCCTACCGACCAGTCCGCCGCTCAACGTGATGGCGCTCTTGCGCCGCACGCCCTTCGTGTCGCTCGCGGACCTGCGGGCGCTCGACGTCGACTCGGTGCGCGCGCTCTTGACCTTCGATCCCACCAAGAGCTACGGCGCGCACGATCACGAGACGGCGGCGAGCTACCTCGATCGTCTCGCGCTGCCGCCGCGCGCGCGCGAGCTCTTGTTCCGGGTCTTCTGCCACGGCGCGTTCCACGACGAGGGCACGGTGTCGGCGGCGGAGATGCTCCTGCTCCTGCACTTTCACTTCCTGGGCAACCCGGAGGGCCTCGCGTTCGAGGTGCCCGAAGAGCCGACGAGCGACGCGTTCTTCGCGCCCTTCGGGCGCTACTTGAGCTCGCTCGGCGTGAAGGTCTTGCTCGGAGGGCGCGCGGAGCAGGTGTGCTCGAGCAAGGGCGACAAGGTGCTGATCGAGGCCAACGCCGGATCGTTCGAGGGTGAAGGCGCGGTGCTCGCGCTCGACGTGCGCGGCACCAAGCAGCTCTTCGCCGCATCGCCCGATCTGTCGATGGCGCCCGAGCTGATCAAGGGGATCGACGCGCTGCAGACCGGCCCGTCGTTCGTGGTCTTCCGGCTCTTCCTCGATCGCCCCGCCGATCCCGGGCGACCCGCGTACACCGCCGTCGTGGGCAACGGGTTGCTCGACGGCATCGCGCTCTTCGATCGGCTCGAGGGCGAGTCGCGGCGCTGGGCGCTGCGCACCGGCGGCTCGGTGGTGCAGCTCTGGGCGTTCGGCGTCAGCAAGGATCGCAGCGACGAGGACGTGCGCACCGAGCTCTTCACCACGCTGACGAAGCTCTACCCCGAGCTGTCGCGCGCGAGCGTCATCCACGACGTGTTCCTGCGGGACGCCGATCGCCCCGCGTTCGCCCCCGGCTCGAGCGCGCTGCGCCCGAAGGTCGGAACGGTCTACGGGAACGTCGCGCTCGCGGGCGACTGGGTGAAGCTGCCGTTCCCGACGGCGCTGATGGAGCGCGCGGCGGCGAGCGGGATCATGGCGGCGAACGCGCTGCTCGATCGCTGGGATGTGCGGGGCGAGACGGTGTGGACGATCCCGCCGAGGGGATTCGTCGCGGCACTGGCCGGCATGCGCTTCGGGCGCTGAGCCGGCGACGATCAACGTGAGCGTCGGCCTCCCGAACGCCGCTTGGGCTGCGGCAGGATCGCCCCAATCGCATCTGCGATATCCAACGCCACCTGGGACAGCCTTTGCTCGTCCTTCTCTCCAAGGCGGCTTTGCTGACGGCTCGTCGATGCTCGCTTCTCCAGGATGTACGACCGCATGGATGCGACTAGTTCGAGGACCTGGTGCTCCATCGAAGACATCACTGCAACATGGCGTGTTGGCGAGAACGTGCGCCACATGCTCCAAGACCTCGCGCCGGGATCGCACCACACCACGTCCAGCTGCTTGCACTCTTCGCGCGCGAGGAGCAGCGGCAGGGGAATCCAAGAGAGCGGAGAAAGACCGCGAAGGGCCCCTGTTCCGCCCCGTTCATATGACAACGCGGCCTGCGCAACCGCATCTGCAACGAGCTCGTCGCGTCGCTCTCGGATCCCTCGTGCAAGGGTCGAGTAGCTCGAACGCGGACTCCTCGAGTATGCTGCTGGCCACACATCGGCGTCACGAATGAATGAGAGGACGTCCGCGGACTCGGTGTCGACACAACGACCATCCGCAAGTGTCCACGTCGCCAGAGCACGCGCACGCGCAATACCATCACGGTCGGAAACGAGGTAGTGAATGCCGAGCGGGTATGCGATCTCGACGCTGAACGGTCGGAGGACGCTCATCGCGTTGCGGGCGAGCGTCATCGTTGACCAAGTCAAGAGGTGCGGAGAGCAGTCGCGTTGAGAATGAAGGCATCGGGCGATCTCCATCGTCGCAGCGTCCGCGAGGGCTTGCGCGGCACGAAGAACACGCACGTGCCGCTGGTACCCACTCAGTTTGACGGCGGCCGCAATAGCGCGTGCGGCTACGGCCCGCTCGATTCGTGCCTTACGGCTCGCGGCCCCGGCCAACGAATCCACTACATCAATGGGCGACTTGCTGGGCATACCGAGATTGGTCGAGAGGATAGCGGAGGCTGGCACGAGCACCAGCGCTCTGTACCGCCCACGGCGACGAGCGAGCCGATCTTCGCGACGCGTTCCCCCTGAGGAGCGAAGCGACGATTTGGGGGAACAGCCCGCCCGCAGGCCGAAGGCCGAGGACCGGGCGGATGGGGGCATCCCCGGATTCGAACTCTCGTTCAGACCCGCGCCCGCGCCCGTGCCCGCGACCGATCCAGTTCAGAGAAGCAGAATCAGAGACAGACGCAGAGACAGAGACAGACGCAGAGACAGAGACAGACACAGACGCAGAGACAGAGACAGACACAGACGCAGAGACAGAGACAGAGACAGAGACAGACACAGACGCAGAGACAGAGACAGACACAGACGCAGAGACAGACGCAGGACCAGAGACAGCGTCAGAACCACAGACAGCGTCAGAGGCCGGAGAGCTGCAGCGCCAGCACCAGAAATCGGGACAGCTGCAGACTCAGGTCCAGCCGTCGAGCCAAGCGGCCGCTACGGAGTCGGACGATGCGCGATCAGGCGTCGTTGTCTTCGGTGCCGCGGCGGATGCCGAGGGCCTTCATCTTCTTGTAGAGGTGGCTTCGCTCCAGACCCAGATCTTCGGCGGTCTTGGTCACGTGGCCCTGGTGGTGCTCCAGCGCGCGCACCACCAGATCGCGCTCGACCTCGTCCATCATCGCGCTCAGCGCGGTGCCGGGGCGGTAGTAGCCTCCGCTGCCTCCGCCCGAGATGGGCAGATGCGCTCGCACGTCTCGCTCGCCGATCTCCTCTTCGGGGCCGAGGATCACCAGGCGCTCGATCAGGTTCTTCAGCTCGCGCACGTTGCCGGGGAAATCGTACTTGCTCAGCAAGGCGATCGCGGCGGGCGTGAGCTCCTTGTCGCGGCGGTCGTTGGCCACGCAGGCGACGTGCAAGAAGTGCTTGCTCAATGCAGGGATGTCCTCGGTGCGCTCGCGGAGGGATGGCACCTTGAGCGGCACGACGTTGAGGCGATCGAAGAGATCGGCGCGGAACTGCCCGTCCTGGATCGCCTTGTCCATCGCCTTGTTGGTGGCGGCCACCACGCGCACGTCGATCTTCATCAGCTCGCTGCCGCCCACCCGCTCGAGCTCGCCCTCCTGCAGGACGCGCAAGAGCTTGGCCTGCATCGGCATCGGCATGTCGCCGACCTCGTCCAGAAAGAGCGTGCCCTTGTGCGCGCGCTCGAACTTGCCGCGCCGCTTCTGGGTGGCGCCGGTGAAGGCGCCCTGCTCGTGGCCGAAGAGCTCGCTCTCGATCAGATCGGCCGGCACCGCCGCGCAGTTCAGCTTCTCGAAGGGGCCCTTCTTGCGCTTGCTGCCTTCGTGGATGGCGGCGGCGATCAGCTCCTTGCCGGTGCCGCGCTCGCCCATGATCAGCACGGTCGCGTTCGCCGAGGCGGCGAGCTCGATCTGCTGCTTGAGCTTGCGCATCGGCGCGCTCTCGCCGAGCAGGCCCGACGCGAGGCCGGACTTCTCCTTGAGCGACTTGTTCTCGTCGCTGACCTTCTGGAACTCGAGCGCCTTCTCGAGCGAGACGAGCAAGCGATCGGTGCCGATCGGCTTCTCGAGGAAGTCGTGCGCGCCGCGGCGGGTCGCCTCGATCGCGACGTCGATCGAGCCCTGCCCGCTCATCACCAAGATCGGCGCCGCCACCTCGGCCGCCCGCAGCGCGTCGATCAGATCGAGGCCGCTCATCCCGGGCATGTTCACGTCGAGCAGGTACGCGTCGTAGCCCCGGCCCTTGGCCTTCTCGAGCGCGATCTGCGCGCTGCCCGCGACGTCGACCTCGAAGTCCTCGACCCGCAGCGCGCGAGAGAGGGTGGAGAGGATGTTCTTCTCGTCGTCGACCAGGAGGATCACGCCACGGGGCATGCGCCGGAGGATGGCCGCTTTGGCCGGGCAAAGGAACCCGCGCACTTTTCTTGCGCTGGAGCCAGGTGGTCCGGCATACGCGGAGGTAGGAGATGACCCACATGAACCCGCATCACCAGACCTCGATCGCGACGACCTCCCGGGGGGATCACACCTTGAACGTCCGGATGCTCTGGTTCCGAGGGCAGGTGGAGCGCGAGGAGCCGGCGATGCTGGCGCTCGATCTCCTCAGCCAGGACCGGGCCGATGACGCGCTCGATGTAGCAACCTCGGCACTCTCCGGGAGCCCGCGTGATCCCGAGCTGCTCCTGGCCTGCGGGCGGGCGCACCTGATGCGCGGCGAGCTCGACGCGGCCCGCGAGGCCTGCATCGAAGCGGCGCGCGAGGGCAAGGACTGGGCGGAGGCCTTCGCGTGGCTGGCGCGCGTCTTGGTGCGCGAGGGGCGCGGGACCAAGGCGGCCGAGGTCGCCGAGCGGGCCGTGATCCTGGGCGCCAAGGACGCAGATCTCGCGCTGATCGAGGGGCCCCGCCGGGCGATGCGCCTCTTGAACGAGCGCACCAAGCGCTACCTGCGCGATCCGAACAGCGACGAGCCGGCGCTGCTCTCGCTGGCGCTCGAAGAGGCCGGCAAGAAGGCGGAGGCGCTGAAGGTGATCGAGAAGGGTCTCACGTTCGATGCGGGCGACCCCGATCTGATGGCCATCCAGCGGCGGCTGACCGGCGAGCTCGAGGAGCTCGCGGCGACCTGCATCGACGTGCCCGCGTTCGAGCCCGAGCTGACCGAGGACGAGAAGGAGGAGGCGTTCTTCGCCTCGCTGGGGATCCGGGAGAAGAAGCTCGAGAAGCACATGCTCGAGCCGAGCGTGATCGTCTCCGACACCCTGGTGGGCGAGCCCGCGCCGAAGCTCCACGCGCGCACGGCCCCCGTTCTGCTCACCCAGCCCAAGAAGCGCAGCGGCTGGCTCCCCACGCTGAGGCGCGACGTGCCTGCGAAGGCCGAAGCGAAGGACGAAGGAGAGCGCCTGCCCGGCATGCCGCCCGCGACCGTCCGCACCGCGCCGATCGCCCGGGTCGCCCGCCGCGATCCCACGATCCGCTTCTGGCTCGGGATGTGAGGCACGCCGCGCGCGCGCAGCGCGTGTAAGGGATCGCGGCGCGCCGCGCGCGCATGCTCGCGCGATGAACGCGCTCCGCCTCGTCGCGATCCCGATCTTCCTGCTCTGTCCCGCGATCGCGAGCGCGCAGCCGCTGGTGTCGATGCCGCTCGAGTGCGGCGACAGCGCGACGGTCACCCAGGGCGTCGGCGGCTCGGTGAGCCACACGGGCGGTCAGTTCTTCGCGTGGGACCTGAGCCAGAGCGGCACGAGCTTCCCGGTCGCGGCCGCAGAGAGCGGGACGGTCGCAGCGATCTACAACCGCGACGGCGCGGCGTGCACCTGCTGCGGGAGCTGCACGGACGCGTGTCGCCGCTCGGTGCGCGCGGTGATCGTGCGGCACGACGGCTTCTTCACCGGCTACTACCACCTGAGCTCGATCCGGGTGCGGGTGGGCGACCGCGTGGATCGCGGCGAGCGGCTCGGGATGTCGGGACAGACCGGCCACTCGTGCGGCATCCACCTGCACTTTCAGGGGCAGACCACCTCCGCGCTCTGGGGCCCCTCGCGCGATCTGCGCTTTCGCGAGGCGGGCGGTGGGCGCTTGGTCGCCGGGCGCAGCTACCGCAGCGCGAGCTGCTGCGCGGATCGCGACGGCGATGGCCGCGACGACTGCAGCGACAACTGCCCCGGCGTCCCCAACCGAGGCCAAGCCGACCTCGACGACGACGGTCGCGGCGACGCGTGCGACGCCGACGTCGACGGCGACGGGGTGAACGACGGACGCGACAACTGCCCGCGCGCTCCGAACGCAGGCCAGGCCGATCGCGACGGCGATGGACGAGGCAACGCGTGCGATGGCGACGACGACGGCGACGGAGTGCGCGACGAGCGCGACAACTGCCCGAACGTCCCCAACCCCGATCAAGCGAACTTCAACGGCGATCGCGACGGCGACGCGTGCGACGACACGGACGACGACGGGATCCGCGACCACCGCGACAACTGCCGGCGCGATCCCAACCGTGGCCAGTCGGATCTGGACGGAGATGGACGCGGTGACGTGTGCGATCCCGATCGCGACGGCGACGGAATCGGCGACGAGCGCGACAACTGTCCGGGCGTGGCCAACGCGGGCCAAGCGAACCTCGATGGGGACGGACGCGGCGACGCATGCGACGACGACGACGACGGAGATCGGCGCGCGGACGAGAACGACAACTGCCCGCGCGTCGCCAACGCGGGGCAGAACGACACCGACGGCGACGGACGCGGCGATGCGTGCGACGACGACGACGACGACGACGGGATCGCCGACGAGGCCGACAACTGCGCGCGCGTCGCCAACCCGGGCCAGCGCGACAGCGACGGCGACGGACGCGGCGATGCGTGCCAGGGCGACGACGACGGAGACGGCGTCGCCGACGAGGCCGACAACTGCGTGCGGACCGCCAACCCCGATCAAGCCGATCGCGACGCCGACGGTGAGGGAGACGCCTGCGACGATGGCGACGGAGACACGTTCCTCGACGACGTCGATCTCTGCCCGGACCTGCCCGACGCGCTGCAGGCCGACGCGGACGAGGACGGAATCGGCGACGGGTGCGACGACGATCGCGACGGCGACGGAGTCGCGAACGAAGACGACCTCTGCCCCGATCTCGCCGAGACGAGCACGAGCGACCTCGATGGCGATGGGATCGGCGATGCGTGTGACGACGACGCGGACGGTGACGGCGTCCTCGACGCGATCGACGGCTGCATCGTCGATGGCTGCGGCGACGGGGGTGTGGGCCCCGATGGCGGCGTGGGCGCTCCTGGGACGACGCGCGGCGGCTGCAGCGCGGGCCACGCGCGCGGCGCTTCGTTCGGCGTCCTGCTCCTGTCGATCGCAGGACTTCTCCTGCGGCGCCGCGTCCGCTGAGGTACCGCGCAAGCGTTGTAAGGCGTGGGTTGCCAGAGGACCGGGCATGATGGCGACCATGTCCGTCCGTCTCGCCCTGCGTTCCGTCGTGTTCCTCGTCGCCCTCGCCCTTCCGAGCCTCGTCGCGGAGGGCGCGCTCGCGCAGCCCCTGGTCTCGATGCCGCTCGAGTGCGGCGACAGCGCGACGGTCACCCAGGGGGTGGGTGGCTCGGTGAGCCACTACGGCGGGCAGTTCTACGCGTGGGACATCAGCCAGTCCGGGACGAGCTTCCCGGTCGCCGCCGCCGCCGACGGAGTGGTCGCCGCGATCTACAACCGCGACGGCGCCGCGTGCACCTGCTGCGGCAGCTGCACCACCGCGTGCCGCACCTCGGTCCGTGCCGTCATCCTCCGCCACGACGGCTACTTCACGGGCTACTACCACCTCGCGTCGATCCGCGTGAACCTCGGCGATCGGGTGGACCGCGGCGAGCGGCTCGGGATGGCGGGTCAGACGGGCCACTCGTGCGGCATCCACCTGCACTTTCAGGCGCAGACCAGCGCGCTGCTCTGGGGGCCGTCGCGCGACCTGCGCTTCCGCGAGGCCGGCGGCGGTCGGCTGATCGCGGGCCGCACCTACCGCAGCGCCAGCTGCTGCGCCGATCGGGACGGAGACGGCACCGACGACTGCAGCGACAACTGCGTGGGCGTGCCCAACCGCGGGCAGCTCGATCTGGACGACGACGGCCGGGGCAACGCGTGCGACGCGGACGACGACGGCGACGGAGTGAACGACACCCGGGACAACTGCCCTCGGGTGGCCAACCCCGGTCAGGCCGATCGCGACGGAGACGGACGCGGCGATGCGTGCGATCGCGACGACGACGGCGACGGCGTGCGCGACGGCGACGACAATTGCCTGCGGGTCCCCAACCCCGGTCAGGCGGACTTCGACGGCGATGGTGAAGGCGACGCCTGCGACGACACCGACCGCGATGGGATCCGCGACCTGCGTGACAACTGCCCGCGCGATCGGAACCGCGGTCAGACCGACGACGACGGCGATGGACGCGGCAACGTCTGCGACAACGATCGCGACGGCGACGGAGTGGGGAACGAGCGGGACAACTGTCCGGGCGTACCCAACCCCGATCAGGCGAACTTCGACGGCGACGCTCGCGGCGACGTGTGCGACGACGACGACGACGGCGACGGGGTCGACGACGAAGGCGACAACTGCCCTGGCTTGCGCAACCCCGATCAGGCCGACTCGGACGGCGATCGGGTCGGTGATGCCTGCGACACGGCGGCCTCGGTGGTCAGTGACAGCGACGGCGATGGGGTGCCGAACCCGGTCGACAACTGCTGGCTCGACGTGAACCCCGATCAGAGCGACATCGATCGCGACGGCATCGGCGACGTCTGCGACGACGGCTTCGATCTGCCGGTCATGGACCTCTGCGCCGGCGGCGAGGTCGACGTCGACGATCTCGACGGCGATGGCCTGGGCGATGCGTGCGATCCGGATCGCGACGGCGATGGCGTCGAGAACGAGATGGATCTCTGCCCCGACGACGACTCGGACACCGAGGATCTCGACGGCGACGGGATCGGCGATGCCTGCGATCTGGACGTGGATGGCGATGGCATCGAGGACGTCGACGATCTCTGCCCGGCGCTCAGCGAGTCCCCGCCCTCGGGCGATCGCGACGAGGACGGCGTCGGCGACGCGTGCGATCCCGAGGACGGAACGATGGTGTGTGTCTTCGACTGCGAGGACATCGGCGACGGCGAGGACGGCTTCGACGGAGGCATCGGCAGCGCCGACGCGGGCATGGGTGGTCGGCCGCGCGCCAGCGGCGGCTGCAACGCCGCGAGCGGAGGCAGCTCCCCGATGGCGCTGTGGCTCGTGCTGGCGGCGATCGCGATCGCGCGCCGGCGCATCGCCGGCTGAGCCGCGAGCCATTCGGGCTTAAAGCCGACGCTGGGCGACGGGTTTAAGCGGCCGGGCTCGACGTCGCACGCAACGCTCGGGTGCATGTCCTTCCATCGCACTCGCGCCCTCTCGTTCGTCTGCTCGCTCGTCTTGCTCGGTGCATGCGACGCTCCGGCTCCCCCGACGCCGCCGCCCGTGTGTGGGGGCGTCACCTTGTCGCCGCTGCGCCTGGCCGCGGGGGGTCGCGCGGAAGTGGTCCTCGATGCCGCGCTCACCGCGGAGCTCACGGACGTGCGCGCCGAGGGGGTCGAGGTCTTTCGTGAGGAGGATCGGCTGATCGTGCGTGCGGGCTACGAGGCCGGCACCCATGGCGTCACCGCGACGTGCTCGACGGGGACCCTCACGTTCGAGGTGACGGTCGATGCGATCGCGATGGAGCCGCTCGCGAGCTGGACCGCGAGCGATACCGAGGCGCCGCCGGGCCGCGAGTACTTCGCGTGGTGGATCGACGGGGACGGCGACGTCGCGCTCTACGGCGGCTTCGTGTACCAGCCGCGGCAGTTCACTCCGTCGTCCGACGCGTTTCGCTTCGACCTCGAGACGCTCACGTGGTCGCGGCTCACCGTGGGCGGAGCCCTGCCGCCGCCCGGAGGCCGGGTCGCGCCGGGGCTCGACGGAGCGCTCCTCTACTTCGGAGGGGCCGAGCTCGGCGCCGACATGGCGCTCGACACCCCGCCGACACTGCGGGCGATCGAGGGCAGCGCGAGCGAGCTCACCTTCAGCGCGCTGGACGCCCCGGGTCTGCTCGGGAGCTACACCGGATCCTTCGTGCACGACGCGGAGCGCGATCGCTGGCTCTCCGTGTGCGGCGTCGAGACCCGCAGCATCGGCCTGCACTGCCAGGTCCACGCCTACACCGAGGACGGCGGCTTCACCCCGCTCGAGGTCACCGGTCCCGCGCCGCCTGGACGCTACGGCTTTCACTACGCGATGGATGTGGCGAGCGATCGGGTGATCGTGTTCGGGGGCCAGATCGGAGCTGGCAACACCGCGCTGAGTGGTGACACCTGGGCCCTCGAGCTCGCGCCCCCGGACGGAGGCGGCCCGCGTTGGGTGCAGCTCTTCGAGTCGAGCGAGGGGATCTCGCGGCGGCGCAACGCGGCCTACGCTTACGACCCGGAGAGCCGCCGGCTCTTCGTGTGGGGCGGCACGGCCGATGGCGCGACGTCGCTGCCGGGCATCGATGTGCTCTCGCTCGATCGGGGCCACGAGCGCTGGACCCACGTGCCGTTGCCCGAGTCGATCCCCGCGCGCACCAGCGGCGGCGGCCTCTTGGATGCAGCGCACGACCGCATCCTCTTCGGCTTCGGCAACAGCGCGGCGATCTACACGGACCTCTATGCGCTGGCGCTCGCGCCGCGCGACGGAGTGTGAGCGCGGATCACACGACGGTGATCTTGGTGCGGTCGAGGGCGTAGCCCCCATCACGTCGAACCAACGCCGCACCGAGGCCCAGCGCGCGGAGCGTCGAGAGCGCGACATGCACCCGGTTCTTCGCCGCCGAAGGATCGATGCGCTCGCCGGGCCAGCCGCACGCGACCAGCGCGCGCACGTCCAGCGCCTCGTGGGGATCGAGGGCGAGCAGCGCTGCCACGATTCGGCGAAGCGGATCGCGCGTCCGGAGATCGGCGCGCCGCGAGCCGCTCGCGATCTCGCTTCCGTCGCGCGCCACCAGCACCTCGGAGGTGACGAGCGCGCGCGCGTGGAGCAACGACCGGAGCACGCCGATCCCGAAGCGGGCGTGCTCGTAGCGGGTCGCGGCCGCATCGAGGCGCGCGAGCCGGCGCTCGAGCGCGCGATCGATCCGAGGCGTCTGCCGGCCTCCTCGGGTGGCGTCGTGGAGCCACACACGGATCTCGCCCAGCACGGTGGGACCATCGAGCTCGATCGACGAGGGCGACGCGCCGAGGAGCGAAGCGAGCGCGTCGTAGTGCGCGATCAGCGGGAGCAGCTGCGCCCGCGAGGGCCCGGGCTCGAGCGTCTGGGTCAGCTCGTGCGCCCGACGCAGCCACACGCGCGCGCGATCGAGGTGGCCTGCCGCCAGCTCGGTCGCGCCGAGATCCATGGCGAACGTCGCGCGCGCTGCCGCCGCCGCGCTTCCCGCGTGGGAGAGCGCCGCCGCGTAGTGGGCACGCGCCTGCTCGAAGCTGCCGCGCTGGCGCGCGAGGTTGCCGCGGTAGCCGTGGAGGAACGACGCGACCTCCGGGTAGTGCTCGCCCCCTCGGGTGGCGCGCTCGATCTCGTCGAGCTTCGCGCTCGCTGCCGCCGTGTCGCCTCGGTCGTACGCGAGGAACGAGAGCGACAGCTCGACCCGCGCCCAGCTGCGCTCGTCGTTCACCGACCGCGCGAGCTGCGATGCACGCAGCAGCCGGCACTCGGCGCGATCGAGATCGCCGATCGCGTACGCCACTCGGCCCGCGAGGCGCTCCGCGACGCTGGCGAGCGACAGGTCGCCCGCGGCGCTCGCTAGGCTGGCCGCGCCGTCGGCGACGACGAGCGTGTCCTCGGCCGTCGGCGGCAGGCGCTGGGCCAACGCGAGCAGACGCTGCGCACCTGCCGAGAGCTCGGACACCACGCCGAGGTTGTTGCGATCCCCCCGCGCTGTCCACCGCGCGAGGGGATCGCTCGATCAGGGCGCGCGGGTGAGCGTGTCGGAGGCCGACCAGGTGAAGCGGCGGGTGCGCTCGGTCCGGCTCAGGGTGATCGGCTGCACCATCACCCGCTCTTCGGCCGTGCCCGGGTGCACGATCACCATCAGCTCGGCCGACCAATCGCGCAGCGACTCGGCGTCGGCGCGGGTGATCTGAAGCAGGTGATCACCCTCCTCGCGCTCAGCCACGCGAATGGCCAAGACGCCGCTCCGCACCGCGCCCAGATCGGCCGCGTCGAACGGGCGATCACCCGCCGCTTCGCCCGAGCCCGCGCGGTCGGCGCTGGGCCAGCGGATCGAGAGCAGCGGCGCGTCATCCGGGTGCTCGAAGGTCAAGAACACCATCGCCTCCGGCGGATCGCGCAGCGCGCCGGTCTCGCGCACCCGGCGACGGATCGCGGCGCGCGTAGCCTCGTCGGCGTCCATCGAGAGGCGCGCCAGCCGCACCTCCGACCAGAGGCGCGCGGCGATGGCCGCGGAGCTCTCCGCGCCGGGCGCGACACCGGGCTCGGCCGACTCGCTCACGCGCTGCTCGAGGCGCAGCGCCTCGTCGATGCGACCTGCGTCGGCGGCCGCGCGCGCGAGCAACAGGATCACCTCACCGTCGCCGGGGCGAAGGCGCGCGAGCGTCTGGTACTCGCGGTAGGCGTCGTCCGACCACTGATGTGCGCGGTAGAGATCGCCGAGGCGCTGACGCGCCCAGGGATCGAGCGGGGTGTGCTCGATGATCTCCGAGAAGACCCGGCGCGCCTCGGGCTCGTCGCCTTGGCGCAGCCAGAACTCACCCACTTCGGTCCGGGCGCGCGCGTCGGCCAACGGATCGGCGCGCAGCTCGCGCGCGATGCGGCGGGCCTCGGCGAGCTCGCCGGTCTGCTCGAGCAGCGAGAGCAGGCGCAGGCGCAGATCGATGTCCTCGGGCGCGACGGCGAGCCAGCGCCGCACCAGCTGAAGGCGCGCAGCGGGCGCGCTGCTCCGGGCCCAGAGGCGGGAGAAGACCCACCACTCGACGCCGGGCTCGAGCCCCATCTGCGAGCGCACGAACGCGATGTCCGACGGGCTGCGGACGGCGAGCAAGATCGCGCGGCGCAGGTAGCTGCCCACCGCGGGATCGCCGCGGAGCGCTTGGTAGACCTGCACCCGCAGGTAGAGGCCGCCGAGCTGCGCGAGCATCAGATCGATCAGCGTCCGCTTGGCGCGCCACGAGTCGAGCTCGCACGCGCCGCGCGCGGCGCGGTACACCCCGAGCGCGCCCTCGACGCCGGGCGCTTGCGCGAGCCGCTCGGTCCACAGGGTGCGGCGGCTCTCGAGGGTCTCGCGGCTGGCGTCGCTGCAGGTGCGACGCGAGCCGAGCTCGCGCTCCGGCGCACGGAAGACGTAGACGTGGGTGACCACGGTGGTGCTGCTGCTGCCGGTCTCGGGGAACGAGAGGCCGCTGACCTCCGTGCGGATGCAGTCCTCGACCTCGCTGTCGCTGAACGTCGAGCTCACGATCGGCTCGCCGCGCGTGGTTCCGTCCCCGCCGACGCTCACGGTGACGTTCACCGAGCCCGACAGGTCCGGGCGCACGATCGCACGGCGCTCGTAGCACTGCCGCGGACCGCGCTCGCTGGTGGTCAGCGTCCGCTCGACGGCGGCGCGCGCGAGGCCCCCGTCGCCCGTCGGGGCCGCCGCGCTGGCGCCCGCGCTCGCATCCGCCGCGGTCACCCGAGACGCCCACGTCGCCTCGGGCGCGCCCTCGTCCAAGCTCGCGCCGCGGCTCGCGCTGCGCCTGCGTCGCCAGCCTTCGGCGTCGCTCGAGAGCGCGGTCGAGGTCACCGACGCGCCGCCCCCGCCCAGGCCCCACGGGGTCTCGAGGGGATCGTGATCGAAGAAGCGCACCAACGGCACGGGGTTGGTGAGGCCGCCGCCCACCTGCAGCACGGTCCACGGCGTCACGATCCCAAAGCGCGTGCCCAGCTCGACGAGCGCCTCGCGGCCCGCGTCCTGATCGAGCAGCTCGCGCAGCCGCGCGCTCGCCCAGCGACGGCGGATGTCGCCCCGATCGGTGACCGTGCCCCGAGTGACCGGGAGCGTGACCTCGAAGGGCGCGCCCTCGCGGGTGCCACGGACGGAGATCTCGGTCGGCAGCTCACCCGCCTGACGACCCACCACGTAGAGGTGCGCGCTCTGCCCGAGGCTGAGCGCGCCGCTGGGGAACGCGCGCTCGATGCTCTCGCCGAGCGCGACCGTGACGCCGCGCAGGGTCGGACGCGCGGCCTCGGCCAAGAGCGACATCACCGTGCGCGAGGCCGTCTCGCGATCGCGCACGGCCTGCGCTCCGTCGCCGAAGAGCGCGCGCAAGAGATCGAGGTTCGCGCCGTCGCCGATCGCGAGACCGAAGAAGCGCGGCGGATCGTCGAGCGTCGCGAGCGTGGTGCGCAGGCTGCTCGCGTCGAGCCCGCCCGTCGTCGGCAGCGCGTCGCCCAGATAGAGCACCGCGCCGCGCGGCTGACCCGCGAGCAGCGTGGCCGCCGCGCGCAGGCTCTCGCCCAGATCGGTCGCGCCGCTCGGTTCGAGGCGGCTCAGCGAGTCGAGGATCGCCTCGCGGTGCGCGTCGTCGGGCGCCACCAGCTCTTCCGCGCCGCCCTCGGGGACGTGCGCGGTCACGTCGGCGACGCGCAGGGTGACCCGATCGGTCGGCGCGAGCTGACGCAGCACCGACTCGACGACGGCGCGCGCGATCTCGAGGTCCTCGGGATCCGTCGCGCCGGAGCTGTCGAGGAGCAGGACGAGCGAGAGCGGGGACGCCTCCGCCGCCGCGCCGCCCGCGGCCTCGGTGATCGCGGCGCCGTCGAGGTCGAAGAGCACGTAGCGCTCGTCGCCCTCGGTCGCGACGCTGCCCGCCTCGGCGTTGCCGCTCACCACGTACGCGGTCGCAGGCGCGTGTGCGGCGCCGGCCGCGTCGTAGAGGTCGAGGGTGAAGTCGGCGCGCGGGCGGTGATCCGACATGCGCAGCGCGACGCGGCCCGGCTCGCTGACGGCGCCCATGCCCGCGCGGAACGCGCTCGCCGCGGCGCGCGTGGTGTCGACGTCGAGGATGAACTCGCCGAGCAGCGGGGGCTCGCCGTCGCCGCGCATCGGATAGACGTAGGTGCGGCGATCACCGCTGCGCGCGAGCCACTCGGTCCAGCGGATGCGGACCTGCACGGTCGCGCCGTTCGCGATCGGGTAGATGCGCGCGCGCAAGCGACCCGGTCCGTCGTAGCTCAGGCGGTTGTCGTAGAAGTCGTTGCCCATCCAGTTGAGGGCGTAGCCGGAGTTCAGCTGGATGGGCTGCGGCACCGACTCCATGAAGCCGTAGCCGTTGTTCACTGCGAACGAC
This sequence comes from uncultured Sandaracinaceae bacterium, assembly GCA_964480175.1. Classification (GTDB taxonomy): domain Bacteria; phylum Myxococcota_A; class Polyangia; order Polyangiales; family Sandaracinaceae; genus CAYZQM01. The sequence goes on from CAYZQM010000090.1 coordinate 19,849, forward strand.
TCGACGATCGCGCCGTCGGGGATGCGGATCTGCCAGACGCCCTCGAGGGTGTCGCTGCGCGCGTTGAAGAAGGTCTGCACCACCTCGGTGACGGCGAGATCGCCCTCGATGCTGACGTGCACCTCGTGGCTCCGCACCGGCAGCGGGGTGCGCGCGACGCCGTACTCGTAGGGTGCGCGACCCCGCAGGGTGCCGACGGGATCTCGGGTGCGGAGGCGCCCGCGCGCAGGATCCGCGAGGCCGCCGGTCCAGTCGTCCCACAGCGCCTCGGGCGCGACCGAAGGCGCGCCGCTCGCGGGCAGGGTCAGCGTCTCGCCCTGCATCACTTGGCCCTCGCTCGATCCGTCCTGACCGTGCCAGGTGACCTCGCCCGAGCCGACGTAGACCGTGGTGCCCGCGCCGTCGATCGCCATCGCGAACGCCGCGCCGCTCACCACGAGGCGTCCGTGCGCCGTGCTCAACACCGTCTCGTCGGCGGAGCTCGCATCGATCCAGATGCGCCCCGTCGTGATCGTCAAGCCCTCGAGCGTCGCGGTCACGGCGGCGCCGCGATCCATGAGCACCCACGCGCCGCGATCGTGCAAGAGCGCGGCGCGCCCGTCGCTGGAGGTCGTCGCGGTCGCGCCGGTCTCGACGCGGCCTCGATCGAGGAGGGTTTCTTCTCCACCGTCGCGGGTGAGCACGAGCGAGCCGCGGATGATCTCCGCGCTCGCGACCGTGCTGGTGGGGGGCGGCGGGGCGGTGCCGCCGCAGGCGAGGAGCAGCAGCGCGATCGACGCGCCGATCCAACGGGCGCCGTTCATCGGCCACCTCCCGTCGAGCCCGAGACATCGGTGACGTTCGTGCCCGTCACGGTGTACGCGTAGCGCGCGTGCGCGGGATCGAAGGTGAGCGGGATGACCCGCACCACCTCGTCGCTGCGGCCCTCGTTCCACACCATCACGAGCTGCGCCTGCACCACCCCGAGGCGATCGTCGGAGCTGCGTCGCACCTCGATCCGATAGGCCCCGGCCTCTTGCTCGGCGACGTCGAACGCCTCGATGCCGAACTCGGGCGAGAGCTCGTCCGGCCGGGTCACGGGCATCGAAGGATGCGAAGCCCAGAGCGAGACGCGCGCGTCCGGGTGCGACCACGTCAGCGTCGCGCGGAACGCGCCCGCGCCATTCAGCACGCCGCTGCGCCGCATGCGCTGGCTCAGCGCCGCGAGGCGCGTCTCGTCGCCCGCCTCACGCGCCTCGTTGCGGAGCATGGCGAAGCGCACGGAGCTCCAGAGCTGCGCGACGCGCGCGATGCCGTCGCGGCTCGCGCCCGAGTAGGGCGAGCTCGTCTCCATCAGGCGCTGCTCGAGACGAAGCGCCTCGTCGGTACGACCGGTGCCGGCCGCGGCCGACGCGAGCAAGAGGAGCACGGTGGGATCGTCGGGGCGGATCGTCGCGAGCGTCTGATACTGGCGGTAGGCGTCCTCGAACCAGCCGTGCGCGCGGTACAGATCGCCGAGCCGACGACGCGCGAGCTCGTCGAGCGGCGCGAACTCCACGATCTCGCTGAACGCGCGGCGGGCTTCGTCCTCCTGACCGAAGCGGAGGAACATCTCGCCGATCGCGGTGCGCACGCCCGCGTCGGCCAGCGGATCGGTGCGCAGATCCTCGGCGAGCCGCGCCGCGTCCGGCAGGCGACCTTGCGCCTCGAGCTCTTGCAAGAGGCGCAAGCGCAGCTCGAACGAGTCGGGCTGCTGCGAGACCAGCTGGCGCAGCGTCCGCAAGCGCGCGGCGGGCGTCGTGGCGCGCGCGAGCACCTGCTCGATCAGCGCCCAGTCGGTGTAGCCCGAGGTACCGAAGCGCGCGCGCACCATGCGCAGGTCTTCCGGGGTGCGCACCCGGCGCAGGATCGTGCTGCGCAGCGTGCCGCGCGCGGAGCCATCGGAGAGATAGCTGTAGAGGCTGAGCATCGCCTGGATGCTGCCCGCTCGGTCGATCATCTCGTTCAACAGCGAGCGGCGCTCGCGGGGGGTGCGCGCTTCGCAGTCGCGGATCGCGTTGCGGTAGGTCTCCACCCAGCTCGAGACGGAGTCGGACTGCCGCAGCCGCTCGCGCCACAGCGCCCGCCGATCGTCGAGCGAGGCGCGCGACGCGTCGCTGCAGCGCGAGCGCGTGTGATCGGCGGCGCTCGTCGTCGTCACGATCGTGGTGACGATCGTCGTCGCGTAGCGACCCTCCGAGCCGCTCTCTTCGCGATCGCGCGAGCGCTCCGTGGTCACGTCCTCGAGCTCGGCGATCTCGGCGCCGGTGACGGCGCCGTGGGGCAGCGCACCGCTGCTACCGCGGCTGCCGCTCGCCGCGCCGAGGCGCGACGGGCCGCGGTTGCGCGCGTCCTCGCTGGGGGCGGGAGCGCGGCGCCTCGCGCGCGCGATCGACGGCTCGCGCGCTTCGCCGTCGTCGTCGTAGGCGTCGGCTGCCCCGTAGCCCGAGCCCGAGCCGTGTCCGATCGTGCCGAGGTTGCCCAAGCCGATCGTGCCCTCGCCCGTTCCGCCGCCGCCTCTCCCGCTTCCGTCGAGGCCGAGGCCTCCCAGGCCGAAGTCGTCGCCCAGCGAAGGATCGGGCTCGGCCGGTGCCGCCGTCGTCGTCCTCGCGGACGCCTCGGGCGTCGGCGCCACCACCGGCGGCGGCGGCGCCGCGGGCATCATCGGCGCGCTCGCCGG
>CAYZQM010000091.1:0-5479 GCA_964480175.1 uncultured Sandaracinaceae bacterium
GCCTCGACCTCGACAGCGACGCCGACGGTTGGACCGACGCGGAGGAAGCGGGCGACACGCTGCTGACGACCCGCGCCGTCGACACCGATCTCGATGGCATCCCCGACTACCGCGACGCGGACAGCGACGGCGACGGAATCTCGGACGCCGCCGAGCGTGGCTACGGCACCAGCCGAACCTCCGCCGACACCGACGGCGATGGCGTCTCGGATCTGATCGAGATCGGCGCAGGCACGAGCCCGACCGACGGGAGCGTCAGCCCGCGCACCCGCGGCGACTTCGTGTTCGTGGTGCCCTACCTCGAGCCGCCGAGCCCGCCGCGCGACACGCTGTCGTTCCGGACCAGCATCCAGTTCGCCGACGTGTACTTCCTCTTCGATCGATCGGGCTCGATGGACGGTGAGATCGGGGCGCTGCGCACAGCGGTCTCGACGATCATCGGTGATCTCACGTGCACCGACTTCGGTGTGCCCTGCACGAGCGATGCGGGCTGCGGCGCGGGGCAGGTCTGCAGCATCGGTGGGACCTGCATCTCCGATCCCCTCCTCGACAGCTGCGTCCCCAGCGTCTGGACGGGCGGCGGCTGGTACCTCGATCAGTACACCAACGTGCGCTCGCTCCAGTCCGACCCGGCGGCGACCTCCATGGCGCTGAACTTCGGCACGACGGGCGGGACCGAGTCGCTCTTCCTCGCGCTCACCCGCATGGCGAGCGGAGGCGGCGTGGGCTGCACCTCGCCGCTGCCCGCCGATCGCATCGGCTGTCCCGCGTTCCGGCGCGACGCGGTCCGCATCGCGGTGGCCTTCACGGACGAGGACAGCGACGGCGGGGCGCTCGCCACCGCCGCGAGCGCGCTCAGCAGCGCGGGGATCACCCTCATCGGGATCTGGAGCGGGGGCGCGGGCGACTCGATGCGGAACGCGCTGCGCGACGTGGTGCGCGACTCGGGCTCGCTCGATCGCTCCGGCAACCCGCTGATCTTCAACGGCGTCGACTCGGCGGTGGTCCCGGTCGTGGTGAACGCGATCAACGAGATCGTCGAGGGTGTGCCGTTGCGCGCGACGATCGACGCGACCGACGAGCCCGGAGACGCGGGCGATGCCCTGCAGTTCATCGATCGCCTCGAGACGAACACCACCTCACCAGGCTGTGCAGCGATCGCCACCCAGGACACCAACGCCGACGGATTCCCCGACGCGTTCCCGGCCGTCACCCCGGGCACCAGCGTCTGCTGGGACGTGGTGCCGCGAAGGAACACCACGGTGGCGCCGACGCTGGAGCCCCAGATCTTCCGCGCGCGGCTCACGGTGCGGGGCGACGGATCGCCGCTCGACGATCGGGTCGTCTACTTCCTCGTGCCTCCTCGCGTCCCGGATCCGGGCTCCTGATGTCGCGCGCATCGGTCCTCACGCCTTTCTCGCTCGCCCGCTTCGTGCTCGCCCTCGTCGTGCTCGCGCTGTGCGGGCTCGCCGCGTCGTGCGGCAGCCCTCCGCCGGGGAACTGCGTGAGCCACGAGCCCTTCCGAGGTGACCCGGAGGCAGCGGCGATCCTCCTCACCATGGAAGGGGATCCGTGGGTCGACGGAGAAGAGGTCGCCTTCACCATGGGCGGCCAGGGCGGCTTCATGGTGCAGCCGGTGATCGCCATCGACCCTCGTACGCTCCCGGAGGGCGCCCTGCCCTCACCGCTGCCCGAGCGCCTCTGCACCGACGTGGAGATCGACAACATCGATCCCACGGGCGGGGATCGGTTCGTGGGCTTCGAGACGCTGCAGCTCTCGATCCCGCTACGGCTGAACGCGATCACGGGTCGCTACGAGAGCGCGGCGATCCTCGATCAGCTGCGCTGGACCACGCTGCCTCCGGGCACCGCGTTCGGCATCACCGTGGTGGTGCGCGCCGAGCGCTTCGCCGCGTCGGCGGCTCACGAGGTCTTGCTCGCGCCCGAGTGACCCGCGCCCTCGGCGAGCGCGAGCTCCAGCGTCACCCGGGTGCCCTGCCCGCTCGTTCGCAGGAACGCCTTGCCTCCGTGGGCCTCGGCGACACGCGCCACGAACGCGAGGCCGAGCCCCGATCCGGTCGCCTTCGTCGTGAAGAAGTCGTCGAACGCCTGCTCCGCGGCCCGCGGATCCATGCCTGGGCCCCGATCTTCGACGAAGAGCACCAGCCGCGCGCCGTCTCGGTCCGCGCCGAGCGTGATGGGCCCGCCCTCCGGCGTCGCCTCGCGCGCGTTGCGCAGCAGGTTCTCGAGCGCGCCCGACACCAGGTCCGAGTCGATCGCCACCTCGATCGATGCGTCGACGGAGCACGCCAAGGTGATCGGGTGCGCGGATGAGGCGGCCTGCTGCGCACGCTGCAGCTCCTCGAGCAGCGGCACCAGCTTCACCCGGCGTCGCGAAGCCTCTGCCCGCCCGATGCGCTGGTAGTCGTCGACGATGTGCGTCGCCCGATCGGTCTGCTCCAGGATGAGCGACAGGAACGCCTCGTGCTCGTCGATCGACTCGCCGCGCGCGCGCTCCTCCAGCAAGAACTGCGCGGCGCCGCGGATGGCGGCGAGCGGGTTCTTGAGGTCGTGCGCCATCTGCGCCGAGAGCCGGCCCAGCGACGCGAGCTGCCGCAGGCGCGCGCGCTCCTCGGCCTGCAGCGCGAGCATCGGGCGCAGCGTCACCAGCGCCGCGAGGGTGACCGCGATCGAGATCGTCACCAAGAGCACCGGTCGATCGGTGTACGTGAGCGCGACGGCCTGGAGGAGCGCCGCGACCATCAGCACCGCGATCGCGTTCGCCACCAAGAGGCGCCTCGCCGTCGCGATGAGGTCCATCTGGAACGCGAGGGCGGCGAGCACTGGCGCGGCCGCGATGAGCCCGAACATCGCGATGCGGGGCGATGGCATGCCCGCGATCGAGAGCAGGTCGGAGCCAGCGCTTCCCGCGCCGAGCACGAGCGCGAGCGACAAGAGCTGGGTGCGTGCGCGCTCTCGGGCGCCGCTGCGCCTCGCATGGCGGACGAGCAGCACCGCGAGGTAACCGAACTCCGGCACGAGCCCCGCGAGCAGCGCGATGGCCCACGGTGAATCGCCCGAGAACGTGGCCAGCGAGGGATGGACAGTCGCGCCCAAGCAGAGCGCCGCGATGAAAGAGAAGTAGCTCGCGCCCGCGATCACCAGCCAGCGGTGGCTGCGCCACGCGCCGAGGAACGAGATCACCACCGCTGCGGTGGTCGGCGCCACGAGCGACGCGGCGGCGCACTCGAGGTGCTCGAACACCTCCTGATGGTCGGGATGCGCGGTGACCGACTTCAAGAACTCGAAGGCCTCGTACGCGAAGAGCGCGGCGCACATGCGACCGAACGGGGGCGTCAGTGGCCCGCGCTGTCGTACCAGCGCCGCGCCCCCCGCGAGGCCCAAGTAGAGCAGCGCCGCGACGAGGCTCACCCATTGGCGCAGTTCCTCGTCCGACATGGCCTCGCCCTACTCGAGCCCGAGCTCGGCGAGCTTGTTGTAGAGGGTGCGGCGGCTGACCCCGAGCAGGCGCGCGGCCTGGGTGCGGTTGCCGCCGGCCCGGGCGAGCGCGCTCTTCACCGCGTCCCGCTCCGCGCCTTCGCGCGCGCTGCCGAGCGTCGCCTCCGCGCCGGCCGGCGGCGGCGTCGAGCGTGCGCTCTCGGGCCGCGCGGTGTCGGGCCGCTGCGCGAGCTGCGCGCTCACCTCGTCCAGGGTGATCACGTCGCCATCCGCGAAGACCACCAGGCGCTCGACCGCGTTCGACAGCTCCCGCACGTTGCCGGGCCAGCGCGCGTCGACCATCGCCTCGAGCGCCTCGGGGCTCATGCGGATCGACGCGCGCCCGTTCGCAGCCCCGTGCACCTCCGCGAAGCGCTCGACGAGCGCGGCGACGTCGCCCTTGCGCTCGGCCAGCGAGGGGATGCGGATCGGGATCACCGCGAGCCGGAAGAAGAGATCCTCGCGGAACGTCCCCTCCTTCACCATCGCCGAGAGATCCCGGTGGGTCGCCGCGATCACCCGCACGTCGATCTTCTCCGCGCGGCTCGCGCCCAGCGGCTGCACCTCGCGCTCTTGAAGGACGCGAAGCAACTTCACCTGCATCGACAGGGGCACGTCGCCGATCTCGTCGAGCAAGATCGTGCCGCCGTCGGCGAGGCTGAAGCGGCCGGGCTTCTTCTGGATCGCGCCGGTGAACGCGCCGCGCTCGTGTCCGAAGAGCTCGCTCTCGAGGAGGTTCTCGGGAAGCGCCCCGCAGTGCACCGCGACGAAGGGCTTGCTCGCGCGGGGCGAGAGGCGATGCAGCTCGCGCGCGGCCACCTCTTTGCCGGTGCCGCTCTCGCCCGTGAGCAGCACGGTCGCACTGGAGCTCGCCGCCTTCTTCAGCTTGTCCATCGCATCGCGCATGGCCGGCGAGGTACCGGTGACGACCCCGCCCGCGATGGCGCTCGGCGGCTCGGGTGGCCGGGCCAGGGCGACACGCGCGCCCTGCGCTGCCTTGTCGACCGCGAAGAGGACCTCCTCGCGATCGAAGGGCTTCTGTAGGAAGTCCGCGGCACCCGCGCGCATCGCCTCGACCGCCAGCGGCACGGTCCCGTGCGCGGTCAGAAGGAGCACCGGCACCCCGGGCATGCGCTTCTTCACCTCGGTCAACAGCTCCATCCCGTCCATGCCGGGCATGCGTACGTCGCTCAGCACCACGTCGACGGGCTTGCTCGCGAGCGCCGCGAGCGCGGCCTCCCCCGACATCACGTGCCGCGACGCGTACCCCGCTTGACGGAGCAGCGCGTCCAGCACCATGCCCACCGCGCGGTCGTCGTCGACGACCAAGACCGACACTGCACCCGAGTTGCCGCTCACGGCGCGATTGTGGCGAGAAACACCGCGCGATGAAAGGTCGCGTTGACGCGCCCGGAGCGGAGGGAGAGGCTGCCGCATGTTCTTCACCAGCAAATCCAAGATGCCTACCCCGAGCGAGGCCCTGCCCGGCCGCGACGCCGCGATGCCGGTGCCCGAGCGCCACTACGTGCTGGACGCGCCGCTCTCGCCGCCGTTCGCCGAGGGCAGCGAGCTCGCGCTCTTCGGGCTCGGGTGCTTCTGGGGCGCGGAGAAGGCGTTCTGGAAGATCCCCGGCGTGATCAGCACCAGCGTCGGGTACGCCGCGGGCTACACGAAGAACCCCACCTACGAAGAGGTGTGCAGCGGTCGCACGGGCCACAACGAGGTGGTGCGGGTGGTCTTCGATCCCAGCGAGGTGAGCTACGAGAAGCTGCTCACGACGTTCTTCGAGAGCCACGATCCCACGCAGGGGATGCGGCAAGGCAACGACGCGGGCACCCAGTACCGCTCGGGGATCTACACCACCAGCGCCGCGCAGAAGGCCGCGGCCGAGCGCACCAAGGGCGAGTACGAGGCGAAGCTGAAGGCCGCGGGCTACGGCGCGATCACCACGGAGATCCTCGACGCGCCGACGTTCTACTAC
>CAYZQM010000091.1:5489-12775 GCA_964480175.1 uncultured Sandaracinaceae bacterium
GTACCTGGCCAAGAACCCGAACGGCTACTGCGGCCTCGGAGGTACCGGCGTCCGCTGCGGCTGACGCGCGTGCACCCGCGCGAGCGCCGCGAGCACCGCGACGTCCGAGCGCAGCGTGCGCTCACCGAGACCGACCTGCACGAACCCGTGATCGGCGAGCAGGCGGTCTTCACGCTCCGTGAAGCCACCCTCGGGCCCGATGGTCAGCAACGTGTGCGCGCCGCTCGGGGCCTGCTCGATCGGCGGTCCGCCCGGGTGACACACCAGGCGCTGCGTGCCTTCGGGCAGCAGCGACGGGAGCTCGTCGCGCACCAAGTAGGTGAGCGAGCGGTGCACGCTCACCTCGGGCACGCGGGTGTCCTTCACCTGCGCGAGCCCCTCGAGGAGATGCGCGCGCATCACCTCCGGATCCAGCACGTGGGCATCGAAGTAGAAGCGCTCGACCTTCCACGCGCCCGACAAGAAGAGGCGCCGCACGCCGAGCTGCGCGATGGGCGACAAGAGGCGCGCGAGCACCTTGGGCCGCGGGAGCGCCAAGAGCAGATCGACCGTGGGCGGGGGCGGCGCCGCATCGAGCGCGAGCTCGCCGAGCTCGACCCAGCCCTCCCCGATGGCGAGCACCGCGGCGGTGCCCAGCGGACCATCGATCACCCCGACGCGCAGCCGATCCCCGAGGGCCGAGCGCAGGACGGAGGTGATGTGACTCGCGCGCTCCCCCTCGAGCCGCACGACCCCCTGCTCGAGCTCGCTCTCGGTGATGAGGATCAGGTTCACGGCGCGTCGGGCTGCGCGGGCGTCTCGGCGTCGCCCGCCGCGAGCACCTTCGCGAGGCGCGCCTCGACCGCCTCCGAGAGGTGCACGTCGACTTGGGGGAACGCGATCGAGATCTTCTCCTCGAGGAACGCGAACCAGATCGCGAGGTGCAGCTCCGACAGCGCGACGCGGGCCTTCCACGGATCGGAGCACCACACCGAGACCTCGAAGTCGACCGAGCTGCTCCCGAAGGCGGTGAGCAAGACCAGCGGGTCTTTGCCCGGCACCCGCCACTCGATCTTCTTGGCGACCCGCTCGAGCACCGCGACGACCTTCTTCAGGTCCGAGGCGTAGGCCACCCCGACCTGCGCGTGGAGGCGGTAGTGCGAGTCGGTGAGCGTGTAGTTCTTGACGGTCGACTGCGCGAGCGTCGCGTTCGGGACGATCATGTCTTCGTCCAAGCGGGTGCGGACCCTCGTCGTGCGGATGCCCATGTCGGCCACGCGCACGACCTGACCCTCGACCTCGATCACGTCGCCCGGCTTGATGGCGCGCTCGAGCAGGAGGATGACGCCCGCCACGAAGTTCTCCGCGATGTTCTGCATCGCGAAGCCCAGACCGATGGCGAAGACCGCGCCCGCCGCGAAGAGCGCGCCGATCTGGATGCCGGCCGTCTGCAGCGCGATGGCGAAGCCCGTCGCCACCAGCGCGTAGTGCATGAGGCGGGTCACGACGCCGCCCGTGCCGGAGTCGACCAAGCCGCGCTTGGCGAAGGCCCGCCGCACCAGCGCGCGCAAGAGGTGCGACACGATGAAGCTGCCGACCAGGATGATGATCGCCGTGAGCAGCGTGGAGACGGTCAGCTGCGTCCCCGCGATCTCGAAGAGACGCGTGTCGAGGAAGGCCCGAAGCATCCGTGACCCTACCACGCGTTCGATCGCACCCCGCCCCACGCGGCGGTGGCGCGCATCCCCAACAAACCCCCAACACGGCGAACGCGGGCGCAGCTACCACACGGGCATGCGCATCGCCCTCTTCGTCGTGCTCGCGTTCACGTGTCTCATCGTCGCGCCCGGATGTGGCCCAGCCGCATCCGACGTCTGCATGGTCCACGACGACTGCGTCGACGACGATCCCTGCACCGACGGCTACTGCGAGGAGGGCACGTGCACGTTCGTCGACCGCGAGAGTTGCTGCGCGGTGGCCGCCGACTGTCCGGCGAGCGCCATCGAGTGCGAGGAGGCGACGTGCGTCGCGAGCGTATGCGGATTCGCCCCGATCCCCGCGTGTGGACCGTGCGATTCCGACCTCGAGTGCGACGACGGCGATACGTGCACCGAGGACGCGTGTGTCGAGGCGGCTTGCCAGAACAGCCCCATCCTCACGCCCGAGTGCGGAGCGTGTACGTCGGACGCGGAGTGCGACGACGGAGACCCGTGCACCGACGACGTGTGCGACGCGTTCTGCATCCACCCCCCGATCCTCACGCCGGAGTGCGGACCGTGTGAGTCCGACGCGGACTGCGACGACCTCGACGCGTGCACCACCGACTCGTGCGATCTGGGCGCGTGCACCAACGCTCCGATCGCGAGCTGCGGCACCCCGACCGATCTCACGGTCTCGGTCACCGTGGGCCCCGAGGGCATGGCCGTGATCGGGCCGGGCGGCGCGCCCTTCTCGTCGCCCTTCCTCGGTCTGAGCGCCGACGTGGGGCACGTGCTGGTCGTCGGGAGCAGCGCTGGCGTGAGCGACGTGAACCTCGGCACCGGCGCGGTGAGTGAGGTGTTCTCGCCCTTCGGGGCCTACTCGCTCGACTGCTACCGCGCGGAGTCGGGCGACTACTGCGCCGCCCCCGGCCCGCTGGGCTCGTACGTCCTGTCGACCGGCCTGACCACGACCGACAGCAGCGGCAACACGACGGATGCGATCGCGTCGCCGCCGAACGCCGCAGGGATCTCGGCGGAGGTCCTCTATGTCCAGGCCGGCCGGATCCGCGCGCGGAGCACGTCGTTCGCCCCGCCCCGCGATGTGCCCGCCACCGCCTTCCCGGGCGACGCGTTCCCGGGTCAGCCCACGAGCGGCGCCTGGCTCGACGACGACACCGTGCTCGTGCTCTTTCAGAACGGCGAGGTGTGGACGGCGCCGCTCTCGGCGATCGGCTCGAGCGCGGACGCGACCCGCGTGGGCGACCTGGGCGGCGTCGGCGCGAGCATGCGCTACCTGAACTGCACGCCGTACGACACGGAGCGGGTCTGCGTCGCGACCAACTTCGGCGAGAGCACCGGACACGTCGTGCACATCGAGCCGAGCGGAGTGCGCTTCGGGCCCACGTTCGAGACGGGCGACAGCCCCGTGGAGAGCGACGTGCGCCTCACCATCACCGGCGCGCGCTTCGTCTCGGCGGGCTTCGCGGACGACGAGGTCCGGGTCCACGTCTACGACGGGACGGCGGTGACGCTCGAGGCCTCGAGCGTGCTCAGCAGCTGCGACGGCCCGGGCCACTGCGCGTGGGTCGACGACGACACCGTCGCGGTGACGTGCAACCTGTCGGACACGCTCCGGGTGGTGCCCCGTTCGCTCTTCGAGTGACGGTCGGAGGTGGCCCCCTCCTCAAGGGCCCGCGGTTGCGTTACCACCGCAGGAAGTGATCGACGGGTCAGAGCATCCCGCGAAGCCTCGCCTTGGTGAGCGCCTCGGCCTTGCTCGTGGCGTGGAGCTTCTCGTAGATGCGCTTGATGTGGCTGTGCACGGTGTGGGTGCTCAGGTGCAGCTCGGTGGCCACCTCCTTGTACGAGCGCCCCTCCTCCAAGCACTGCAGCACGTCCTTCTCCCGAGCGGAGAGCGCGTAGCGCTCGGCCACCGTTCCTTGCTGTCGAAACGCGGCGATCACGTCGCGCGCGATCTTCGGGCTCATGGGCGCCCCGCCCGCCCGCAGCTCGCGCACGGCGTCGAGGAGCTTCGGCGGCGCGATGCCCTTCAGCACGTAGCTCGTGGCGCCCGCGACGATCGCCTCGAACACGATCGCGCGGTCGGCGTGGATGGTGTGCACCAGCACGTCGAGCTCGGGGAGCCCGGCGCGCAGCGCTCGGATCACGTCGGTGCCCGGCACGTCCGGCAAGCCGAGGTCGACGAGCGCGACGTCGGCCTCTCCGCGAAACGCCATCGCCGCGGCGCCCGTCGCGAACGCGCCGACGACCTCCATGTCGGCGGCGCCGCCGATCGCGCGCTCGAGCTCGACGCGCAGCACGGGGTCGTCCTCGACGACCACCAACCGGATCGCGACCCCGCGGCTGGATGGCACGCCGCGAGGCTACCACGCGTGCTGGCGCTCCTGCTGCTCGCGGGCTGCAGCGCGAGCGCGCCGGGCGCGCCGATCGACACCTGGGAGCAGGCCGGCCCGCACGCAGGCGAGCTCGCCCCGCCGCTGCACCCTCCCGCCGAGCTGGACTACGCCCCCGCGGATCGCCCGATCGTACGGAGCGACGGCTCGAGCCAGGTGCTGTGGCTGAGGGCGCGGGTGCGCTGGGATGGCTTGCGCGATCCCGTCGTCTTGGTGCCGCGCGCCTACGTCGCGATGAGCGCGTACCTCGACGGCGAGCGGGTGATCGATGGGACCGACTACCGCGCCGCGAGCGGCGTCCCCTTTCATCTCATCCCGCTGCCCGGCGGCAGCCGCGGGGAAGCCACCGTCGTGCTGCGGGTCGCCTCGCGCTACACGCAGGTCGGACTGCCGGAGGGCGCGCGCGTCGGAGAGCGCGCCGAGCTGCTCGAGGCGCTGGTGCGACGGGATCTGCCGCGCATGGCGCTCGCGATCGCGGTGATGGCCATCGGCATCGGCGCAGCGCTCTTCGCGCTCCGCGGACGCCAGCGCCGCGCGCTGGTAGGCATCGCGCTCTTCTCGTTGGGCATCGGCGTGTGGGCGCTCTTTCAGACCCGCACCCACACGCTGTGGCTGCCGCAGCCGTCGCTCTGGTTCGCGCTCTGGTGGATCGCGCCGTCGGTCACCTCGTTCGGCGCCGCGACGTTCGTGGCCGAGGTCTTCGGCGAGACCCGCGTGCTGCGCGGCGTTCGGTGGTTCTTCCTCGGGCACGCGGTCCTCGCGCTGCTCTCGCTCGCGCTCGACGAGGGGTTCTACCTCGCCGCGCCGATCCTCTACGTGTCGGGGCGCGCCGTGATCCTCGGAGGGACGGCGGTCGTGCTGGCCCGCGCGGTGTCGCTCGCGCGCGCGGGCGATCCCGCCGCGAGGCGCTTGTTGTGGGGGTTCGGCCTGGCGAGCGTGGGGATCCTGCACGACGTGCTGACGTCGCTCGGCCTGCTGCACACGGGCGTGCTGCTCGCCGACGTCGGCTACCTCGGGATGCAGCTCTCGTGGATCACGATCGTCGTCGATCGGGTGGAGGTGATCGAGCGTGACGTCGCGCGCCAGGCCGAGTCCCTCGCGCGCTTCGTGCGGGAGCGAGACGAGCTGGTGCGCGATCTCCACGACGGGGTCGGCGGCGTGGTGACGAACGTGCGGCTCTTGGCCGACCGCGCGGGCGAAGCGGACGAGACCGAGCGCCGCGATCTCGTCGCCGCGATCGGGAGCCTCGCCGCGGAGGGGATGCACGAGCTCCGGCTCTTGATGCTGGGATTCGATGCGCTCCCCTCGACGTGGCGCGCCGCCGCAGCCGAGCTGCGCCGCGCGGGGAGCGCCGCGCTCGAGCCCCACGGGATCGAGCACGCGTTCGAGGCGGAAGTGCAGGACGATCGCGCGCCCGATCTCGCGACCTTCATCACGCTGGTGCGGATCCACCGCGAGGCCCTCACGAACGTGGTGAAGCACGCGAGGGCGCGCGCCGTGCGGGTGCGCGTCGTCGTCCGGCTCGGCGAGCTGTCGCTCACAATCGAAGACGACGGCCTCGGCCTCGCGGACACGACGCCGGCGGTCGGACACGGCCGCGGCATGGGCTCGATGCAGGCGCGCGCACGCGCGATCGGCGCGACGCTGCGGATCGAGCCGACCGCGCCGGGCACCCGGGTTCACCTCGAGCGACGCTGACGGCGCCCGCCGGTCGCGTCAGGCGACGGTGCAGACCGCGAGCTTCAGCGGCGGCGCGCCGTCGAAGCTGGGGAAGTCGTCCTCGGGGCCGATGAGCTCGACCGACGCGAGCGGTCGCCCGGCCTTCTGCGCGGTCCGCCGCAGCACGGCGAGCCAGCCGTCGCGATCGACGCTCGGGACGTGGTTGCTCGCGAGCACCACGCCTCCAGGCGCCGTCGCCATCAGCGCGGGCTTGAACAGCGACGGGTAGTCGCGCACCACGTCGACTGCGCCGAACGTGCTCTTGGACCAGCGCGGAGGATCGAGCACCACGACGTCGAACGTGCGACGCGCGCGGGGCGCCGGCACGGGTGCACCGCGGCGACGCCGGCCCGCCGAAGAGAGCCCCGCGAACTGCCGCGCCACCACCTGCGCGTCGTCTTGCAGCACCTCGAAGCGATCACTCACGCCGTTGCGCGCTGCGTTCGCTTCGCCCACCTCGAGCGCCGAGCGCGCGAAGTCGACGTTGAGCACGCTGCGTGCGCCACCCGCCGCCGCGGCGACACCGATCCCGCAGGTGTACGCGTAGAGGTTCAGCACCTCCTTGCCCGCGCTCTGTGCCTTCACCCAGCGCCGCGCCGCCCTGAAGTCCAAGAAGAGCAGCGGGTCTTGCCCGCGGTGCTTGGGCCGGACGTCGTAGACCAAGCCCAGCTCGCGCCCCAGCGGCGGCTCACCCTCCTCGGGCACACCGCGCTGCCGCGCCGGGCCGCTGCGGTCGTTGCACACCACCTCGAGCGACACGCCGAGGCGGCGCGCGACGAGCTCACCGAGCGCGTCGAGCTCGCGCTCCTCCAGCGGTCCCCGCCAGCTCTGCACCAGGAGCACCGGGCCGTAGCGATCGATGGTGACCTGCGGCGCGCCCTCCGCGACGCCGTGGAGCAGGCGCACGCAGTCCGTGTCCTCGGCCGCGAGCCGCATCAAGAGCGGCTCGCGGCGGATCAGCGCGCGCTCGAGCGCGGCTATCAGCTCGCTCACTTCTTCTTCGCCTTCGACGTCGGCTTGGCCTGCGGCGCGGCTGGCGCGTCGCCCTGCTTCGGCGCCTCGCGCGGCTCGCGATCGTCGTGCTCGTCCGCGAGCGCGTCGGCCCACATGTCGGCGAGCGCCTCGGTCTCCCGCTCCCCCAGTGAGCGCGCCTTCTTCTCGAGGCGATCGCGCTCGTGGAGGATCATCGCGTTGAGGTGCGAGCGCACGTCCGAGACGTGCACCAAGAACGACGCGAGCAGCTCGCCCGACTCCACCTTGCCCGTGGTGTACGCCAAGAGCGCGCGGGTCTTCACGTCGCCGATGCGCACCCGCAGCGCGAGCAGCTTGCTGAGCTCGAGGGTCGGCGCGCGCTCGGCGGCGAGCGCCTCGGCGTCGATGCGGCTCACCTCCGCCAAGTACGCGTCGAGGCCGTGTCGGTTGCGCTGCCGGTACCAGCGCCAATCTCACAATATGATCGTTCTGGTTAGCGCGA
>CAYZQM010000091.1:12785-13931 GCA_964480175.1 uncultured Sandaracinaceae bacterium
TACCAGCGCCAGAAGAGGATCGCGGCGAGCGCCAGCGACACCAAGAACGAGCGCAAGCTCTCGATGCCCTGGATGGTCTCCGACGTGAGCGCCGGATCGTTGCGGCGCAGGTACGCGACCGTGCCGGGGTGCAGCGGCATCTCGGGTCGCTCGAGCAGCGCGGCGGGCGCAGGGCGCAGGTTGGCGTCGCGCAAGAAGCGCTCGGAGTTGAGCGCCTCGAGCAGCCCGCGGATCGCCTCCTCGGAGGCGTCGCGATGCGCGACCACGATCATGCGCGTCGCCAGCGTCGGCAGGTCGGCCCGCGGCATCGGCGGATCCCAGCCGTACGCGTACGCGGGGATGACGCCGGGCACGACCGCGACGTTGCGCACCCCGATGGCCTCGCCGAGCGGCAGCGCGACGAGGCGATAGTCTCGCTCCTCGACGAGGTAGCGCGCGACCGGCGAGGGCAGCGCGGAGACGGTGAACACCGCGCCGGGGAGCGCCTCCGGATCGAGCGCCTCCAGCTCCGCGTACGTGTGGCTCACCTCCGTGAAGTCCTCGTCGGGCGTCAGCCCCGCGAGCGACAGCACCTCGAGCGAGAGCGCGCGCGTCCCGCTGCCCGGCGGCGAGAGCTGGATGGTCTGCCCGCGCAGATCCTCGATGTCGTAGACGTCGCTGTCCGGAGAGACCAAGAGGTGGAGCGGCTCGAGCACCAGCGCGGCCACCTCCCGCACGTCGTCGCCGGGGTCGAGCCCGCCTTGGATCAGCGCCGCGTCGAGCTCACGACGCTGCACCCGCTCGAGTGCCTCGGCCGAGCCGGGCGAGTCGACCATCGTGAGATCGACGCCGTGCGCGCTCGCCTCCTCGCTCAGGACGCCGGCGATCTCGGCGCGGCGACCGAGCGAGTCCCCCGCGGAGATCCGCAAGGGGTGCCGACCATCGTGGATGCCTTGGTAGAGCAGCACCAGCGCGATGACGAGCGCCGCCCCCGCGAGCGTGAGCAGACCTCGCGAGGACGAGAAGAACGTGAGCAGCCGATCCATCCGAAGGCGCGATCAGCGGCGGCCCTTGAATTCCATCATGCCCTGCACCGCCCGCTCGCTCTCCTCGGCGATCTCCCCGGCCTCGCGCGCGAGATCGGCGCAGTCCTCGCAGAGCTTCTTC
>CAYZQM010000091.1:13958-22336 GCA_964480175.1 uncultured Sandaracinaceae bacterium
TTGCCGTCGACCTTCACCGACACCAGTGCGTCGACCTCTTCACCACAACCCTTGCAGACCATCTCGTCGTCTCCTCGCGTCAGCTCGCGTACAGGGTGATGCCGCTCGCGGCAGCGGCCGCCATCCGCTTGGCCTCGTCCCAGTCGGGGTGACGCATCATCAGGTGGCCATCCCCCAAGAGCGTCTGCTTCCAGTTGCGCCGCGGCGTCCCCGGCCGCGAGAGATCGTCGGCGACGATGAACTGCCCATAGCGCTGCTGGAACTCCGCGAGCCCCTCGATGCGGGTGATGTGCCCTTGCCCCTTGGCGCGCTTGAACACGATCGTCGTGTTGTACTTGCGCTCCGTCGACGCCTCGAAGCGGTGGTAGCAGACCGCGCGCGCCCACTCGCGAAAGAGATCGATGTCGCAGGTGTAGTTCATCTGATCGACGATCTTGGCGCCGCCGGGGCGGCAGCCGATCTCGCCGAAGATCGCCTCGCCCTTCGGGGTGAGGAACCACTCCATGTGGGTGAAGCCGTCCCCCATCTTCAGCGCCTTGAGCACCCCGCGTCCCAGCTCGATCCCCGGGCGATGCTTGGCTTGGTACATGTCGCGCACCGTGATGACGGCCGGGCTCACCCACTCGTGGGTGCGCGCCTCGAGCGGCTTGGGCAGGTACTGCGCGACGTTCTCGAAGACCGGACGACCGCCGATGCAGACGGTGTCGTAGGTGAACTCCTCGCCCTCGATGTACTCCTCGCAGATCGCCTCCTCGACGTTCTGCATGAGCTTGATCGCGTTCTCGAGCTCGGCGCGCGAATCGACGCGGTAGGTGTCCGCGCTGCCCGCGCCCGCGATCGGCTTGACGATGGCGGGATACCCGATGGCCTCCACCGCCTCGCGCATCTCGTTCGCGGTGCGCGCGCGCCCCGACTTGGGCACGCGAAGGCCCGCGCTGCGCACCCGGTCCTTCATGATCTTCTTGTCGCGAAAGCCCATCACGACATCGACGCTCATCCCGGGGATACCCCAGCGCTGCCGCAGCTTCGCGGCGCAGAGCTGCAGCGGCTCCCAGTTCGCGAGCACCCGATCGATCTGTCGACCGCGCAGCCACTTGCTCACGCGATCCATCACGTCGTCGTCGTCCATGATGCGCGGCACTTGCAGGTAGCCCGCGAGGTGACGCTTGAGCGTGGGCGGCAGCGCCGCTTGGGCCGAGTCGCCGACGCCGTACACCGTGGCCCCGATCTCGGACAGGCCGCGGGTGTACTCCTGCATCTCGGGGGGGTAGGCGGGGGACATGAAGACGACGCGCATAGGGGGCGCGAATCTACCACGCCGCGCCCGGCCGAACGGGTTGATCCAGCGGTCATGCGTGGCATCCTCGCGCGCCATGAAGCGCTTGCTCCCCCTCTTGGTCCTCGGTGCGCTCCTCCCCGCCTGCGGAGGCTCGGGCGCCGCACTCCAGGCGACCGTCTACCCTGGCGACACCCGGGTCACGGCGCGGCGGCTGGAGTCGCTCGCGCGCGACTTCGAGGCGGGCGTCGAGTGCACCCCCGACGACACGATCGTGGTCAGCGGCCTCGCGCCGGGCGTCTACCACGTCGAGGGATGCGCCAGCAGCGGCGACTACATGATGACCTGCCGCGCGGGCGGCGGCTTCGGCGGCTACGGTCCGCGCGAGACCTGCGGCTGGACCCAGTTCGAGGACCTCAACACCCACGCGGGGCGCGACTTCGGGTGCGACCCCGACGCGCTCGACGTGCAGGTCGTGAGCGCCGAGCTCCGCGCGGTCAGCGGCTGCGGCTACCGCGCGACGTACTCGCTCCAGTGCCCCGGCTCGACGTGCGGCTGGGTGCTCTACGGACGCATCGAAGGCGGCGCGGGCGCGGGCGTCGTCGATCAGAGCGGCGGCGGCGGCGCGTACACCTACTGAGGCCCACTCGCGTGCAAGGGCGTTTGGGAGCTACCCTCGATCCGTGCGGCTGACGCTCCCGATCGCGCTCGCGACCCTGATGGTCGGCTGCACGCTGGCCCGCGCCCCGCTCCTGCCGCGCGACGACGGCGGGATGGGCGGCATCGACGGCGGGGGTCCTGCGATCGACGCGCCGCTGCCTCCCGGCCCCGACGTCCCGGTGATGGAGATCGACGCACCGACAGGGTGCTCCGTGAGCTGCGAGATCGGTCAGCGCTGCGAGGGCACCACCTGCGTGTGCGACCCGAGCCTGTGCGCCGGCAACCGCATGTGCCGAGGCGACGCCTGCATCGCCTGCGGCGGCCGTGGTGAGACGTGCTGTGCAGACACGCCGTGCCAGGACGGACGGCCGTGCGGGACGGATGGCGTGTGTCCCGTGTCCCGTTGCAACGCCGTGGGCGATCCGTGCTGCGCGGGCGATCGATGCGACAGCGGGCTCGCGTGCCGAGGCGCGGTGTGCGCGAGGCCTTGCGGCGGAGAGGGCGAGAGCTGTTGCGCCACGGGTGACGACTGCCAGCCCTGGACGAGCTGCCGCTTGGACTGGGACTTCAGCAACCGCTGCCTCTCCTGCGGCGGCTTCGCGGAGCCCTGCTGTGCCGGTCCGACGCCGTGCGAAGGGAGCATGGGCTGCGGGTCGACCACGTCGCGCTGCTTCTGAGCTCGAAGCTACGCGCATCGACGCCAACGGGCCAGCGCTCGACGGGCGTGACGTGGACCGAGGAGAAGACGCCGCGCATTGGCGCTCGCGTCGCTGCGTGACTACCAGCTGCCGTGCGAGCCGTGGCTGCCGTGCGAGCCGTGCGAGCCGTGCGAGCCGTGGCTGCCGTGCGAGCCGTGCGAGCCGTGCGAGCCGTGACTGCCATGCGAGCCATGGCTGCCGTGCGAGCCATGCGAGCCGTGCGAGCCGTGCGAGCCATGCGAGCCGTGGCTGCCGTGCGAGCAGTGCTGCGCGCTCGTGATGTCGAGATCGCCGCCGCCGTGCGCGTTCGGGTCGTCCGCGTTCGCGCGCGCGCGATCGCTCACGTTGCGCTCGCCTAGCGACAGCGCGTCGGCGGGGCTGCGGCGCGCGCTCGCGAGACCGGGCAGATCATCGTCGCCCGCGCCAGGGTTGCTCGATACGGACGGAGCTTTGACGTCATCAGCGGCCACGAGGGCTGAGTGTGCCGGACTTTTGGCCCTCTGTCACCGCCCCTGCCCGAGATGGCCGACGAGGTGGCCGAAGAGGAGCGCCTCGAGGTCTACGGCGCTCGCCCCGCGGAGCCCGGCCAAGCGGCGCACCAGCCAGCGAGAGAGCCGCCCGTCCGGTGGATTCATCAATGTTTCCAGTTCGCTCGGGGTGAAGCCGAGCGCCTCGGCGTCGCCCTCGAAGATGGCCCGGGCGCGCTCGCGATCCCGCTCGGCGCCCGCCGCGCGCCTCACTGCCAGCGCCCAGCGAAGCTGCCGATGCCAGGTCCAGGTCGGCTCGGCCCACGAGGGCATCGGTCCGCGCTCGAGCGATGCGCACCGCGCCTCGAGGATCTCGAGCGGCGCACGATCGAGCTCACGGAGCGCACCCGGGTAGCGGGTCGCGAGCTCGCGGATGGCGATCGCGTCGCGCGCGCTGCGGGCGAGCTCCGCGCGGCGCAGCGCGATCATGCGCCGGTACTTGTCGAGCAACGCGGCCCGCACCTCCGCTTCGGAGGTCGGCGCGCTCACAGATCGATCTGCTCGACGGCGAGCTGCTCGACGTCGCGGCCCAAGAAGCGCGAGGCGACCTCGGCGAAGCGCCCGGGGCGATCGGTGACCTTGAGGCGGAGCTCGCCCGATCGGCCTTCGACGTGCGGCGCGCGCAGCTCGCGATCGCTCAAGAGCTGCGCGAGCTCCGCGGCCGCCGCGACCCCGCTGTCGACGATGGCGACCGGCCGATCGACCGTGCGCGACAGTTCGTTCTCGATGACCTCGCGCAAGAGCGGGTAGTGCGTGCAGCCCAGCACCAGCGCGTCGATCTCCGCCCGCGCGATCAGCGCGCCGAGGTAGCGCTCGACGACGAGGCGAGGGACCTCGCCATCGACCCACCCTTCTTCGGCGAGCGGCACGAGCAGCGGCGCGGCGAGCTGGGTCACCTCGCTCTTGGACGACACGCTCGCGACGGCGCGGGGATAGGCGCCCGAGCCGACGGTGCCCGCCGTCGCCAACACCCCGATGCGACCGCTGTGGCTCGCTGCTGCAGCGGCGCGCGCGCCCGGCTCGATCACGCCGAGCACCGGCAGATCGAGCTCGACGCGCAGCATGTCGAGCGCGACGGCGCTCACCGTGTTGCACGCGACGACCAAGAGCTTGATCCCATCGCGGGCGAGCGCGCGACCGCAGCTCCTGGCGTAGCGGATCACCGTCTCCGCGCTGCGCGTCCCGTACGGAACACGCGCGGTGTCGCCGAGGTAGACCAGCGTCTCGTCGGGCAGCGTCGCGGCGATCGCGCGCGCGACGGCGAGGCCGCCCAAGCCCGAGTCGAAGACGCCGATCGGTGCGCTCGCGCTCGGGCGACTCACGATGCGACCTCGTTCGGCTGGGCCACGGACACGCTGGACGTTGCCACGGAACGCAGCGGCGCGGCAGGCACCGCGCTCACGTCCGGCTCGGGGCGCAGAAGCCGGCGACACAGCGCCCCGACAGGCACTCGTGCGCGCTCCCGCAGCTGCTCCCGGTGCCCCGCTGAGGCAGGCAGATCTGGTTGTCGAAGTCGCAGAACACCTCGCGCTGCCGCGGCTCGGGCACGCCCTCGACGAGACAGTCCTCGTCGCTCGCGCAGGTCTCGCTGCAGAGCCCCGTGTTCTCGTTGCGCAACAGAAAGCAGCGCAGCGCATCGAGGCAGGGCCGCCCTGCGCCGCACGGCGCGCCGATGCGTCCGCGCGGCACGCACACCGACGCATCCCCCACGCTCCGGCAGGTGAACTCACTCCCGCCCGGCGCGGAGAACGCGACCTCGGAGAGCGCCTCACAGCCGCCGTCCCCGATGGGCACGTCGTCGCACGTCTCGGTGCACACGCGCCTCCCTTCGCCCACGTCCATGCAGCGCCCGAGCAGGCACTCCGCGTCGGTCTCGCACAGCGCGCCCCACTCGCCGATCCAGCACACGCTCTGCTGCACCGCGCCGAAGAGCCAGCCCAGATCGGTCCAGCAGCTCATGCTCGGCGGGCAGGTGTCGCCGCGATCGTTGCAGGTGGGCAGGCACGCGCCGGGGAAGTCGCCGCGACCAGGCAGCGGGATCGAGCCCACCGCGCAGCGATCGGAGAGCGGCCCCGTCGGCGTGGGCACGCAGTAGAGGCGGTTGCTCGCGATGGGCAGGCCCGCGACCAGCGCCGGCACCCCGAGCACCTCGGACAAGCACGCGGAGGGCACGTCTTGCCCATCGCACTCTTCGCCGACGGAGCACCCTGCGATGTCCCAGCAGATCCCCTCGTCGCGAAAGAGATCCGTACGGACGCAGGTGAGGCCCGAGGGACAGGGGACCCGCAGCGCTCCGTCGCGCTCGGGAACGCAGCGCGAGAGACACGCACCGTCGGGGGTACAGAGGCCCTCCGCGCACGTCGCGTCCGCGCGCGCGGGATCGCAGCTCGGCGCGCAGAACCCCGGCAAGCCGAGCATCGAGCGATCGACGCAGTCGAAGCCCTCGAGGCAGTCTTCGTCAACGCCGCACGGAAAGACGCGGTCGGTGGGCTCCGGTCGGCTGACGGAGCACGCAGAGAGCACGCACGCGACGATCAGCATTGCGCGCCGCACTAGAAGCGCCCTCCGAGCTCGAGCGCGACGCCGCGCACGCCGCCCTCGTCGAGATCGAGGCGCGGCAGCAGAGAGAACGCTGGCGCTGCGGGCTCTTCGGCGAGCGCGACGATCAGCGGGATCAGCGCTGCGAGCGTGAACGCGCCCGACACGGCGAAGAGCACGTTGGCGCTCACGGCCTCGCGCTCGCGCGCGTCGAAGAACTCGAAGACCTCGCGCATGGTCGCGGAGCCGTCGACCGAAGCCCCCGAGAGCACCCCGAGGGTGACGCCGCCGCCGAGCGCGAGCAGCGCGGCCGCGCCGAACGTCCACGTCAGCACGGGCACCTCGAAGTGGTGGACGGCGAGCGTGAGCACGGCGTCGAGGAAGAGCGTCGCGCCCTCGGGCACCTCGACCTCGCGCTCCCAAGGCTCATAGCCCGGCGCGCGCACGGCGAGCTGGTGGACGCCCGGCGCGACGAGCTCGCGACGAAACGGGACGCCCGCCTCCGCGTCGCCGATCGGCTCTCCGTCGAGCGCGATCTCGCCGGCCGCCGTGGCGACGAGCACGATGCGGCCCGGTCGGACCGACTCGACGTAGAGCTCAGGCACCGCGCCCGCGAGCGCGTCGATCAGCGACGCGAGCTCGCCTTCGACCACCCGAAAGACCCGGCCCGCGACGTCGCCAGTGCGGACGTCGACCCGCTCGAGCACGAAGATCCAAGCCCCGTCGCGGCGCCCGAGCGTCCCCGACACCATCTCGCGCACCCCGAGCTCGACGCCCGCGATCGCGAGGCAGGTCGTCGACGCCATGCACTCGAGCATCGAGGCATCGTCGCGTCCCAGGTGGTTCTGGATCTCTTCCTTGCCGATGATCTGCGGCGCGTCGTGCGAAGCGACCGCCGCGATCAAGAGCTCGGTGAGCGCGTCGGTGATCGAAGGGTCGAGATCGCCGGTGGGCAAGAGCAACACGCCGACTCGGAGATCGCCGCCGCGAGTGTCCGCACGCTCGATGAGCCCAGCTTCCGGAGCCGCGACCTCGCGCGCATCGGGCTCGGGCGCATCGGGGTCGCTCCCATCCGGCTCGGCGGCGTCGCGTTCGACGGTCTCGCGCGCGCCGTCCTCGTCGCTCGAGCCGGCCTCGGCGGCAGGCGCTACCGGGCCCGCGTCTTGCGCGCGCGCCGACGTGCCCATCGAGAGCCAGAGGACCAGCAGCAGCGGCAGCCGAGCGAGCACGCCCCCGCATCCTACGCCGCCGCCGCGCACTCGGGGCGACGCGCGCGAGCTCAACCGAAGAGGAAGTAGGCGCCCAGCGCCGCGCTGGTCACGAGGAACATCAGGACGGCGCCGACCGCGACGACGATCCAGATCGTGTTGTTCGCAGGGACGGTCGGCGGCGGCGCGGCGAATGCGCCTGGCGGAGGCTGCGACGGGATCGGCAGCGGCGCAGGTGCACCGAAGCCCCCTGGCGCGGCAGCCGCCATGCCGACGGGCGCAGGCCCTGGAGCGGGCGCACCGAACGGGGCGGGAGCGGCCCCCACGGGCGCGGCCGGCGCAGGCGCACCACTGGCGAGCGCGGCCTCGAACTCGGCGACGGGACGCTGGGCCCAGCCCTCGATGGCGGCGCGGTCACTCGTCGCGCTCAAGCCGAACGCGCGCAGCACGTTCGCGGCGAGCTCGATCGTGCTCGGGGTGCGCTGCTGTTTGTCCTTCGCGAGCGCCTTCTCGAGCGCGTCGTCCACCGCGTGCGGCGTCCCAGGCTTCACCTGCGCGAGCGGGGTCGGCATCTGGTTCACGATCTTCATCAAGATCTCGGCGACCGACTTCCCCTCGAACGCGATCTGTCCGCAGATCATCTCGTAGGTGATCGCCGCCAGCGCCAGCACGTCGCTTCGGTTGTCGACGTCCTGCTTCCCCATCGCCTGCTCGGGCGACATGTAGTAGGGCGAGCCGAGCGTGGTCCCGAAGGCGGTGAGCTTCGGACCGGTCTCCATCTGGAGCTTCACCGATCCGAAGTCGAGCAGGCGCACTTCGTCGCCCGCCGGCGTGCTCACGAGGAAGAGGTTGTCCGGCTTGAGATCGCGGTGGATGACGCCGAACGAGTGCGCGTCGTCGAGACCGATCGCGACCTGACTGAGGACGCGCAAGAGACGCGCCGTGGGCAGCGCCCCTTCGGCGCGCAGGAGGTTGCCGAGCTCGTGCCCCTCGAGGAACTCCATCGTCAGGAAGTAGCTGCGGTCGGGCGTCTCGCCGAAGTCGATCACCCGCACGACGTACTTGCTGTCCAGCTCCTTGGCGGTCTCGTACTCCCGCTTGAAGCGCTCGACGGCGATGTGATCCTTCGCGACGTCGGGGTGGAGGATCTTGATCGCCACCTTCTTCTTGGTGTCGACGTGGCGTCCTTCGTAGACCCGTCCCATCGCTCCATCGGCGACGGGCGCGCACACGACGTACTCGCCGAAGCGCAGGCCGAGCCGCGTGTCCGGCGGGCTGCCGGGGGGCAGCACGGCGATGTTGATCGAACCGTCGTGTCCGCAGAAGAACGTGTCGTCCGGATACTCGGTCCCGCACTGCGGGCAGCGACGCATAGGGGCGCGATGCTACCCCCCCCCTGCCCGCGGTGCCACTTTCCGCTGCGCTCGGCTTTCGCTGCGCTCGGCCTCTTCTTCGCTGCGCTTGGCTTTCG
>CAYZQM010000092.1:0-531 GCA_964480175.1 uncultured Sandaracinaceae bacterium
CCGCCGAAGACGGTGGCGCGCGCGAGGTAGATGATCGTGTCGTCGTGGTGCGGACGATTGACCGTCATCGAGGCGGTGAGGTGCGCGAGGCCTCGCTCGTCCATCTCGGTCTCGAGCGCACGCGCCGTGTTCAGCATCCCTCGGATCGCGACGATCGCGCTGCCGACCGCGGCCGTGATGTCGATGCCGCCCTCGGTGTGCACGCCTCGCGTCGAGAGCAACGCGTAGTTCTCCTCGCCCAGATCGCCGCGGATGCGACGGAACACGCCGTTCGTCTCGTCGTAGCTCTTCAGCGTCCCGACGATGGCGCCGCACGCGGTGCGGGGCTCGCGCCACATCGACTTCTGGGTCTTGCCCAGCACCAAGCCACCGTCGGTCTCGAGCCGGCCCACGTGGGTCTTCAGATCGATGTTCACCAAGAGAAACGAGCTCGCGTTCCCCGAGTACAGCCGCTGGCGCAGGGGCTCGTCGTACGCGTGGGCGACCGTGACGTGCGCGAGCGTGCCTCCGTCGTCGGTGCCGCCGCCGGTC
>CAYZQM010000092.1:573-7701 GCA_964480175.1 uncultured Sandaracinaceae bacterium
TGCTCGTAGCTCGTCGTCGCCTCGCCCTGGTGGATGCGATCGCCGCAGTTGGTGTGCGCGAGCGTGGTCATGACGCTCGGCAGCGAGAGGTCGGCGCCGCACGCGACCACGTCGTCGCCGCTCCGCTTCTGCTCGTGCTCGCCCGCGAGCTGCAGCTCGTCCCGCAGGAGCTGAAGGCCGTTCACGAGCACGTAGCGGTCGCTCACGATCTCGCTGAGGTAGACCCGATACGCGTTGTGCTCCTGGCCGAACTCGGCGCTCAGCGCCCAGAGCTTCTCGAGTCGTCGCGTGGCTTCCGTAGGGTCGAAACGCATCGCGCGCGAGCATACCGGCGCGCGCCGCGACGTGGGGCACCGAACGCTTGCGCCGCGGCGGGTGCGCGATCAGAACCGCGCCGTGCGACGCGTCGCCATCTACTGCGCTTCGAATGGAGACGACGATCCCGCGCTCGTCGCGGGCGCCGAGGCGTTGGTCGACGCGCTCGCTGCCCGGGGCTGGGGCATCGTGTACGGCGGCGCGAGCGTGGGCTTGATGGGCGTCGTGGCGCGGCGCGCGCTCCAGAGAGGCGTCGACATCTTCGGCGTGCTTCCGCGCCGCCTCCTCGACCGCGAGCTGCTGCAGCCCGATCTCTCTCGCGTCGAGCTCGTCGACACGATGACCGAGCGCAAGACGATCATGGCGCGCGAGGCGTCGGCGTTCGTCGCGCTCCCCGGTGCCATCGGCACGCTGGAAGAGATCCTCGAGCAGTGGACTGCGCGTCACGTCGGCTACCACGACAAGCCGATCGGCTTTTTGGACGTCGACGGCTACTGGGCGCCCTTCATGGCCGCGATGCAGCAGATGCACCTGCGCGGCGTGGTGCGGGCCGCCCACCTCGCGATCCCGATCCTGTCGACCGACCCCAGCGATCTCTGCGATCGCCTCTTCCCGTCGGCGTGAGGGCACGCGCACGGTCGGACGCAGCGCGCTCCGACCGTGCGGCGCCTCGCCGGGTCAGCGACAGGTGCCGCGCCGACCGACGCATCCATCGGCGAGCGTGAGCGGGTCGGTGCAGTTCGTGAAGAACGCGGTGCGCGGCAGCTCGCCAGGGCAGCTCACGCAATACGCCGATACACGGTTCGGAGCGCAGAGCATGCAACGATTCCCGCAGTCAGACACGCAGCTGCAGGCCTCGCCCGGATCGCAGCGCCCGTTCCCGCAGTAGGGCGCCGTCGGGTCGGGTAGCGGCAAGCAGTCGCGATGGGTGACGAGCCCGCCGAACCTGCAGATCGTGCCGGCCTCGCAGAAGCTCTGACAGCACGGCTGACCCGGACGACCACAGCCCTCGGGCGGCAGGATGATCTCGAAGTCGGGCAGGTCGAGCGGATACGCGTGCTCTGCGCTCACGAGGATGACGCCGATCGCGGTGCGGTCTCCGTCGGTGAGCACCTCGAACGTGGGGATGCCCGTGGCGTAGCCGTTCTCGAACGCGAAGCGATCCGCGCCGGCGAAGACGGCGGGCACGTCGCGCACGTCGCGCACGCCGAGCGCGAGGACGTCCACGAAGCGCACCTCGACCGCGTCGTTGGCGAGCACGACCACGCTCTCGACGCGACCGAGCTCGTTCTCGACGCGCTCGTAGGCGGGGAGCGCCGCCTCGTACCCGCGTCCGCGGGCGTGCGCCTGCGCGAGCGCGAGCAGCGCCGGCACGTCGCCCTCTTCGGCGGGGAAGAGCGCGCGGCTCGGCTCTTCGCGCGACGCGATCGCCGTGGTCCAGAGCATCGCCGCGCCGTGCGTGCCGGGCTCCTCGCCGGGCGCGAACGTCGCGACGCCGAAGATCGCCTCGTTGCGCGCCGCGAAGCCCGCAGCCCCGCGCTGCCAGCTGGCCGGATCCTCGCGGTACACCTCGAGCGTCTCGACCTCGACGAAGTCACCCTCGAACTTCGGGACGTCTCGGAGGGCGGGCACCACGAACGGCGCCTCGAGCGGCGCGGACGCGCCGAAGCCCTCGCACGAGTCATCGAGCCGGCAGTCGTGCGGGCCCGAGAGCGCCGCCGTTCCCACGCCGGCTTCGGGCGCGCAGCCCGCCAGTAGGCACACCACCGTCATCCACATCCGAGCACGCATCATCCAGACCTCCCGAGGCGCCACCACCGCGGTCGCGCGACGAGTGGGGATAGCCCGCGGGCGCTCGCCGGCTCGGAGATGTCCGGTCATGTCAGGTTCGCGCTCGGCCCCGGCGGACGATTCCGCCGCCGCGGCGCGCTTGATCTCCCGCCGCGCCTTGGCGATGCTCCGCGCCGATCATGCTGGATGGCAACGAGGGCCTCGGGCAGAGCCCGCTCCTGAGCATCGTGCTCTTGAGCGCGCTCACGCTCCTGCCCTTCGTGTTCATGACCACCACGAGCTTCGTGAAGATCTCGGTGGTCTTCTCCATCCTGCGCAACGCGCTCGGCACGGGGCAGGTGCCGAGCGGGATGGTGATCAGCGCGCTCGCCGCGATCCTGTCGCTCTACGTGATGGCGCCGGTGGGCGAGGAGATGATGGCGGCCGCGGCGCCCGCGACCGCGCAGATCGACACGGCCGATCCCCTCTCGACCGCCGACGCGCTCTTCGAGGCGGTGGAGCTCGGCTTCGAGCCGCTGCGGCAATTCCTCGAGCGCAACTCGGGGCGCGACGAGCTGGTGCTCTTTCGCGATCTCAGGCGCCAGTCGAACAGCGCGGGCGCGGCCGACGTGACCGAGCACGACGTGCTGGTGGTGCTCCCGTCGTTCGTGATCACCGAGCTCAGCGAGGCGTTCCAGATCGGCTTTCTGATCTTCCTGCCGTTCCTGGTGATCGACATGGTGGTCGCCAACGTGCTGCTCGCGCTCGGCATGCAGATGCTGAACCCGACCCAGGTGAGCATGCCCTTCAAGTTGCTCCTGTTCGTGCTGGTGAACGGCTGGTTCCTCCTCAGCCGCGCGCTCGTCTTGGGCTACGCATGAGTCGGCCGGCCGCGTCGAAGGATCGCGGCACCGAGCTGGAGTTGGAGGCTTCGTTGTGGATCGAGCCCGCGCGCCCGCTGGCGCGCGTGGCCGAGGTGCTCGCACTGGTGGTGGCTGGGGCCTTGGGGCTCACGCTGGCCATGTGGATGAACACGGAGCTCGGCCTCGAGACGGGCGGCGGGGCGATCGCATTGCTGCCGCTGCTTGGCGTCGGCGCGTATCTCCACGCCCGTAACCAACGCGAGGCTACGAGGGAGATGGTCACGACCCGGCTGCTGGTCCGACCCCAGCGAGTCGTCGTGGCTGCGCGGCCCTATCGAATCGCGTCGGCGCGGCACGCGAACGGTCGGGTGGAGCTGCGCGGCGCGCTTCTCGACGAGACGTTGCACCTCCGGCTCGGCGCCGAGCAAGCGGCGCGCCTCGCCGCGGTGCTCGAGGTGCCCGACTGGGGGCTCCGCACGATCACTGCACGCGGTCCGATCGCGTCGGTGCCGCTGCTCGGGCGCGTGGCGCGCTACGGGTCTCCTGCCCTCGCGGGCGTCGCCGCGATGGCGCTGCAGACGGGGACCCTTCGCGACTCGGCGGTGCCCGCCTTCGCGCTCGTGCTGGTGGTCTCGCTCGGGCTCTCGGCGCTCTCTTGGGCATCGCGCAGGTTGGTCATCGAGGACGACGCCCTCGTCATCCGCTGGTTGGGTCTCCGGACGCGGTGCGCGTGGTCGGAGGTGCGCGCGATCGAGCTGAAGTACCCGGCGCTCACGGTGAACGCGGAACGGTCGCGCCGCTTCGAGCTCGACAAGCCGTGGGCGCGATGGACATCGGGGGCGTGGCGCATCGGCGACCTGTCGGGGGCCAAACTTCGTCGGATCGAGCACCTCGAGGCAGTGAAGCGCTGGCTCGTCGCCGCCGACGGGGTGCGCGCGTCTTCGCGTCGCTGAGTGGGGCTCAGCGCATGGCCTCGAGGCGGTCGACGATGCGGTCGCCTGCGTCGCTGGCGCGCAGGCGCTCGGCCATCGCGCGGCGGGGGGCTTCGGGCAGCGAGAGCGCTTCGGCGACCGCGCGTCGCAGCGTCTTGGCGCTCACCTTCGCGAGGCTCGCGGCGAGTTGCATGCGCGCCGCGTGGTGCGCGTGATGAAACTGATCGAGCATCATCGGCAAGATCACCTGGGGGACGCCGGCGCGGAGCGCCGCGGCGGTGGTGCCGGAGCCGCCGTGGTGGATCACGACCGACGCACGGGGAAAGACCTTCGCGTGCGGCGCGCCGCCCACCACGTGGAAGCCCTCGGGGGCACCGCCGGCGAAGAGCTTCGCCGAGCCGCCCAGCACCAGCACCCGATGCCCAGCGAGGGCGTCGGTGAGCAGCGCGCCCACGCGCTCGGGGCTCTTGCCAGCCATGCTTCCGAAGCCGACGCACACCGGCGGATCACCCGCGCTCAGGTACGCATCGAGCGCGGGATCGAGCGGGCTCGGATCGTCCATGAACAGAAAGCCCACGTAGGGATAACGCTCGCCCCACTTCGGATCGGGCGGCAGGAACGTCTCGTCCACCGCCATCACCGCGGGCACGTCGACGAAGAGGTGCCGGGTGAACTGCGCGACGGGTCCCAGCCCGATCGCGGCGCGCGCCTCGTTCAGCGGCTCGCCCATCAAGCTGTCCTGCGCCTTGTCGCTCGCCCACCACAAGAGACCGTTCACCCATTGCGGCCAGCCGTACCAAGGAAAGAGCGGCGGCGGATGAAGGCGCGACGGCGCGAGCGAGGTAGGCAGGAGCAAGAGCGCCGGGATGCCGAGCTTCTCGGCGACCGAGGGCCCGCTCCACGCCATCGCGGTGCTCACGATCGCGTCGGCGCCGCGGGCGAGCTCGAGCAAGCGCGGCGCCTGCACCGCGAGCTGCTCGCGGAAGTACTGCTTCATCCCGGCGAGCGACTGCTGGATCCGATCTCCACCGGCGGCCATCAGCGCAGACAGATCCTCGCCGAGCGCCGCCTGCTCGATGCCCATCGATCGCACCCAGTCACCGAAGGTGTCGGGGCATGCGATCAGGACCTCGTGACCCCGGCGCTCGATGGCCTGCGCGAGCGCCACCATGGGCTGGACGTCGCCGCGGGTTCCGATGGTGGCGAGCACGATCTTCATGCGTCGTCCGTGTCGCGATGAGAGCAGATGTTCCCCACGCGATCGAGTGCCCTCTGCGTTCGATGGGCCGAGCGGCAGAGACGCGCGGTAGACTCGCGGCCGATGGTCACGCGCGACACGGTCACCGCGGCCCAGGAGCGAGCGTCGCCGGGGCAGGGCGATGCTCCGATCGCGATCACGATGATCGACGGCGCGGACGCGGCGGCGCGAGGTCGGACGTGGCCGCTCGCCGGGCCCGTCGTGATCGGGCGGCGGGGCTCGGACGATGCGCAGCTGGCGTTCGCCGATCCTTCCGTCTCGCGGCGGCACGCGCGCCTGGTGATCGAGGGCGAGCGCGTGGTGGTCGAGGACCTCGGGAGCCACAACGGGAGCTTCGTCGATGGGGTTCGCGGCAGCCGCTGGGAGCTCGAGCCGCCGTTTCTTCTTCGGGTGGGCGACACGCTGCTCGAGATCGCGCGCCGAGCACCGAGCCCCGAGGACGACGTGGAAGGCGCGCTGCTGGGTCGCTCGCCCGCGATGGCGCGCCTGCGCGAGGAGCTGCGCCTGCTCGGCCCCTCGCGGCTGCCGGTGCTCGTCGTCGGTGAGACCGGGACGGGCAAGGATCTGGTCGCTCGGCGCCTGCACGAGGAGAGCGGGCGCGCGGGACCCTTCGTGGCGGTCAACGTCGCCGCGATCCCCAGCACGCTGTTCGAGTCGACGCTCTTCGGTCACGAGAAGGGCGCGTTCACCGGAGCGGATCGCAGGAGTCCGGGCTGCTTCGAGCGCGCCGACGGCGGCACCGTGCTGCTCGACGAGATCGCGGAGCTGCCGCTGGATCTACAGCCGAAGCTGCTGCGGGTGCTGGAGACGCGCGAGCTCGCGCGGCTCGGTGGGGACGCGACGCTGAGCGTGGATGTGCGCGTGGTGGCCGCGACGAACGCCGACCTGAGCGCGGAGGTCCGCGCCGGAACGTTCCGCTCCGATCTCTATGCGCGGCTCGCGGGCGCCGTCTTGCGCACGCCTCCCTTGCGCGAGCGACGCGCGGACGTGCCTGCGCTCGCACGTCACTTCTTTGGGGTCTCGACCGAGCGCGAGCCGGTGTGGACCGCAGGCTTCGTCGAGGCGCTGGTGCGCTACCCCTGGCCCCGGAACGTGCGTGAGCTGCGCTCGGTCATCGAGCGGCTCGCGTTGGTGAAGGACGCGTCGCTGTCGCGCGCCGATCTGGTGGGCTTGCTCGACGACCACGGCGCAGCGTCGCCCTCCGCAGCGTCCCCGGCCGCGCCCGATCGCGTCGAGCTCGAGCGCCTCTTGCGGGCGCATGGCGGTAACGTGTCGCGGGTCGCGCGCCAGCTCGGCAAGCACGGCAAGCAGGTCTACCGCTGGCTGGCGCAGCACGGGCTCGATCCCGACGACTTCCGTGGGACACCGTGACAGCGGAGTGAGACACGTCGGAGCGGTGTCTCACCCGTCCGGGGCGGGGCCCACGCGTGGGCGCCTCGGCCGCGCGATCGCGGGCGCTGGTCCGCCCGTTGCTGAGCGGCGACCCGATGTCCTTCCGACCGTCCGAGAGCCGCGCCACCTCGCTTCGCGCGCTCCTCTTCGAGGCCCACGAGCGCGCCGCGTTCTGCCAGGCCCATCCTCATCCCTTCCTGCTCGCGCGCGACGTGCACCGCCGCCTGCGTCGGGTGCCGATCGACACGAGCGTGCTCCTGCATCGGCTGCACTCGGTGCGCTCCCGCGCGGACACCTCGCCGTGGGACGCGGTGCTGATCGGGCGCGGCCCCGAGTGCGACGTGGTGCTCGAGGATCCGCGGGTCTCGCGTCACCACGCGACCATCGAGCGGGACCAGGCGAGCGGCGAGCACCTGGTGCTCGACGTGGGAAGCAGGAACGGGGTGCGGGTCGACGGCCAGCCGGTCTCGCGCCGCGGCGTGCGGCGGCTGCGCTCGGGGGCGCTCGTGCAGCTGGGGAGCGTCGAGATGATCTTCCTGCTCGCGCCCGATCTCTACGATCTCTTGTCGACGAGCGGGCGAGACGAGGAGACCCTCGG
>CAYZQM010000092.1:7711-22255 GCA_964480175.1 uncultured Sandaracinaceae bacterium
ATGAGCTCCACCCACGCGCTCATGCTCGCCGAGACGCTGGCGCCCAGTCCGTCCACGCGCAGCGCGCGCCGCACCTTGATGGCGACCCTCGATGGCACCTCCGCGTCGCTGCCGCCGCCGCGCGCCCAGGCCTTCGCGGTAGGCGCGCGCATCAACGCCCGCTACGAGGTGAAGCGGGTGATCGGCGCCGGCGGCATGGGCGTGGTGTACCGGGTGACCGACGCGATCCATCCGGAGCGCGCCCTGGCGCTCAAGACCCTGCGCGCCGACGCGACGTCGCGCGCGGGCCTGTCGCTCTTCAAGTCCGAGTTCCGCACCATGACGCGCCTGCGTCACCCGCACGTCGCGCAGGTCTACGACTTCGAGCCGATCGCCGGTGGCGAAGATCACTTCTTCACCATGGACTTCGTCGAGGGTGCGGATGCGCTCTCGGCCACCGAAGGGCAAGACTGGCGGCGCGTCGTCGAGCTCGTGGTGCAGGCGTGCCGCGCGCTCTCGTACGTGCACAGCCGCAAGGTCATCCACTACGACCTGAAGCCCGAGAACCTGCTGGTCGATCGGACGGGCAGCGTGAAGCTCGTCGACTTCGGCATCGCGGGCGGCGCGCTCGGCGACCGCGACACCATCCGCGGCACGCCCCACTACATGCCGCCCGAGCTCACCGGCGACGTGGGCGAGATCGATCAGCGGGCCGACCTCTACTCGCTGGGCATCACCGCCTTCGAGCTCTTGTACCGCCGCCTCCCGTTCGACGGCGCGACGTTCCTGGAGCTCCTGCGCCAGCACCACTTCGAGCCGCTCGAGGTGACGCCGGCCGAGGCGTCGCGCGCGCCGCGGTGGCTCTTCGAGGTGGTGCGGCGCCTCTGCGCCAAGCGCCCCGACGAGCGATTCCGGCACGCCAACGCGGTCATCGAGGCGATCAACGCGGGTGGGCAGCTGGGCTACGAGCTCGAGACGAAGGAGACCCGTGAGAGCTACGTCCTCGCGGGCGGCTTCGTGGGACGCGAGGCGGAGCAAGCGCAGCTCGCGTCGTTCGTCCGTGCGCGCACCAGCGGCGGCGAGGCGCCCATCGCGGCGATGGTGACCGGACAGAGCGGCGTGGGGAAGTCGCGCCTGGTGCGCGAGCTCCGGCGCCTCTGTCAGCTGCAGCGCCTGCCGTTCTTGGAGGTGGACTGCCACGAGGCCGCCTCGAGCGACCACGAGCCCGTCGTCCGCGCGCTGACGTTCGCGGTGCCGCTCGCGACGTCGCTGGGCGCGGGGGATCTCGTCGAGCGCTTCGGTCCGCAGCTCAAGAAGCTCGTCCCTGCGCTGCTCGAGTCCGCGCTGCCCGCGGGCGCGCACCCCGATCCCATCAAGGAGCGCGCTGCGGTGCGCGAGGCCGTCGCGGAGTTCTTCTTGGAGCTGGGCGCGCGGGTGCCGCTCGTGCTCTACGTGAACGACCTGCAGTGGGCAGGCGAGGCCACGTCGGGGGTCGTGCGGAACTTGGTGTACGGCACGTTGGCGCGCAGCGAGCGCAAGAGCCGCCTCGCGCTCCTGGGGAGCTACCGCGACGACGAGGTGCACGGCGCGCCGATCGCGAGCCTGCTCAGCGACGCGCGCGAGCACCTGTGCACGGTCGAGCTCGCGCCCTTGCCCGCGGGCCACGTCGCGTCGTTGGTCCAGTCGATGCTCGGCGTCGAGGGCTTGCCGCCGCAGCTCCTCGAGGCGGTGGTGCGGGCGACCGGGGGCAGCCCCTTCTTCGTGCAAGAGCTCATGCGCTCGCTGATCGAGCACGGGCTCGTCTACCTCGAAGCGGGGCAGTGGTCGGCCTCGGCCAAGGTCGCCGAGCTCCCCGTGCCGGAGCGGATGGACGACGTGTTCCGCCGAAGGGCCGCGATGCTGGCCGCGACGCCGCGCGCGGTGCTCGAGGCGATCACGGTGCACGGCAAGCCGCTCGAGCTCGAGGTGCTGCGCCGCGCGAGCGGCCTGAGCGAGGACGATCTCGTCGAGGCGATCGCGGTGCTGCGGCAGCGCTCGATGATCCGCCAGGTGCAGGGCGAGCACGCGGCGTTCGCGCCCGCCCACGACCGGGTGCGCGAGACGACGGCCGAGAGCCTCCCGGCGTCCAGCCGCAGGGCGACGCACCTGGCGCTCGCGGAGGCGTACTACGCGGGCACGCTCGGTGGTGAGCGGCTCTCCGATGCCGCGCACCACTACCTCGAGGCGCAGCCGGATGATCCGGAGATCCGCGTTCGCGCGGGCGAGGTGCTCCTGGCGGCGTCCAAGGACGCGAGCCGCGCTGCGCTCTACGACACGGCGCGGCGCCAGCTCGAGCGCGCGATGGCGTGGCTGAGCGAGGTCGGGCCGGGGCACGCGCAGCACGCGCGCGCGAGCGAGCTGCTCACCGCGGTGCGACCCCAGCTCCTCGAGGTGCTGTACCGGATCGACGCCGCCGAGGCCGAGCGCGCTTTCGCGGGGTTGCTCGAGGCGGCCGGCTCGCTGCGCGAGCGCACCGAGCTGCAGATGACGCGGGGCTACGCGTCCATCGGGCGCGGCGCCTACCTCGCGGCGTACGAGCAGTCGCTCGAGGCGATCCGCGCGCTGGGCTATCGGGCGCCTCGGCGGCCCATGCTCGTGCTCGCCCTGCTGGAGTACGCGTGGGCCCGCCTGCGCTTGCGTGGGATGAGCGCCGAGCAGATCGCGAGCCTGCCGCGCTCCGAGGACCCGGCGTTCGCCGCCGCGATGGAGAACCTCTCCGTCGCGGGCATGGCCTCGTCGTGGCTCGGGCCCGCGCGCGCCACCCAGGTGATGGCGCGAGGCACGCGGTGGTCGATCGGGCGCGGGCTCGTCGCGAACGCCACCTCGATCCTGCTCGGGATGGGCTTCGTCACGCTCGCGGTCACCGGCGAGATCCGGCGCGCGTGGGACTTCGCTCGCGCCGGCATGCTCCTCGCGGACGCGGGGCAGAACCGGGGCCGCACCGGCGCGCAGCACGGCTGGGGCGCAGCGTTCGTCGGCGTGTGGTGCGTCCCGCTCGCGCAGGTCCTCGGGATGCTGGAGAAGAGCTTCACGCTCACGCTCGATCGCGCCGGCGCGAACGTCGCCGCCAGCGTCGCGAACGTGTGGGTGACCACGGCGTTCTTCGGCGCGCGCACGGCGACGGCGTGGCGCACGCTCGTCGCGCGCCACCAGGTCCTGTTTCAGTCGGTCGAGGACGTCCACGCGATCGTCGAGGTCCTCGCGATCGATCGCATGGTGCAGGCGCTCCGGGGCGAGGCCGCCTCGCCGCTCGCGCTCGATGACGGGAGCATCGATCGCGCGGTGCTCGAGGCGCAGGAGCGAGAAGACCCGATCGCGGCGTCGCTGGTCACGAGCTTCGCCGCGCGGCACGCAGCGATCGACGAAGACTGGGAGAGGGCCGAACGCGAGGCAGCCGCGTCGCTGCGCCACGCCGCGCGGGCGCCGGTGCGCCAGCTCTTCGTGGCGCAGGCCGAGCTGGTGCGCTTCGTCGCGCTGGCGCGTACCCGGCCATCGCTGCGCGCCCGATTCGCGATGCGGCGTCTCTTGCGCCGACACGAGCACCTCGCGGCGCTCTGTCCCACGACCTTCGGTCACTACGTCGCGATCATGCGCGCGGAGCTGCAACGGCTCGCGGGGCGCCCTCGGGAGGCGAGCGAGGCGTACGCGTGTGCGGCGCGCGACGCGGAGGACCACGGCTTCGTGCTCGACGCTGCGCTCGCCGAGCAGCTCGCGGCGGAGCCTTGGCTGCGCGCGGGTGCGCCCGACCAAGCGCGCGCCCACCGGGAGCGGGCCGCCGCGTATTACGAGCGCTGGGGCGCCGACGCGGTCGCGCGCAGGCTGCGCGCGATGGCGTGAGCCGCGGTGCCAATCGGGGCGGCGGGGTTTGTGGGTGGGGCGGAGATCAACGGATCGGTGGCGCTAGCCCTTCTTCGCTTCCATCGCCGCGATGAGCGCGCGCGCCTCGTCGCCCTCGGGGATGGGACGGCCGTTGTCGCGCCAGGCGATGGCGGCCTTGAAGCCCGCCTCTTGGGCGTAGCGCCGGAACCACAGGCCCTCGGGGTTGTGGCGCGTGATGCCGTCGAAGAGCGTCGCCATCATCTGGGTCTGCTCGAGGCCCATGCTGAGCATCACCTGGTTCACGACCATCTTGTGCATCGCGAGGTGCGAGCTGGGCACGCCGGCGATGCGCTCGGCGAGCGCGAGCGTCGCGACCTCGAGCTCGGCGACGGGCACGGCCTGCGTCGCGAGGCCCCACTCCGCGGCGCGCTTGCCGTCGATCACGTCGCCCGTGAACATGAGCTGCT
This sequence comes from uncultured Sandaracinaceae bacterium, assembly GCA_964480175.1. Classification (GTDB taxonomy): domain Bacteria; phylum Myxococcota_A; class Polyangia; order Polyangiales; family Sandaracinaceae; genus CAYZQM01. Next base: position 12,016 of record CAYZQM010000092.1, read on the forward strand.
TGGCGCGCGTGGGTCCCAGGCGATAGGCCCACATCGCGGTGGTGGGGCAGCCCCAGACGCGCGTCGGCATGTAGCCGATGCGCGCGTCGTCCGCGATGACGAGCAGATCGCAGCACAGCGCGATGTCGCTGCCGCCCGCGACCGCCGCGCCGTGGACCTTCGCGATGGTCGGCTTGGGGCTGCGCCACAAGCTCATGAAGTCCTCGGTGTTCCGCTTCATCGCGGCGTAGTCGATCATCGGATCCCACGGGTGCTTCTCCTGCTGGCAGGGATGCTCGATGTGCTGCTCCGCGGTCGCGGCCAGGTCGTAGCCGCCGCAGAAGCCCTTGCCCGCGCCCTCGATCACGATGACGTGCACCGAGTCCTCCGCGTTGGCCCACTCGATCGCCGCGCGGATCTGCCGCGGCATCTCGTCGGTGATCGCGTTGAAGCGCTCGGGGCGATTCAGCACGAGGCGCGCGATGCGCGGGTGCTTCGGATCGGGAGCGATGTGCAGGGTGCTGAGCTCGAGCATGGCGGCGTCCTCTCGGTGGGGGCGAGCACTCTGCCCCGCGCCGGGTGGGGCCATCCACCGTGAACTCGCCCGAATCGCCAGCGTAGACAGGGAAGTTAGTGGTTTGCTAACTTACGGTCCCGTGCCCCGCGACTCGGCCCAGAACACCTTCTTTCGCGTCCTGGATGCGGCGGAGCAGCTCTTCGCCACGCGGGGCTACCGCATGACGCGCACCGCCGACATCGCGAAGGCGGTCGGGGTCACCGAGCCCGCGATGTACCGCTACTTCGCCGGCAAGGACGCGCTCTTCGAGCAGGTGATCGTGCGCGCGGTGCCCGCTGGTCGCAGCTACCGCATGCCAGAGGTGCTCCCGGTGCCCAACCCTGCGTCGGATGCGGTGCTGCGCTTTCTTCGCGGGGTCTTTCTCGAGTCGCGTCACCTTCCGACGCTTCAGCGCGCGTTGCGCACCCGCAGCGACAGCGCGAGCGGGGCGCGCGCGGAGCTCGAGGCGGTCGTCGATGAGCTCTTCGATCTCGGCGCGCGCTACGCGGTCGGGGTGCGGATCATGCGCGCGAGCGCGCTCGAGTCGCCGGAGCTCGCTCGCCTCTGGGACGACGAGCACCGCATCCCGCTCGGCGGCGCCGTCGCGTCGTACCTCGAGTCTCGAGCGAGCGCGGGGCACCTGCTGCTGCCCGCGGATCCCGTCGCCACGGTCGGCGTCGTGGGCCGGATCATCGAGACGCACGCGGTCTATCCCGAGACCGTCAGCGCGCACCTGCCCGAACGAGAACGCCGCGCCGTGGTGGTGCGCGCCGTCGTCGCCATGCTCGAGGCTCGCTGAAGTGGAGTGCCCATGACGAAGCATCGAATCAAGCGCAACGAGATCTCCGTGCTGCTCTGGGCGTGCGCGCTCGCCGTCGCCGGATGCGAGGGCAGCGAGGGGCCGAGCGACGCGAGCAGCGGCGACGCGGGGCCGACGGACGCCGGGCCCTCGTGCACCGTGCCGCTCGATGCTTCGATGCTCGCGACCTTCCCCGATCGGGCGCTCTTGATGGAGGACGCGACGACCGAGACGGGCTACCGCCTGCACTTCGATCCCGAGCGCTACGACGCGCTGAGCGCGGTGCTCGGCGGGCTCTTGCCGACCTTCACCGAAGATCTCTCCGAGGTCGACGGCTTCGGGGTGAACGCCGAGGCGTACTTCCGCTTCGGGCGCGCGTTCGATGCAGCGCAGCTGCCGGCGGTGGACGACGCGGATGCGCCGAGCGCGGCCGGCATGGTGGTGCTCGGGGACGTCCCGCGCGCCGTGCCCACGGCGGTGACCACGACCGACGGCACGCTCTTTCTCTCTCCGATCACGCCGCTGCCGCCGCGCGCGGAGATCGTCGCGTACGTGACGCGCGCGCTGACCGCGGCGGCGGGCGGCTGCCTCGAGCCCTCGGAAGAGACGGCCGCGCTGCTCGCCGCGCCGGACTCGATCACAGCGGACGCGATCGACGCGTTGATCGGGCTCGGCGTGATCGAGCGCGCCGCCGATCTGATCGCGATCACCGTGTACCCGACGCAGTCGATCTACGAGGACGGCCTCGCGGTCGCGGCGGACGTCGCGTCGCGCGACTTCGACTTCGCCACGCCCCCGACGTGCGAAGAGCACGCCGAGTTCACCCGCTGTGTCGGCGCGTTCGAGGCGGGCGACTACCGCGATCCGAGCGACGCGGTGTTCCGGCGCGCAGCCGGCGCGGCCGCGACACCGCAGGCGACGTACACGATCCCCTTCACCGTGTGGCTCCCGCTCGTTCGGGACGGCGCCGTGCCGACGCTGCTCTTTCAGCACGGGCTCACCAGCGATCGCGAGTGGGGCGGCCGATGGCTCGCGGAGCGCTTCGCGCCGCTCGGGATCGCCGTGGTCGCGATCGACGCCGTCGAGCACGGGGCCCACCCGACGGTCCCGGAGCCTCGTGAAGCGATCGATACGACGCAGGCGTTCTTCGCCATCTCGCTCGAGGACCGCACGACCCGCGCGGTGCGGGCGGCGACGCTGCGCGACAACTTCGTGCAGTCCACGTTCGATCGCCTGCAGTTCGTGCGCCTCTTGGTGCAGCACCCGGACATCGACGGAGCCGAGGGCGCGGATCTCGATCTCGATCGCCTCGCGATGGTCGGCGTCTCGGCCGGCGGGATCATGGTGACCCAGCACGTGGCCCTCGATCCTCGGATCGGCGCGGCGCTGCTCATCGTGCCCGGCGGGCGCTTGGCCACCTTGATGTCCGACAGCGTCTCGTTCGCGCCGCTGGTGAACCTGCTGCGTCCGGTGCGCGCGACCGAGGGCGACGCGCGGCGCTTCTTCCCGATCATGCAGACCATCGTGGACAGGGGCGATCCCGCGTCGTGGGCCCCGACCCTCTTTCGCGAGCGGGTCCCCGAGGTCGCGGGGCGCGCGGACGTCCTCGTCGCCGTGGCCCTCGGCGACAGCGTGATGCCCAACAGCGGGACGTACGCGCTCGCCCGCGCGCTGGGGCTGCCGGTGCTCGAGGAGGTCGTCGACCCCGTGGTCGGCCTGTCCGTCGTGACCGGACCGATCTCGGGCAACGTCACCGTCGAAGGCGCGCCGATGACCGCGGGCTTTCTCCAGTTCGATCGCGTCGACATCGACGGCGAGCTGGTGCGCGTCGATCACAACAACCTCGCGCGCAGCACGGTCGGCGACGAGGCGTGGACCCACTTCCTCACCACGCACTTCGAGGGCGCGGCGGAGATCCGCGACCCCTACGCCGCGATCGGCCTCGTGCGTCCTTGAGTCTCGGACCTCGAGGCGGTGTCTCAGCCTCGCGCAGGGACTGCGAATGGCGGGGGATCGCCGCCGAGCGAGCGCTCGATGGCCGTGGTGGTGATGTGGCGGCCGAGCGCGATGGCGAGCTGGCGCCCGCCGGGAATCACGCGCTGTGCGAGCTCCGCCGTGAGCGTGGCGGGTAGGGTGAGCAGCGGCGCGAAGCGGAAGAGATCGTCGGGCAGCCCGATGGCCCGCGAGGCGCGGCGGCCGAGCACGAGGCGCGACAGTCCGAGCTCGCTGCGGCTGCGCAGGCCGCCGAGCCATGGGCCGAGCCCTTCGGCGTGCAGCTCGCGCGTCGCCTGCATCAGCGCGCCGGCGAGCGCGCGGCTGTCGTCGTCGGGGCCGGCCTCCGTCGCGTTGATGATGCGCCCCACCTCGACGCCCTCTCGGAACGTCTTGGGCAAGAGCGCATCGCGCACCCCGAGCAGGTGGCCCATGGCGCGCCAGAGGTGCATCAGCGCCTCGCGCTCGGGCGCGGTGATCACGTAGCCCTGGGCCATCAAGCCGATGGCGAACACGCTCGAGAACTGGAGGTTGGTCGCCACCATGTCGTGCTGGTTGATGGGCGCGCCCCAGTCGCCCTCGCGCCACTTGCCGGACGCGTGGAGGCCGCGCCGCACCATCGCGTGGATCATCCGCACGCGCACCGCCGCGGTGAAGCCGGGCGTGCCGCGGTCGAGCTCGCCGGAGCGGGCGACGTCGAGCACGAACTTCGACGTCTCGATGAGGCGACGGCGCGCCATGCGGGTGAGCGCGCCGGTCATCGACAGCGGCTTCACCGCGCCGCTCGCGAGGTAGCCGCTCATGAGCGACACGCTGCCGAGCGCGGTGTAGCCGCCGGTGCCGACGCGCAGCATCGTCTCCGTCGCGAGACGGATCCGATCGCGATCGATCCACGCGGGCACGTGCTCGATCTGTTCGAAGAACGCCCGCAGCGGCTCGGGCGCGTCGGGGACGTGCGCGATGCCGTGGGACAGCGCGCGATCGAAGCGGCTGCGCGCTGCCGGCTCGCCCTGCATCGACGCGGCGAGTCGATCCGCGAGCGGATCGACCTCCATGAGCGCGTCGCGCAGCTGCGCGATGCGCGGATCGCTCGGGTGGATGGGGACGAAGCGCGCGAACGGGAAGTCGATGAGGCCGGGGACCTGGAGCTCACTCCGCCATCGGGTGGGGACGTTCGGAGCGGCGCGGGACGGCTCGGGCATCGACATCATGACCTCCGGGGCGTGCTCGGAGGATAGCCGAGCCTCGGCGGCCGTCGCGCTTCCTTCTTCGCGAGGCGCCACGTATCGTCGCTCGATGCCAGTCGGAATCGGGTACGACGAGAGGCGCGGTGTGTTGGTCGCCGCGCGCGACGCGTCGGGGACCGACGCCGACTACCAGGCGTTCCTCGACGCGATCAACCAGCTCGATCGTGACGCGCACGCCGCCGCTCGAGTCCCGGTGTGCATCCTCTTGACCCAGCCCGACACCCCCGCGCCCAACGCGCTCTGGCGCAAGCGCTACGGCGAGGCCGCCGCCAAAAACCAGTGCCCGAAGATGTTCTTCGCGCTGGTCAGCGAGTCGGCGCTCCAGCGGGGCGCGCTGCGGGTCGTGCGCTGGATCCAAGGCGACGGAGCCGGCGTCGCCGAGCCCTTCGACACCTTCGAGAACGCCGCGGCCGCCGCCGAGAAGTACCGCGGCGAGCCCCTCCCCGAGCTGCGCGTGCTGCGACGGACGGCGCAGGCGCAGCTCCGGTGAGCGCTGCAGGCATGGCGCAGCTCGGCCGAGCGCTGGCGAGCGCCCGCCGCACCGTGGTGCTGACGGGCGCCGGCATCCGCTTCGAGGGCGCGCTCACCGCGTGTCTCGATCGGGAGCCTCCTGCTTCGAGCGCGTCCGGCTTCGAACTCTCGATCGCGGGCGACGCGGAGGTGCTCGTGCCGGCGCTGCTGAGCGAGGCCGCCTGAGCGTGGACGCCAAGGACGTCTCGGCGCCCGCCTCTGCGCCGCGCTCGCGGCTGCTCGCGTTCGATCTCGCACGGGCGTTCGCCATCGTGATGATGGTGCTCATCAACTTTCAGCTGATGCTCGCGCTGCGTCCCGCGGAGGCCGACGGGGCGATGTCGAGGGCGCTTCGCTGGATCGTGCACGTGCCGAGCGGTCGCGCGTCGTCGCTCTTCGTCGTGCTCGCGGGCGCGGGGATCTCGCTGCTCACCCGGGATGCGCGCGCTGCGGTGGGGCCCGAGCGCTGGTGGGCCCGGGCGTACGCGACGCGGGTGCTGCTGCTTCGTTCGGTGTTCCTGCTCGGCGCGGGCCTGTTGCTCTACCAGGTGTGGTCGATCGACATCCTGCACTTCTATGCCTGCTACCTGCTGATCGCGGCGCTCGTGCTCTGGTGGCTGCCCGACGTGGTCTTGGCGCTCGGCTATGTCGCGATCGTGCTCGCCGGCGTGGTGATCCACCTCGCCGACCCGCCGCTCCCAACGCTTCCGCTGGAGAGCGCGCAAGGCTTCGTGATCGACGCGCTGATCGACGGCGTGCATCCGGTGATCCCGTGGCTCGCCTTCGTGACCTACGGCATCTGGCTCGGTCGTCGCGATCTGTTGCAGCCCGCGCTGCGGCGCCGGATCGCGCTCGCCGCAGGCGCGCTCTTCGTGAGCGTCGAGCTCGGCGCGCTCGGCCTGACCACGCTCATCCTGTCCGTACCGACGCTCGCGCCGCTCGTGGCGCACCTCGATCTGCTCGGGACCGGATGGAGCCCCGATCCGCTCTACGTCGTGAGCGCGTCGTGCACCGCGACGCTCTTCATCGTGCTGGCGCACGAGCTCATGGACCTGCCGCGCGTCGCGGCGCACCGCCTCACCCGCGCGCTGATCGCCGCGGGTCAGCTCGCGCTGAGCATCTACGTCACCCACGCGGTGGTGGGCGTGCACCTGCCGCGGCTCTGGCTGGGGTGGCGACAGGCGCTTCCGGTCGAGTGGGTCACGGCGTACTGGGCCGCGTTCTGCGTCGTCGCGATCGCGGCGGCGGCGCTGTGGCGGCTCTTCTTGCCGCGAGGTCCGCTCGAGATGCTCATGCGCGCGCTCACGTCGTGGCGGCTGCCGCGCGACGAGACAGGCGTGGTCGCGCACGCGGAGCCTTCGCCCTCGCCATCGCTGCCGCGGTGGTCGCGGCCCCTCGCGCTGGCCGTCGCCGCGTTCGCGGCGCTGCTCGCGCTGCTTCGCGTCACCGGTGTGCCGGTGTCCGCCACGCTCGAGGACGGATCCCGCCTCGGCGCGCTGAGCTTGCTCGCGCAGCGGCAGACCCACGAGCTCACCCTGAGCGAGCCTGCGGCGGTCGTGCTCGAGACCCACTCCGGGCTCGACCTCTACCTCGAGCTCGATGGCAGCGACGGAGTCCGCATCGCAGAGGACGACGACGGTGGTGAGGGGACCGAGGCCCGCATCGCGCGCACGCTGCCGGCCGGCACGTATCGCATCACGGTGCGGCCCTACGGCGCGACGACGGGTCCGTATCGACTGTCCATCGCGACCGCGCGTTGAGCTCACCTCACGCGTCGCGACTCGCCCGATGGCTCGGTCGCGGCGGCACGCATGCGGTGCCCTCGGGGCCCGCGATGCAGCGACCCTCGACGACCCCGCCGGGGCCATCGATCACGCACGCGTCGCCCGCCTCGATGCCAGCGCATGTCTCGAGGTGCTCGGGGGTCATGCCGTGCCCGGCCGGCACGCACGCGAGCGCGCGTCCCTCGGGGCCGTGGCAGAAGCCGTTCATCGTGCCGTCGGGTGTGGTGACGGAGCAGGCGCTCTCGATCGCGTGATCGACGCACGCATCGAGCGCCTCGGGCGGCGGTCCGCGGTGGCCTCGCTCGTCACCCGGCGGGCGCGCGGGCATGCATGCCAAGGCCCGTCCCTCGGGCGCGCCGCAGGTGCCGCTCATCGTGCCGTGGGGCGTGGTGACGCTGCAGCTCGCGCCGGCGCTTCGGCCTTCGCACGCGGCGAGCGCTTCGGGCGGCGGGCCGTGGCCTTCGCGGCGCTGCGCCTCGGCGTGGGAGGTCAGCGGCATCGACGCGAGCACGAGCAACGCGGCGAACGAGGGGATCCGGATCGACATGCGGGCTTTCCTTCGGCGGGTGGGGACGACGATGTCCACCCGAGCCAAGGTGAAACGAGCGCATGCGCTCGCGTTGTCGCGCGTGTGTCCGTCTTTGTCCGTCGCCGACGAGGCCTGCTCGCGTCACTCGGCCGCGAGTCACTCCGTAGCGGCGTCGCCCCAGTTCGCCATCGCACCGAGGAGGCGCACGTTCGTGTAGCCGGCGTCGCGGAGCGTGCGGACGGCGACGGGACTCCCGCCGCCCCCTGCGCAGTACACGATGACCGGACGGTCCCGCGGCACCTCGGCGATGCGCGACTCGAGCTCGGGCAGCGGGATGTTGACGCGCCCTTCGATGAACGTCTGCTCGTTGAACGGCGCCGGCGTCACGTCGAGCAAGAACGCTCCGTCGGCGACCAGACGCTGGGCTTCGGGGCCGTCGATGTCGGGGCTCGGAAGGTGGCTCGCGGTGGCGGCGCCGTCGCCACCGGAGCTTCCGGCACCGCCGTGGCCGTCCGCCGAGGTCTCGCTCGAGCTGTTCGCGCCGCACGCGGTCAGCGACATGATGACGAGGGCGAGGAGGGTCGTGCGCATGGGATCTCCGATGGGGTCAGGTCGTCTCGCCGTCCGATGGCGATGCCGTGAGCGTTCGGGGCCGGGGTGAGGACGCTGACGCGCACAGGCTGCGCGCCTGCATGCGCTGGCCGCGCACGCGTTGCACGAGGCCGTAGCCGATGATCGCCGGCACCCCGACCAGGCAGAGCGGGCACGTCGCCCCGAGGAGCGCAGCGCTCGCGACGGTCGCAACACCGATCGCGCCGCCGCTGAGCATCAGGCGGTTGCCCTCGCGCTCGAGCGCCTCGCCTTCCCCGGTGACGCGTGCCGCGTCTTCGCTCGGTTGATCGTCGTGGTTCATCGCGGTCCTCGCCGGTCGCTCAGCAGGCGTCGTGCCATCGTGCGCGGCCCCGTGCGAGCCGCGATCGCGCGTGGCGCCGATACCACGGTGAAACGCTCTGCAACGTCGGCGTGCCGGAGTGGCGCGCCTCGTCAGCGGGGCACGTCGCGCTGCGGCGCGTCCGCGCGCACCGGGAGCCGTACGCTCGCCGTCGTCCCGCGGCCGGGTTCACTCGTGAGCGTGATCGTGCCGCCGTGCGCCTCGACGATGCGCTTGCACAGCGTGAGGCCCAGGCCCACGCCGCCCGCGCGGCGGCTGCGGCTCTTCTCGGCCCGGAAGAAGGGCTGAAAGACCTGCGCCAGATCGTCGGCCTCGATCCCCATCCCGCGATCCTTCACGTCGATCACCACCGCGTCGCCGCTCGCGCGCGCGCTGAGCGCGATGGGAGCGTGCGCATCCGGCGAGTACTTGTGCGCGTTCTCGAGCAGGTTGTCGATCACCCGCCGGAGCAAGAGGGGATCGACGAGCACCGCGGGCAGGGCTCCGTCGACCACCAGATCCACGGGCCGCGCGTAGCGGCCTCGGAAGCGACTGCGTGCGCTCTCGAGCAGCTCGGCCACGGACACGTCGCGCAGCGAGCTCGCGGGCAAGCCGAAGTCGCCCGCGCCGGACTGCTCCATCCGCATCGCGCTCAAGATGCTCTCGACGATCGCCTCGAGCTCACCGAGATCGACCGCGGCGTCGCCGAGCGCCTTCTGCCCTGCTTCGTGTCCCTCTTCGGCGAGCTCGAGGGCGACCCTCAGACGAGCCAGCGGGGTGCGCAGCTCGTGCGAGACGTTGGCCAAGAGCTCGCGCTCCGCGCGTCGCGACTGCTCGATGCGATCGAGCATCTCGTCGAACGCACGGCCCACCTCGCCGAGCTCGTCGTCGCGGGTGAGCCCCGTGCGTACGCTCGCGTCGCCCGCCGTGATCGCTTGGGCCGCGGTGCGGAGCGAGGTCAGCGGGCGGACGATCCAGCGCGCAGTGAGCACGCCGCCGATCCCGAGCACGAGCGCGGCGGCGATCAACGTGAGCAGCGGGCCGAGGTAGCGGGGCGCCGGGCGCACCGGGCGCGCTGCGAGCACGAAGCCGTCGCCGACGTCGATCGACAGCGCGGGCCCGCGACCCGGGGGACCTCCGTCGAAGAGATCGCCCGGCACGAGCTCGCGATCGGGCGGGCCATGGTGGGGCCCCCGCTTCGTGGCGGCGCCCTCGGGCGGAGGCAGGTGTCGATGCACCGGCGGATCGACCGAGGACGACACGATCGCTCCGTCGGGGGCATAGAGCGTGAGATCGAAGCCGTGCGCGGCGCCGATGCTCGTGAGCGCGCTCGAAGGGACGCCCGGACGCGCGGGGAGCTCGGCCGCGGCCTCTCGCAGGGTGTCGTGGAGATCGCGCGGCGGCGGGGGCCGGGTGAGCTCGGCGATCCCCAGCGCGACCAGGGTGATCAGGGCGAGCTGCCCCAGCGCGAGCGCGCTCAGGCGGATCGCGAGGGTCGCCTTCGGTCGCGAGGTCGTGGGCACGGTCTCAGCGCGGCTCGGGGGTGAGCACGTAGTCCACGCCGCGCACCGTCTTGAGCAGACGCGGCGCGCGCGGGTCGTCGCCGAGCTTCTGCCGGAGGCGCGAGACGTGGACGTCGATCGATCGATCGAACGCCTCGTCGGGCGCGCCGCGCACCAGCTCGATGAGCTGCTCGCGGCTCAGCACGCGGCCAGCGCGCTCGGCGAGCACCCTGAGGAGCGCGAACTCGTAGGTGGTGAGCTGCAGGCGCTCGCCTCGCAGCTCGACCGTCATGGTCTCGGCGTCGATGGTGATGTCGCCCACCGTCGTGCGCGCCTTGCGTGGACCGGCCTGTCCGCGGGCGCGCCGCGCTTGGGCCCGGATGCGGGCCAAGAGCTCGCGCGAAGAGAACG
>CAYZQM010000093.1:0-4721 GCA_964480175.1 uncultured Sandaracinaceae bacterium
GAGAGGGAGAGCGAAGAGAGCGAGAGCGTGGTGCGGGTCAGAAAGCCAAGCGGAGCGATGCGCATGGCCGCGAAGATATCAGCTTCGCCGACGCGCTTCGTGTCCCACGTGCGCCACCCCAGGGTCGTTGCGACGTCACGGTACTGCTCAGCGGTACGGCTCAGCGGTACGGCTCAGCGATACCAGACGACGTAGGCGGAGAGCGCGATGTCGCCGCCCGCCGGGGCGCCGGTTCGGAAGCGACCCTCGTAGTCGATGCTCAGGTCCTCGCCCGGGGTGACCATCGAGGTGATGTCGTCGTGGCGCGCGTCGACGGGCAGGCCGGGGCACCAGTAGGCGCGCTCGGGCGCCCAGTTGCCGAGCTGGTTCGGCGGCACTCCGTCGGCCACGCGATCGGCGCAGCCGAGCCCACTGCCGATCATGCCCGTGTGCTGGATCGCGGGCAGCGCGGTGCCGTTCACCGTGAAGACGTGGCGGTGATCGCACCACTCCGCGCAGTTGTTGGTCTCCGTCTGCCCGTGGCCGCTGATGATCGTGACCAGCTCGACGCGCGTCGCGTCCGCGGGGATCGCGACCGCGACCGGCTCGCGCACGTTGTAGCTCGCGTCGAACGTGCCCCCGGTGAAGACCCGCACGGCGCCCGCAGGCACCGGCCCGTCATCGCCGCTGTCCGAGAAGCGCAGCGCGACGGTGCCGACGTACTCGGTCGCGCGCTCCCACGAAGGACCGGTCTCGACGTAGAAGCGCGTGGCGCCGCCCGCCGCGAGGAGCGGCAAGAACGGGCTCGCGTCGATCACCCAGTGCTGCGGACCGCGCCGCCAATACGGGGTGATCCAGCGCGCGATCTCGCGCCGGTCGGTGCAGGTCTCGTCCAAGCACAGCATCACGTACGCGTTGCGATCCCACTCGGAGCACGCGAACGGGTTGCGGTAGTCGCAGCCGATCGCGATCTCGATCTCGAGCGTGTCGAAGCCCGCCATCGTCGCCGCGTCCGGCAGCGTCACCTCGCGGTTGAAGATCCGCTCGGTGGTGCGCTCGTCATCCAGCAGCGAGACGACCGTCGCGCCATCGCCCGCGACGTGCGCGCCGACCTCGAAGAGGTGGTTGTAGTAGTGGCCCACGTACGCGGCCATCATCAGCGAGGGCGTGCCGCCCACGAACGGCGAGAGATCGTCGCCCGCGTGGAAGCGCTGGTGGCGATCGATCCCGAAGAAGAACGGCAGCGGCGAGCTCGCCATCCCGCGCTCGCCGAGGTCCACGAGGGAGGCAGCGCTGCGGGTGAACGCGAAGTAGTCGGTGAAGTGCTGTCCGACGCTGCCCTCGATCTCGCTCACCCGATCGGTGACGAAGTGGACGCGCGCGCGCCAGAACGCCTGCTCGTCGGGGTCGTCCGGGAAGCGGAAGAGCAGCTTCTCCTCGAGCAGCGTCCGCATCGCCTCCATGCGCGTGGCGCGCGCGCCGGGATCGGGCTCGTACGACGTGTAGAAGTACTGCACGTTGCGCGGCCCCTCGAGGAGGAAGCCGTCGATGCCGTTGCCGTTCCAGATCGTGTCGCCGAACCATGTGCCCGACGGGGTGCTCCGCAGATCCTGGATGTAGTTGAGAAAGACGTAGCTCTCGCAGCCCGAGCGCTCCGCGGCGTAGTGATAGCTGCCATCGAGCGTGTTCACGGTGAAGTCGCCCGCGACGTCGCCGAAGTCGATGCCCGTGCTCGTCGCCATCGGCGCGCGCGACAGACCGAGCTCGTCGCACACGTCCGGCGGCGGCGGGCCCGCGTCGGTCCCCCCATCGAACGGCGCGCCCACGTCCGGCTCGACGTCACCGGCATCCGGGCTCGGCGGGGTCTCGCACGCGGGCAGCCCGACGAGCGCGAGGCAAGCGAAGAGGAAGAGCGGTCGTTGCATCCCGCGATGGTAGCTCAGGGTCGAGGGACGCTGATCTCGAAGCTGTCGCGGGTCTCGCCCAGGTCGTCGAACGTCGTGGCGCGGATCAGATCGGCTGCGCCATCGGTCGAGGGAACGACCTCGATGATCATCGACTGGAAGAACGCGCCCGCGGTCACCCGCAGCGCGGCGTCGTCGGGATCGCTCGGCACCCGCTCGCTGACCGTCGCGGGCGTGCCGGGGAAGCCGCCCGCGCCCGTGGTCACGTGCGTCGCGTGGCCCAAGCCGCCGGGGCCCGCGGTGGGGTAGTCGATCTCGAAGCGCTCGTAGCCGTGCATGTGCCCCGAGAGCACGAGCGGCACGCGGTGATCGCGCACCAAGGGATCGAGCGCCGCCACCTGCTCGGCGCGCGGGCTCCAGTCGCCGTACGAGTAGAGGGGCCGGTGCAGGTAGAAGATGCTGAACCGATAGTCGGGATCCGCCTCGACCGCGCCGAGCGTCGCGACCAGCCAGTCGTACTGGTCGCTGCCGATCTCGATCGGGTGCTCCGTGCTCAAGGAGAAGAAGTGCACGCCGCCGGTCTCGAAGTGGTAGTAGAGCGTCCCGCTGTCACCCGCGTTCACGCCCTCTTCGCCGCCGGGGTGATCGAAGAGACGCAGGTAGATGTCCTCCCACTCGTGGTCTTCTTCGCTCTCGTGGTTGCCCACGCACGGCAGGAACGCGTTGGCCTCGAGCATCGGCGCCATCAGCTCGAACCAGTACTGCTGCGACTCGATGAGCGTCGAGTAGTACTGGATGTCGCCGACGTGGATCGAGAACTCGGTGGTCGCGGGATCGTTCTCCTGGATCAAGCGCACCGTGCCCATCACCGCGGGGCTGGTGTCGCCGATCGCGTAGAACCGGATCGGCGTCGTGTGATCGTCCGACGCGTGCATGGTGCAGAAGCGACCGCCCTCGCCGGTGAAGCCGTCCAGCTCGTAGAGGTAGCAAGTCGCGGGGCTGAGCCCGGTCATCGTCACCTCGTTCACGAAGTAGGTGCCGGGGTAGTCGGGCCGGGTGACGATCCGGGTGCCCACGCCGTAGCTCAGCTGCACCTCGGTCTCCGTCGACGTGCCGCTGAACATCATCACCGCGCCGCCGGCCTCGGGGCGCACGCTCAAGGCAGCCGAGGGCGGCGCGAGCTGGCTCTCCCAGCGCACGAGCGCGCTCTCGGTGGTGGGCGCCATCACCCACGGTCCCTTGTACGGGAAGTCGCTGGGCGGCGGCGCGTCCACGCCGGTGTCGCGCCGCGGCGCGGGCGGGGTGTCCATGCCTGCGTCTTCGGGCTCACCTCCACCGCACGCGGCGAGCCCGAGCGAGAGGATGCATCCGAGGGTGAGCGCGCGGATCTGCATGGGGGCGGAGTGTAAGCGACAACGGCGTCAACCGCGTCGGCGGCGCTGTGCGATGGCGAACAGTGCGATGGCGAACAGCACGCCGAACGGCACCCGAGAGCCCGCGTCGCCGCGCCTCCCCGCGCGGCAGCCGCAGCCGCCGTCGGTCGGTGTCGTGCTCGCGCCGCCGTCTCGCCGAGGGCCTGCGTCCAGCGCGCCGATCGCTCCGTCCGCGGTGCCGACGTCGGTGCCGGGCGGCGCCCACTCGTACGCCCCGAGATCGACCGCGCTGCCCACCGGACGCGGCACGCCATCGCGATCGATGTCGGGCGCGAGCTCGCCGGTGCCCATGTCGATCGCCATCGCGCCCGCGATCAGGTGGTAGTCGTGCGCGCCCACGTCGACGAAGAAGCTCGCCGGGTCGGTCATCACGAGGTTGTGATCCTCGACCATCCCGGTGCCCTCCTGGATGTCCAGATCGGTCACCAGGTTGTTGCGCACCACGCAGTCCTCGCTCGGCGTGCCGTCCTTGTGCGGCTGGATCTGGATCCACGGCGGGCCGGGTCGCTCCTCGTTCAGATCGAGCACCGTGTTGTTCACGATGCGCGCGCCGCGCGCGCCGAGCAGGGTGATGCCGTGCCAGTGATCGGTCGCGACGACGTTGTTCTCGATCACCCAGTCGACGAAGAACCCGTCGAAGCAGCCGATGCCCTGCAGCGTGCCGCGGAACGGCTGATCGGGATCGCTGTAGCCGATGAAGACGTTGCCGCGGAGCACGACGCCGACGACCTCGCCGGTGCCCACCCCGCCCTCGCCCACCGACCAGCTCTGAAAGCCATCGTCGTGGTTCTCGTCGACGTCGTCGTCGGCGTACGAGTTGGCGACGTAGTTGTACTCGAACACGTCGAAGTCCCCGAGCCCGCGCAGGCCGTCGGCGGAGAAATTCTCGATGACGTTGCTCCGCACCGTGACGCTCGCGCCGCTCACGCTGATGCCGAAGCGCACGTTCGTCATGGTGTTGCCCACGATCAGGTTGTCCGGGCCGTCGACCGCGATGCCGCTCGAGGCGCGGTTCACCCAGTCGTCCGCGCTCCAGCCGCTCACGTCGCGCTCGCTGAAGAGCTCGTTGCCCTCGACGACGTTGTCCCTGCACGAGGCGCCGTCGAGATCGATCATCGTCGCGCGCTCGTAGGTCTCCGCATACGACGGGCTGATCGAGAGCCCGCGGATCACCCAGCCGTGGGTGTTGCGCAAGAGCACCCGGCGCAGCGTCGGCGCGGCGCCCTCGTCCGGCTCGATGGTCACGGGCACGTCGAATCCGCCGCCCGAGATCGACAGCTCGCCGTGGTAGCCCGAGCGCAGCAGCACCCGATCGCCGCCGCTGATCGTGCCGTCGCTCAGCGCGCCGCTCGCGGCGAGCTCTTCGAGCGTGCGCCACGGGTCGCCCTCGCTGCCGTCGCCATCC
>CAYZQM010000093.1:4731-22013 GCA_964480175.1 uncultured Sandaracinaceae bacterium
CCGTCGGATCGACGTAGAAGTCCCGGGCCTGCGCGGTGGTGGGCGCGAGCACGAGCGCGAGGAGCGGAGCGAGCACCCAGCGAGGTCGTCGGTTCATGGGGCGATGCTACCGCTTTCGGCGCGCTGGCAACGCGCTGCGATTGCGTCGACACTCCGCGCGTGGCCTTCGTCGTCGACCACCGCGGACCGTTCCACGCCATCGGCAGCGACGGCGCGCTCGTCATCGCGCTGATGATCCGGCCCATCGATCGGGTGGTGACCGCCGAGCTCGGTCGCGTGCTCTCGCGGACGCTCGCGGCCCACGACGATCACCTCGCGTACCTGCACATCACCTCGCTCGAGAGCGGCGGCGCCGCCGACATCGCCGAGGTGCGCACCCACTACGGCACCCTGGTCGAGCGCTTCCGAGGTGCGAAGGGGGCGATCGCGCTCGTCGCGGAGAACGATGGCTTCACCGGCGCGCTGGTGCGCTCGGGCTTCACGGCCGTGATGGCGATGGCCGCGCGCGCCGAGCTGAGCGGCAAAGCCTTCGCGCAGGTCGCACCCGCGACGCACTGGCTGAGGATGACGGCGCTCGACCGCGGCATCCCGACCTTGCCGACAGGCGCGGAGATCGCGGACTCGGCCGCTCAGCTACGCCGCTTCCCAGGCCCGGGCTGACGCAAACCGATGTACGGGCACCCCTCGTGGGTGCCCTCTTCCTCCGCCCGCAAAGAGGGCGGCCACAAGGGCCGACCCTACGACCGGTCGTTCACGACCTCACCGCTCGGTCGATGCACGATGACCCGACCGATGTAGGGGCACCCCTCGTGGGTCTTCCTCCGCCCGCAAAGAGGGCGGCCACAAGGGCCGCCCCTACGACCCTTCCGAAGGCGGTCGTTCACGACCTCACCGCTCGGTCGACGCACGATGACCCGACCGATGTAGGGGCACCCCTCGTGGGTGCCCTCTTCCTCCGCCCGCAAAGAGGGCGGCCACGAGGGCCGCCCCTACGACCCTTCCGAAGGCGGTCGTTCACGATCGAGAGGTTCGTTCACGTTCACGACCACGTACGACCACGTTCACGTTTGGCGCGCGGCGCGCGGCGCGCGGCGGCTATGGACTCGGCTCCGCGACGCAGCGGCCTTCGATACAGTGGCTCGCTTCGCCTCGGAACAAGCAGGCGTCGTCGCTGGTACACGCCCGACACGCGTGGTCGCCGAAGTAGCACTCGGGCAGCTCGAGCGAAGCGCAGTCGCGGCTGGTCTCGCACTCGACGCAGCGGCCGTTCATGCACGCGCTCAGCGGGGCCTCGCAGTGCTCGGGCTCTTCGCACTGCACGCAGAGCCCCTCGCCGCGATCGCAGTGGGGCCGATCGGCCGGACAGATGCCGCAGCCCTCGTCGATCCCCTCGCCTTCGTCCACCGTCGCCTCGAGATCCCCGTCGAGCCCCGCGTCCGCGGGCGTCGGCAGCTCGGGCTCGTGCGTGAGGTAGACCGCCGCGATCCCCACCACGACGATCGCGATGCTCAAGAGCACGAGCGTGGGTCGTTGCGCGTCGCTCTCCGGCTCGCTCATGCCCGCAAGGTGAACGCGGACGACGCGCGGGGTCAACCAGGGCAGCTCCCCGTGCTACGAGGGCCGCATGGCCAAGAGCAACTGGAGCGGTCTCGTCGTGTGGATCACCGGGGCGGGCAGCGGCATCGGCAAGGCGCTCGCGCTCGAGCTCGCCTCGCAGGGCGCGACCGTCGCGGTCTCGGGCCGGAGGCAGAGCAACCTCGAGGAGGTCGCGCGCGCCATCGAAGCGAAAGGCGGCAAGGCGCTCGCGGTGACGTGCGACGTGACCGACGAAGACGACGTGAAGCGCGCCGCGGATCACGTCGCGAGCGAGCTCGGTCGCCTCGACGCGGTCGTCGCCAACGCGGGCTTCTCGGTCGCGGGCAAGCTCCTGAAGCTCAGCGCCGAAGACTGGCGCCGCCAGCTCGACACCAACGTCGTCGGCGCCGCGATCACCGCGCGCCACGCGCTGCCGCACCTGATGAAGACCAAGGGCCGCATGGCGTTCGTCGGCAGCGTCGCGGCGTTCACGCCCGCGCCCGGCATCAGCGCGTACTCCGCGAGCAAGAGCGCGCTGCGCATGATGTCGCTCTCGCTCTCGATGGAGCTGCACGGTACGGGCGTGAGCGCGTCGGTGATCCACCCCGGCTACGTCGAGAGCGAGATCGCGCAGGTCGACAACGCGGGCCGCCACGATCCCGCGCGCGAAGATCGCCGGCCCAAGAACCTGATGTGGCCCGCCGACCGCGCGGCGAAAGCGATGGCGAAGGCGCTCTGGGCCCGCAAGCGCGAGTACGTGTTCACGGGCCACGGCAAGATCGGCGCGTTCCTCGGCCAGCACACGCCGGAGCTGCTGCACTTCGCGATGACGCGGACACCGGCGAGCCAGTCGGTGGCGGGGGCAACCAAGGACCCCTGATCCAAAGCAAGCCCCCCGCGCCCGCGCCCGCGCCCGCGCCCGCGCCCGTGCCCGAGCCCGAGCCTGATCCAACCGCGCTGCCCGAGATGCGCTGACCGACCGCCACACCGCGCGCGTGCCCGTGCCCGTGCCCGAGCCCGAGCCCGAGCCCGAGCCCGATCAAAGCCGCGCCGCGCGACGCCACACCGCGCGC
Organism: uncultured Sandaracinaceae bacterium; assembly: GCA_964480175.1. GTDB lineage: Bacteria > Myxococcota_A > Polyangia > Polyangiales > Sandaracinaceae > CAYZQM01. Next base: position 7,380 of record CAYZQM010000093.1, read on the forward strand.
GCCCCGTGCCCGCGCCCGTGCCCGCGCCCGAGCCCGATCAAACCGCGCTGCCCGTGACACGCTGACCGACCAGCACACCGAGCACACGATCATCGCGACAGCCGCACGGCCGCAGTATCCTCGCGCCGCCGATGGCGCCCGACGACGAAGAGCGAGAGATCGAAGACAGCGCGGAGTCGGACGCGGGGGCTGAGTCGGAGTCGGGCACGGGCGCGGGCGCGGGCTCGGGCGCGGGCGCGGGCTCGGGCGCGGGCGCGGGCTCAGAGTCGTTCACGTCCACGTCCACGACCACGTCCACGTTCACGTCTTCCTCTACTTCGTCCTCCGGGGCTTGGTGGCGGGAGGAGGTTGGTTGGCAGGTGATGCTCGGGGTCTTTCCCCTCTTGCCCTGGGCGCTCTTCCACCTCGCCGAGCAGTGGAGCGCGCTGTCGGGGCGCGCGGCTTGGCTCGGGCGCATGCGCGCCAACGCGGGCGCAGGGGGAGGCTTGCTCGAGATCGTCGTCGTCCTGTCGGTGGTCGCTTGGCTCGTGCTGCTGGTGCGCGGACGTACCCGACCTTCCGTGGCCGCCGTCGTCGCGCACGAGAGCGGCCTCGCGCGCGCGCTCCTCGCGCTCGAGCGACCCGCCGCTTGGCTCACCGCGTCGCTCGTCTTGGTGCACGCGGCCACGCTCTGGCTCCCTCGCATCACGGGGCACGCGAGCTTGCTCGAGGGCTACGAAGATCTGCGCGAGGCGACCGGGCGACTCCCCGGCCTCACGCTCGTCTGCGTCGGGCTCTCGGCGTTCGTGCTGCACGTCGCGGCCTCGATCCCCAGCGCGGCGCTGCTCCTCGGCTGGGGCGGAAGCCGCGACGCACGACAAGGCGCGCGCCTCGTCGGTGTGGGCCTGGCCGCGTGCATGTTGATCCTCTTCACCCAGCTCGCCGGCTGGCACGCGACGGGCGGCGGCGTGATCTGGCCGATCCGCGTCGTCGAGGTCTCCGACGACGCCGCGCCGCTCGAGTAGCTTTACTGCTCGAGCCCCAAGGCCACCCGCACCTCGGCCTCGGTCACCGGCATCGACACGCTCGATCGACGCCGCGCGACCACCAAGGGATCGGTCGCCGTGTACGCGCGCAGCGAGGCCACCTCGACGTAGATGATCCCTGCGAGCCGATCGGGACCCAAGAGCTCGAGCTGCGCCCACGCGGCTTCGTCCTCGGGCCGCTGCGCTGCCGAGAGCATCACGTGCGTCGGGCTGGGATAGGGCGCGCTCTCGAGCAAGAGCACCGCCGCTTCGATACTCGCGAGCGCGATCACCCGCCCTCCGGCGCCGCGCACCGCGCGCGACCACGCGTCGCGCTGCAGCTTCGACTCCGCGATCACCATCACCCGCGGCGCCTTGCACTCGGGCGGACGAGACGAGGCGCGCAGCTCGATCCCCGCGGCCTCGGGCGCGTGCTCCATCCGCTCGATCACCGCCATCGCGCTGTCGGGGCGATCGCCAGGCTCTGCCGCCAAGAGCGACACGATCACTTCGCGCAGCTCGGGCGAGACCCGCCTCGCCAGCGCGCGGCGCAGAGGCTCGGGGCCCTCGGCCAGCCCCCGCGCGAGCGACGCGCCGGTGTTGCCGAAGGGCCGCTCGCCCACGAGCATCTCGTAGAACACCACGCCGAGCTCGAAGAGATCGCTGCGCGGATCGATCGGCGAGCCCAGCACCGTGCGCTCGGGCGCCAAGTACCCCGGCGTGCCCACCACCTCGGACGGAGTGCTGATGGGCCGCGCGTCGCTCTTGATCGCGCGCGCGATGCCGAAGTCGATGAGCTTCACCCTCAGGCCCCTGCGATCCTCGAGGATCATCACGTTGGTGGGCTTGATGTCGCGGTGGACCAGCTGCCGATCGTGCACGGCGGAGAGCACGGACAGCAGCTGCGCGACGATCTCGAGCGCGCGCACCGGTGCGAGCGCACCCCGCTCGAGCAGCGCGCGCAGCGTCGGACCCTCGAGCAGCTCGAGCGCGGCGACCAGCTGTCCGTCGGGCAGCCGGCCGAGCTCGAAGACCTTGACCACCCCGGGGTGATCGATCGACGCGAGCAGGCGCATCTCCCGCACGAAGCGACGCTGCATCGCGCCGTCCGCCGCTGCGCCGTCGGTCTGCACCTTGATGGCGACCTCGCGGCGCGTGGTCCGGGTGTAGGCCCGATGCACCGTCGCGCTCCCTCCGTGCCCCAACACCTCGCCCAGCACGTACTTGCCGTGCAGCACGGCGCCTGGCCCCATGCCGCGCGCGTGCGGCGCCGACTCGACGTCCCACGCCGCGATCCCGACCTCTCCGATCTCCCCGACCCCCGACTGCGACGTCGCTCCCTCTTGAGGCCGAGGAGGGGCCGGCCGGGTCGGGGCATCGCGCACCCCGCCCTTTGAGCAGCGTTCGTGCCTGACGAGAACGTTGATGAATCTCTCCGGCCCCCTGGGGACGCCGCACCACGCCGGGGGTCCGGACCCATACCTCGCGCCCCACGCCCCGCCGCGCACCCGACATGAGCGCAGGTGTCGGTGGCGCTCGAGTCAGCTCAGCGTGGACGCGCGAGCGCGAACCGCAGATCGGCCTCGGTCACCGGCATCGCGATCCGATGCGCGACCTCCGCCTTCGCACCTCTGGGCGCGCTTGCGAACGCGCTGCCTGCGAGACGCGCGGGCTCGACGTACACGATGCCGAGGAGGCGCGCGTCCCGCTCACCCGCCCACGTCTCGAGCTCGCCTGCGTTCCCCTCGGCGACCAGCACGAACGCGGGGCCGATCGCGGCGTCGTGACGCAACAGCATGAGCGCGTCGGCAGCGCTCCCGAGCGGGATGGGCCGCCCGCCCGCGTCGCGCACCGCACGCGACCACGCATCGCGCAGCCTCGGCGCCTGCTCGATCACCATGACGGGGATCGCGTCCTCGGGCGGCGCCTCGGATCGCGGGCGCGGCAGCGCGGTGCCCGACGCCTCGGGCAGCGCCGCGATGCGCTCGAGCACGTCGGCCGCGCTCGCAGGCCGATCGGAAGCATCTGGCGCCAGCAGCGAGAGCGTGAGCTCGGTGAGCTCCACCGACGCCCGCGCGAGCAGCGCCCGACGTCGCGGCTCCGGTCCCTCGGCGATGCCGCGCGCGAGCGATGCGCCCGAGTTGCCGAACGGACGTTCGCCGACGAGCATCTCGTAGAGCACCACCCCGAGCCCGAAGAGATCGCTGCGCGCATCGACCACGGAGCCCAGCACCGTGCGCTCGGGCGCCATGTACCCCGGCGTCCCCACCAGCTCCGCGGGCGTGGTTATCGGCGCGGCGTCGCGATCGATCGAGCACGCGATGCCGAAGTCGATGAGCTTCACCCGCTGTCCTCGCCGATCGCTCAGCAGCATCACGTTCGCAGGCTTCAGATCCCGGTGCAGTACGCCCTGCTCGTGCACCGCGCCGAGCGCCGAGCAGAGCTGCGCCGCGATCTCGAGCGCGCGCAGCGGCGCGAGCGCTCCCTGCACCCGCAGCACGTCGCGCAGCGACGAGCCGTCGAGCAGCTCGAGCGCCGCGACGAGGTGTCCGTCCGGCAGCCGCCCGATCTCGAAGACCTTCACGATCCCCGGATGATCGATGCCCGCCAGCAGCCGCATCTCGCGGACGAAGCGACGTCGCATGAACGGATCGCGCGCGGCCGCGTCGCTCTGCACCTTGATCGCCGCCTCGCGTCGGATGACGCCCGCGTGCGCCCGGTGCACCGTCCCGCTGCCGCCTGCGCCGAGCAGCTCGGCCACCACGTACTTGTCGTGCAGCAGCGTTCCGGGCGCGAGCGCCGCAGGGTCCCGGTGGGTCGAGGCGACGCTCCACTCGGGGAGCGTGCCGCCGATCTCGGTGACGTCGGAGCGCCGCCCCGGGTTCTCCTGTCGCGGGGTGATCGAGTGAATGGGCGCGGGCTGCGTGGGCGTGTCGGACACGCGCGCGCCTGAGCAGGGGGCGTGCCGCGCGAAACACCCTGTTTTCTGGGCCCGTGCGCGTCGGCTGGCGCCCCCACCCATCGGGCGCGACCGACACCCCACGGACGAAGGGCTCGAACCTCAGAACTCCAGCGTGAAGCCCGCCTCGGCGCCGAACGCGTGGGCGAAGTCGTTGGGCTGATCGAAGAGCGCGGCGGCAGTCCACGCGGTCGCGATCGCGAGCGACAGCCGCGGTCCCTCGGGGTCGGCGCTGATCGGGATCGGGAAGCGCACGCCGATCGAGGGCTGCATGTAGAGCACCGTGCTCGGCGTGAGGCGCGTGCTGGTCGAGTCCTGCACGATCACTTCCGTCTGCGGGCTGATCGGGCCGACGAGCTGCAGGCGCGCTGCGAAGAACGGGATCGCGTACGGGTTCTCGTACGCCAGGATGCCGCCGACGTCGCCGCCCAGGTACGTCCCCCACGGCCCGACGCCGCCGCCCGCGCCGACGCTCACCGCGAAGAACTCGGTGAGCTCGTACTTCATCCCGATGCGCGCGGCGCCGACGTGTCCGCTGACGGTCCGGGTCTCGTGCTCGTCGAGGTGCTCGGAGTAGCCGTAGGCCCCATCGAGCTGCAGCTCGACGTCGGGGTGCACGCCGACGCTCACGCCGCCGCTCGCCGTGGCCACCGCTTGCCACGGCGCGTGCACACCCGCGCTGCCGCGCAGCGCGACGTGGCGCTCGCGGGTCGTCGCGACCGTCTCCAGCGGCACGGTGCGAATGGGAGGTGTCACCGCGACGCTGGTGCACGCGGACAGACAGAGGCCGATCAGGATGGTGAGGACTCGCATGTCCGCCCTTTGCGCAAGGCACGCGCCAGCCGGTTTTCTCCTTCGTTTGCGTGCGCGAGCGCCGTGAAGCGCCGCCTCGCGTGAATGCCCATCACACCCACGCGTGGTGCGGCACTCACATGCGAACACGCGCGCGCAGCGCTCGCTCACTGGCGCGCACGCTACGCAGCGTGCGCTCGCGCGAGCGTGCTATTCCTCGACCGCTTTGCCCTGGACCGAATACCGACTTCGCGGACAGAAGGTGCTCGCGCGCACCGACGAGAGCGGCGCGCTCGTCGTCGAAGACGGCCGCGTCGAGGTCCGCTACAAGCCCAAGGACGGACGCGCGTACCAAGCGGGCCCGCGCAACCTCGAGCGGCTCGCGATCGCCGAGACGTTCCCCGACGATCACTGCGCGCCCGGCGAGCGCCCCGCGCCCAAGGACAAGAGCGAGAGCCCGCCGAAGGCGAGCAAGGCCAAGGCTAGCAAGGCCAAGGCGAGCGCGTCGTCGTCGAGCTCGACCGCCGACATCGTCGTCTACGCCGACGGCGCGTGCACCGGCAACCCAGGTCCCGCGGGCGCCGGCGTGCTCATCGAGATCGACGGCGGACGCCGCGAGCTCTCCGAGTACCTGGGCCAAGGCACCAACAACATCGGCGAGCTCACCGCGATCCTCCGCGCCGCCGAGGCACTGAAGGGCGAGACCCGTAGCATCGACATCAAGACCGACAGCCAGTACGCGATCGGCGTGCTCACGAAGGGCTGGAAGGCCAAGGCCAACCAAGCGCTGATCGCCGACGTGAAGGCCGCGCTCAAAGCCCTGCCCGACGTGCGCGTCACCTACGTCCCCGGCCACGCCGGCGTCCCCGGCAACGAGCGCGCAGACGAGCTCGCGACCTCCGCCGTCGCGCGCCGCGCAACGCAAGGCTGGCGCTGATCGCGCGACGTCCCTACGTCTCCGCCCCTGGGAGACCCGTCATGCGCGCGATCGACACCGAGACCTCCACCGCCGTCCGCCCCCTCACCCGGGTGCGCACGCTGCCCGCTCCGCACCGTGGGCAGTTCGGTCCGAACCACCGGGTCGTCGAGGTAATCGAGCCCGACGAGTGGCAACAGGCCGATCCGTTCATCCTGTTGATGGACGATCAGATCGACGGCATGCCGCAGGTCGGTCCGCATCCGCACGCGGGCTTCGAGACGGTGACCTTTCAGATCGAGGGCTCGATGCCGTCCGAGAACGGCGAAGGCACGCTCGCGCCAGGTGACGTCGAGTGGTCCACGGCCGGCAGCGGCATGGTGCACGGCCCCGATCGACCGAGCGCGATGCGGCTTCGTCTGCTGCAGCTGTGGCTCAAGCTGCCGAGCTCGCTGCGCTGGACCGCGCCGGATCACCAGTTCGTGCGGCGCGACGAGGCGCCGACGCACGAGCGCGACGGCGCATCCGTCCGCCTCTACAGCGGGCGCCTCGATCTCGGCGCCACCGCGCTCGCCTCGCCCACCAAGAACCGCACCCCCACCACGCTCGCCGACATCGAGCTCGCGCCCGGTGCGACGCTCGTGCTCGGCGTCGCGAGCGAGCAGCGCGCGTTCTTCTATCCGCTATCCGGCACGACGACGGTCGACGCGCAGCCCCTGACGCTCGGCCAAGTCGCCTGGAGCGATCCCGTTGCCCATCCAGCACCGCTGCGCCTCACCAACGAGACGAGCGAGCCCGCCCGCATCCTGCTCTACGCCGGCGTCCCCCAGCACACCCCGCTCGTCTCCCACGGCCCCTTCATCGGCGAGTCCCTCGACGACATCCGCCGCGCCATCAAGGGCTACCAAGCCGGCGGCTTCGCCCGCTACTGAGCGACGCTCACGTCAGCGCGTCCAGCGGAAGGTCATCGACGCTGCGACCGCCACGACGTCGTTCGTCGAGTCTGTCAGCAGACGGGGACGGTGTTCATCGAGAGCACGCACCCGACGCCATCGGTGATCCGTCACCGAGAGCGCACCGCGCTCGCTTCAGCTCGCGTAGGGGAGCGTGAAGAAGAACGTCGCGCCGACGGCCTTCTGGCCTTGGGCGCGGATGTGGCCGCCGTGCAGCTCGACGATGCGCGCGACCGACGCGAGACCGAGGCCCGTGCCGGGGAACTCGTCGTCCGAGTGAAGGCGCGTCATCGGGCGGAAGAGCCGGTGCGCTTGGCTCGCCTCGAACCCGTCGCCGTTGTCGCGCACGAAGAACGTCGAGAGGGGCGCGTTGCGATCGGCTCGCCCCACCTCGATGCGCGCGCGCTCCTTCTTGCCCGTGTACTTGAACGCGTTGCCCATCAGGTTCTCGAGCATCAGCCGCGCGAGCACCGGATCGGCGACCGTCCGCAGCCCGTCCTCGATCGCGACCTCCACCTGCCGCGCTTCGGTCTGCGCCTGCAGCTGCGCCGCCAGCTCGTGCCCGAGCGCGCTCAGATCCACCGGCACCGGCGCGATCGGCTTGTTGGTGATCCGGTAGAGCGCGAGCATCCGATCGATCTGCTGCATCAACCGCTCGCCGGACTCGTTGATGTGGCGCGCGAACATCACGCGCTCTTCTTCGGTGTTCTGCATCTCCAGCAGCTGCGCGAAGCCCATCATCGCGCCGAGCGGGCTGCGCAGATCGTGCACCAGCGAGTGGATCGCCGACTCCAACTCCCTCTTCTTCGCCTCGGCGTCGTCGCGCTCGGCCCGCCGCCGCACGGTCTCGCCCCGCAGCTCGAGGTTCTCCAGCGCGACCGCCGCGCTGTTGGCCAGCACCTCGAGGAGGCGCACCTGCTGCGCGCTCGGCGTGTGCTCCTGCCGCCAGTACGCGCCGAGCGCGCCGATGGGATCGGCCGCGCGGATCGGCACCATGCACAAGCTCTTCACGAACGTCGGTCGGTACGCGTCGATCGGGATGCGGGCATCGACGTAGATGTCCGGCACCTGCACCACCGCCTTGTGCATCATCGACCAACCGCTGATGCACGCGGTCATCGGGAAGCGGCTCCCCTTCCACAGCGGACCAATCGCGTCCTCGTCCGCGTAGAAACAGCGGTCGTCCTCGCGCAGCACGAACGTCGCGCCATCGGCCCCCGCGAGCGCCCGCACCGCCGCCGCGACCACCTCGGTCACCGTCTCGATCGAGCTCGCCGTCGAGAGACGCTCGACGGTATGGGTCAACACATCAGCGGCTTCGGGAGACGTCGATCGAACCACGGGACCTCCTCATCGGTCGGCGAAGACGGAACCTTGAGGCACGAACCGCCGCCCCTCCACCCGAAGGACACACCACCCCGCCCGGGCGGCGACGAGGGACTCACATCACCGCACCGGGCGCGTCGCGAGATCGGGGGACGTAGTTCGTCGCGTTCGTCACACCTGCCAGCGAGAACACCACCACGTCCCAAGCGCCGCAGAACGTCAACGTGATCCTGAACGTGAACGATCTCTCATCTCCTCGCGAGATCGGGGACGTGGTTCGTCACGTTCGTCACGCCTGTTCGCCGAACACGACGACCGACGTCCCCTCGCGCCGTCAGCGCTCCCACAGCACCGCGAGGTCGAGCTCCATCGCATCGAACGGCTCGGCGCGCACCTTCGCGGTGCCCGTGAACGTGCTGATGCGCCGGTAGGTCTCGCCATCGAGCCGCATCACTTCGAGCGTCTTCGGCTCGGGATTGAGAAGCCACAGGTGCCTGACGCCGTGCTCGGCATAGAGGTCGGTCTTGTCGCCACGATCCATCCGCTCGGTCCCCGGCGAGATGACCTCACAGCACCAGTCGGGCGCCAGGGTGAAGTACGCCAGATCGCTAGGCAGCTCGGGCATGCGCTCGCGCCGCCAGCCAGCGAGATCGGGGACGACGATGTCCTGCCCGAGATGCAGCTCTGGCTCGAAGAGAATCAGCCAGCCGCCGGGTCCGCTCGCGCCGAGCCCATCGAAGCCCGCGAGCGACATCCCCAGGCGCGAGGCCGTTCGCGCATGCGTGGGCCGCGGCCGTGGCAGGAGCGAGAGGCTGCCGCGGATCACCTCCGCGACGAAGTGATCCGGCGCGTCCAGCACGTCCTGGTACGTCGCGATCTTCTTGGCAGCATCACCAGCCACGGCGTCGAAGCGTACCCCATTGAGCTCTCCCCGGCCGCAGTCGCCGCCGCAACGTGAACGTGGTCGTGAACGCGAACGACTGTGACGGTGATGGCGACGATCGAGCGGGGAGAAACAGCCGTTCACGACCACGACCACGTTCGAGTTCACGTTCACGACCGTCGCGTACGACAGCGCGCCATTTCGCGAGCGGTGGACGCCCGAGTGACTCGTGCAGCGCGGTACGAACGGGCCGAGCGCGCACTCAACCCTCCGCAGAGGGCGAAGCTCACCGACGCATCGGCTGATCTCAGTCGCGCTCGCCTTCCTTCGCCGCCTTGCGCGTCTTGGTGGACGTGTTGTTCTCGGCTCCCTTCTTCGGGCCGGCGCTCTCCGCCCCTGCCGCCTTCTTCGGCGTCGTCTTCTTCGCTGTCTTCTTCGCCGGTCTCGACGCGCGTCCATCGGCCCGCGTCGCTGCGCGCGCGGGCGCACCGCGGCGCGCCGACGTCTCGTCGAGCCCGGCGAGCAGCGCGGCGCTCGTGCCGCCGAGCGCTTCCATCCCTCCTTGCACCCGGTGCGCGACGAGCTCGGTCGTCCCCGCGACGAAGTACGCGCCCGAGTCGGTCGCGTAGAGCCAGGCATCAAACGCAGGCTTGCCCGCTTCATCCGTCAGCAGCCTCAGCTCCAGATCGTCCACCAGCTCGGCGGCCTCGAAGCTGTCCGGATCGCCTTGCTTCACCGCGGCGAGCTGCGCCGCATGCGCCGGGCTCAGCGCCTGCTCCGACACCGGGTGCACTCGCTCTCGCAGCATCAGCGGCACGGGCTGCGGCAGCTTGCGTCGATGCTCGCTCAACGCCCGCGCCACGCCAGGCCGCGTCGTGCTCAGATCCGCGATGCGCTGCACCGTGCGCTTGGGGTTGATCGTCCGCGGCGAGAGCTCGAGCGTCGCCCGCGCCACCGCCGTCGAGTCGAACACCTCGAGCAGCGCGCAGGCCTTGTCGACCTTCGTATCCGTCTGCCCCCAGCCGCGCACGGCCCGCGCCGCCACGGCGTGCCGCCGCTCTTCGGGGATCGCCATCGCCACCTCCACGAAGCTCGCCGGCGCGTGCTCGTACGAGCACACCAAGAGCACGTCCCACGCGGGCTCGATGGCCACCCCGCCGCGCACCATGGCAAAGAGCGCGAGCAGCGCGGCGTCGTGCTCGAACGCGTGCGCAGCGCCGCCCTTGCCCGACGGCGCTGCGATCGCCGCCAGCGCGCGCTCGATGAAGGCGCGCGCCCAAGCGACGCCCTCCCCCTTCAGCTCACGCATGCAGCGCGCCGACCGGTAGAGGTTCTGCACCCGCGGGAAGCCGTAGCCGTTGTAGTGCGACACCGCGTCGATCACGCCGAGCGCTCGATCGAGCGGCAGCGCATCGACGAGCGCCGTGATGGTCTCCGCGCCCTTCGGCTCGCAGCCGTGTCGCCAGAGCGGCCACCGCTGCCCGTTCAGGGTGTGCTCCTCCTCGAGCGCAGAGGCCCCGCTCAGGCCGAGCCAGCGCCGGATCAACGACGCCGTCGGAGGGATCGGCCAGCCACCCACGCCCGGCTCCGGAAACAACCTGAACTCCGCGCGCAAAAGCTCGTCGACGTCGGCGTACACCTCGACGACGCGACGCTGCGCCTCGGTGAGCTCGCTCGCGAGCATCGGCCGCACGCCGTACCAAGTCGTCGGCGCCGGAGGAAATCCCGCAGCCGCGAGCGCCGCAGCCACCTGCGCCCCACTCGCCTTGCACGCCTCCCGTGCCTCACTCGCCACATCGAGCGAAGCGCGCTCGAAGATCGCCACCGCCTCCCGCAAAGGCGCAGCGACGGCATCAGGCAAAGACTGGATACGCTCCGCGACGGTGGGACTCACGCCGAGAAGATACGCCAACCCACCAAGCGCAATCGACACCACGCCCGCGCCGCGACGCTCGACGGCCTGCCTCGAGTGGAACGTCCGCCTGTCGCGCTCCGACAACGGCCTCATCCTCGAGAAGTTCCGCACCACCTTCGAGCAGTACTGGGCCGCCCCGTGGCGGCGGTGGGCCGAGCTTGCTTGGGGCCCGTCGCCGTGCCTTGACGGGCGCGGGAGCCCCGCCGAGACTTCCGCCGGATGCCGGAGACGGTCCAGAGTGCAATCGCTGCCGGGAAGATGATCGTCTGGGCGGCAGGCGGGCTCGTCGCGAAGGCGAAGCGTGGCGAAGCAGAGGTCTTTCAGGTGTATCCACGTGGTGATGGGGTAGCGGCGCGCGCCGACCTCGTCTTCATCCACGGGATCGGCGGCGACGCGAGGTACTCCTGGAGCGCGGAGACCGGCTACTTTTGGCCGGCCCATCTCGGTGAGGACCCCGTCGTCGCCGGTTGTCGGATTCTCAGCGTCGACTACCCGACCTCGCTGCACGCACTGGACGACGTGAAGGCGCTCGAGCTGGAGGAGCGAGCGCACAACGTGCGAGACAAGCTACGCGCCGCGGGCGTGGGGGACCGGCCGTTCATCCTCGTGTGCCACAGCATGGGTGGCCTCATCGCGAAGCAGGTCCTCGTCGGCCTCGCAGCGAACCGCGACCTGGAGCCCATGTGGACGTCGCTCGCGGGCGTGGTTTTCTTCGCAACGCCGCACGAAGGCAGCGCCATCGCCGATGTCCTCCGCCACGTGAAGGGTTTGGTGAGCGACGAAGTCGCGCAGCTGTCCGAGGCCGACTGGGGTCCGATCGACAAGCTCCACGCCGACTTCATGAAGCACGTGAAAGCCTGCCGTGCGCGCCGCGATGGACGAACACCTCGGCTTCACGCGTTCTACGAGCAGTTCCAGGCAACCGTGGCGATCGTCTCGAAGAAGAGCGCGACGCGCGACATGGACAATGGGAGCGATGGCGGCATCCCCGCCAATCACGAGACCATATGCAAGCCTGTGGGGCCGACTAGCGCCTCGTTCGTAAACACGCTGGCGCTCGTCGAGGAATGGCTCGGTGACGCGCAGGCGGACGTGCCATTCAAATCACTCGACGCAGCGCGACGCCTCGAAGGGGACGAGGTGCCTCCGACCCTTCTCCAAGGCGGACGCACCAAGCGACGATGGTGGGCGCTGGCGTTGGGCGCTCTCGCCGCGGTTGGTGCTTTAGGATTGGTCGGGTTCAAACTGCTGTCACCTCCGATTCCTGAGCCCCATGCCAGTACGCCGGACGCGGGGCCGCACGATGCGGGCACAGACGCTCCTGACTCGCCGCGAGCATGCGTCGAACCGCATCGCTGGCAGTCGATCGGCGCCGCCGGGATCGAGTGGATGATCTCGACGGTGGGCGAGCGGGAGTTGGTCGCCTGTGCCCCCTCATTGGCCAGCGACCCTCAGTTGCCGCAAGTGACCTTCGACCAGGCGCGGACTGTGTGTGAGCAGCTCGGAGCACGATTGCCAACCGCCGATGACTGGTCCTCGATCGCATCGCTGGGAGACCTGTCCCGCACGCGGTCCTGCTTGGGCACTCCGAGCCCAAGCTGTTCGTTCGGCCCGCTGGTCGCGTCGCAGGATGAGTGGGTGGTGCGAGTTGAGTCGGACGGGCGTGATGCCGTTGGAGTCGTAGCCTGGAGCGGAGCGGCAGCTTGGCGGTCCATCCCGCTGGTGTTCGATGCAGCGCCATCCGTTGCGACGGCGCGTTGCGTGCGTGAGTCCAACGATGACGAAGGGGGCGAAGAGTGACCAGAACTCTCGTGTTGTTCGGAACCGTGTTCTCGCTGACGATGGCTGTGGGCATCGTTCGCGCGCGAGCACAGTGCGACGCGTGCCTCAACTCGGAGGGTGCTGTCGCGTGCGCCAGCGGAGTCTGTGAATGCGAACGGCGATACTACGTCGAGGAATCGCCGCATGGAGAGGTCTGCGTGTACCTCGGACGCCCCCGCCGCGCCCGATCGGTCGAGGCGCCGCCGCCGCCGCCGGCGCTGTCGCTCGATTGCCGGGCGATGAACCCGGTCGACGCCGGGGCGTGCCGCGCGCGTGCACGGCCTGCGCTGATCACCGGGGACGTGGAGGCCGCCGCGAGCGCGGCGGGTTGGACGTGCGGGCTCGACGACCTCACTGCCTGCTACGACTACCTCGCGGACCACGCAGCGGCGGCCAATGCGCTTCCGGCCGAACTCGCTCAGCGAGTACTCCAGTCCGCACTCGCTGCCATCCAGCAGGTATGTCGAACGGCAGACGCCGCTGGCTGCGCGCGCGCCATCGCCAGCGTCTGCGACGAGAACGTGCCCGCAGCTACCGCCTGCTCCGACTTCGCTGACACGCTGGAGACAGATCGCGCGGTCACGCGCAGTAGCCTCGTACTCGCAGACAACATGCACGTGGCGGCGTGTGCTGCTGGTGTTCGCTGTCGATCGGCGTGCGACTCCGACCCTGATTGCGAGGCCGGGCTCGACCCTCTGGCAGCTGGGCTCCCCACCGCGCCGCGCGCGGACGCGGTCACGATGTACTACCTCACGTGGTGCCTCCTTTCCTCTACGGTGGAGGCACGCGACCGGTACTGCGGGTTCGTCGTCGGTGCGGATGGGTGGGCTGCACGCCGCACGAGCTTCTCTGTCGCCGTTGACGAGGACACCACCATCGCCGCGGTCGAGGTGGTCGAGCAGTCTTGCCCCCATCACTTGGAGTCCTGCCGGGTCCTGCGGCCCGCGAGCGGCTGGCCAGGCCCGCTCCAATCGTCGGGTGGGGCGCTGGACGAGCGTGTCTGCTGCCTCGGCATCCGCGAAGCGTGCTCAGTGGACGGGTGCGGAGATCTTGAGCCCTCCGTGTTCCCCGTCGGGGCCACCGTGGCGTCGGCAACCCTGGGGGCAGAACTCACTCTCCCGTCGGCCAACAGCACCGACTACGGCGGTAGCGTCGCTGGTGGCGTCGCCTTCGCTTACTTCCCCGCGGAGCTACGAGTCGTGTTTGTCGGTCATCCTCACGAGCAGTGGGGCGTCGGGATGGATTTCCGGGCCGGTCTATGGTTTCTCACCGTTCCAGCGATGAGCACCCGGGAGATTGCGTCGGTGTTCAATCCATCGGTGGGGATCGCATCAGGGTTCTCCGAGTTCTGGTTTACAGACGGGCATGCCAACGCGGAGGGATACGTTGGCTACTACGTCGCAAACACCTGGTGGATTACGTGTCGGTTCTCGGTGCGTGCCGAGTTCACGCATCCGCTCGCAAACTCGGAGATATTCGGCTTGAGGATCGGCCTGTCGGCTGCCATTCAAATGGAGGAAGGCAGCACCGACAACATTTGTCCGAGCTGGCTGTAGGCGTACTTTGGTCATCGTCGCGCAATCCCCTTTTCCTCTCTCCTCATCCTCGCTCCCGAGCAAGCTGCTGAGACGCTCACGCGGTTGGACCACTTTTCCGGAGGTCTCGATCTCGCAGCCCTGGCTCTCCCTCACGCCTCTCGCCCCCAGCCTCATCGAGCCAGCGCTCGACCGCCTGCAAGAGCAGCTCGGCGTTCGCCTCCCCGACGACTACCGCGCCTTCTTGAAGCACGCCGACGGCGCGGAGGGATGGACTGCGAACGAGATGTTCGTCCAGCTCTGGTCGTCGGCCATGACGCTTCAGCTCACCCTCGATGCGCGGGTCGAGCGCGAGATCCCGGGCATCGAGCACGTCGCGCTCATCGGCGGCGACGGAGCCCGCGAGATGCTCTGCCTCGACGCTCGTGCGACCCCTCCGATCATCCGCCTGCTCGACATCACCTTCGGGTCGCTCGTACCCGATGCACGAGGGCCGTCCTTCGCGACGCTCGCGGACGTGACACGGTGCG
>CAYZQM010000094.1:0-21962 GCA_964480175.1 uncultured Sandaracinaceae bacterium
GCCGCGGCTACAAGTTCTCGACCTACGCGACGTGGTGGATCCGGCAGGCGATCACCCGCGCGATCGCGGACCAGGCGCGGACGATCCGTATCCCGGTCCACATGATCGAGACCATCAACAAGCTGATCCGCACCTCGCGCTACCTGCTCCAAGAGCTCGGCCGTGAGCCGCAGCCCGAGGAGATCGCCGAGAAGATGGAGATGCCGCTCGACAAGGTCCGCAAGGTCTTGAAGATCGCCAAGGAGCCCATCTCGCTCGAGACCCCGATCGGTGAGGAAGAGGACTCGCATCTCGGGGACTTCATCGAGGACAAGAGCGTGGTCTCGCCCATCGAGGCGGTGATCAACAGCAACCTCGAGGACCAGACCCGCGCCGTCCTCAAGACGCTGACGCCCCGCGAGGAGAAGGTCCTCCGCATGCGCTTCGGCATCGGTGAGAAGAGCGACCACACGCTCGAAGAGGTCGGTCAGGACTTCGAGGTCACCCGCGAGCGCATCCGGCAGATCGAGGCCAAGGCGCTCCGCAAGCTCCGGCACCCCAGCCGCAGCAAGCAGCTCCGGAGCTTCATCGAGAACACCTGAGCCTCACCGCTCGGGCGCATACACGCGGCCTCCTCCCTCGCGGGACGGAGGCCGTCGTCGTCTTCGACACCGCCGTTGGTCGCGCCAACGGCGCCGCTCGTCGCGGGCCGCCCGCGCGGACGGACGGAGCGGCGCAGGTTCGGGGCATGCGTGTCGCCTCGCTCGTCCTGGTCCTGCTCTCGTGGCTCGATGGTTCCTCCGCCGACGCGCAGATCGTCCCGCCCGACATCGATCCCACGCCCGACGTCGTGCACGACGACACGTCGGTGCTGGCGATCACCGTCGAGCCCCGCGCGCTCTATCTGACGGAGCTGCGCGACGGCGGAGGGCGCCATGCGGGGCCCGAGCTCGCGGTCGGCTTACGCATCCCGTTCGATCGCTCGTGGGCCGTGGTGCTCCGCGCGCGTGGCGCGCTCGCGTTCGACCTCGAGAGCCCGGCGGGCGAGCTGTCGCCCGTCTCGTGCGGCGGCTACTACTTCTACTCGTGCAGCGGGGACACGGACATGCGCTTTCCGATCGGCGGCGAAGCCGGACTTCGCTTCGACGACGTCACCTGGATCGGCGGCGCGACGCAGCTCGTGGTCGGCGCCGAGCTCGTGGTCTCGGGGAGCGCGTACTTCGACAGCTACGAAGAGACGCAGCAGCGACCTGGCGCGCTCGGCGGCGCGATGGCGCTCACGCTCGAGCTCCTCTTCGGCGAGCGGTGGGGGCTCGGCTTGGTGGGTGGCGGACGGCTCGAGGTCGGGCTCGACGCCGCGAACGCGTGGGCTGCGCTCCACGCGGGCCTCCGGATCTCACGTCGCTTCTGAGCGCCGATCGCGCCAGGCGCGCAGACCCGCGAGGCCCGCCTCTTCGAGCGCGATCACGATCACCGACTCCAGCACCTCACGCGCCAGCGCCCGTGAGCGCGCGGGCATCGTCACGCCGAGCGCGGCGAGCTGCGCCTCTTGCTCGGGCGGAGGCAGCGGCGCGTCGGGCAGCGCGTCGACGAAGCGGGTCTCGATGCTCGCGAGCGCCGTCGCGAGGTAGTCGTTGGTGCGCGCGCGCTCGATCTCCGTCAGCTGCGGCCAGTGGTGCTCGAGGTACGACCATCCATAGCGTGCGTGCAGCGTCTCGTCGGCCGCGAGCTGCTCGAGCACCTTGCCGATCGAGGGCTCGGTGCAGAGATCGCGCTCGGCCGAGAGCAGCGGCGCCGCCAGGCTCTCGGACAGACAGCACGCGAAGATCACGTTGCGCAGCGCGCGCTCCCTGGGCGTGACCCCTGCGTGCTCGGGGAGCGGATCGGTGCGCAGGTCGGTCGCGACCTCGCTCTGCCCACCCAAGAGGCGAACCACGTCGCCCGCGAGCGATGCGTGCCGCAGCTCGTCCATCGACATCCGCAGCGCGACGGTCTTCCACTCGAGCGCGACCTCCGCCTCGATGAGCTGCGGCAAGAGACGAGAGAAGACCGCGGACGACTGGTGCTCGTGCGTCATCCGCAGAAGCCACGACGCGCGCGCGATCGCGATCGCCTCGGGCGCGAAGTCGCCTGCGAGCTTCGTCGTCGGTGCGATCTCCGGCACCAGCTCGCCGCGCCGCAGCGCGGTGCGCAGCAGGCGCGCGTGCTCGTGCGCCATCGGCGAGGCGCCCGTGCTCACCCGGAGCGTGCCGTGATCGTCGCCGCTCACGCTCGGCTCACGAAGGCGGCACCAAGGGGCCGACGACGGGCATCGCGTAGATGCACGTCTGGCTCGCCTCGTTCCAAGAGCCACCCGCGCGGGTGCAGCAGCGCGAGGTGTCGGGGAAGCGCTCGCAGTAGCGCGCCTCGAGCGTCTCGCAGCCGGCGACGCTCGCCGCGCCCGCCACCGCGAGCCCGAGGGTGATCGCGCGCGCGGTCGCGAGCGCCCGTGCCCGGGCTCGCGCGCGATCGTCGCCCTGCTCGCTCACGCCGGCACCTCGGGCGGCACGAGCGGCCCGTACGGAGGCGGCAGGTGCTCGCAGGTGTGGCGCGTCTCGTCCCAGTGCTGGCCGGGCAGCCGATCGCAGCACGTCTCGCTGTCCGGGCGCATCCCGCAGTAGGTGTTGGTGATGGCCTCGCATCCCCCGCTCGCGACGCTCGCGAGCCCCAGCGTGATCGCGGCCGCCGTGCGCAGCGCGCGGCGATGGGCCAGCGCGCGATCAGCCTTCGAGCTCATGCGCGCATGGTGCCCCGATCCGGGCCGGCCGCTCAAGCGGGCCGGACGAGCTTGAACGCGTGGGACCACTGCTTGCGGAGCATGCCGGGCGCGCACCAGAGCTGGCAGAGCGGCTCGATGGCCCGCGCGCTCTCGACCTTGCCCATGTCCTCGGGCGCGAAGCCGAACGCGGTGAGGATCTCGGCCGCTTCCTTCTTCGCGCCGTCGTCGTCACCGGCGATGAACATCGTGGGCGGGCCGCCGGCGAACTTCGGATCGACCATGAACGCGTTGCCGATCGAGCTCCACGCCTTGACGAAGTGCGTCTTGGGCTGGGCCTTCTGGAGGCGCTCCATCAGCGACTCGTTCGCGTTGGTGAAGTAGACCAGCACGCCGTTGACGGGAGGCGCGTCCGCGATGGGGTTCGTGGTGTCGAAGACCAGCTTGCCCGCGAGGTTCTCTTCGCCCGCGAGCGAGATCGCCTCGACCGCCGCGGTGCCCTTCACCGCGAGCACGGCCAGCGCGCCGTACGCGGCCGTCTCGGGGAAGCTCCCGACCTTCATGCCGTGCTCGCGCGCGACGTCGGCGATCTTCTTGGGCTCGCGCGAGCCGATCATCACGTCGTAGCCCTTCGCCACGAAACCCTTGGCCAATGTCTTGGCCACGTCACCGGAACCGAGCACACCCACGCGCTTGCTCATGAGACCTCCAGAGGTAGAGGCCCGCGTTCTGGGACCTCCCCCCGGGACCGGCAAGCCCCGACGCGCTCCGCGACGCCCGCGTGACCGGGTGCGCTAGAGCCGGATGCGCTTCAGGCGAACGGTCACCTCGCGCGAGAGCGCCAGCTCTTGGTCCCGGGGCAGCGAGGTCGTCGCGGCGAAGAGCGCGAACGCGCTGAGCTCGTGGAAGGCTTGCAGCAGGCCATCCATCGGGTTCTCGATCGCGACGCTCGCCATCGCCTGCACCACGTGCTCCGCGTCGACCGTGCCGTCGATGTCCACCTTGTCGCCGAAGATCGGCCCGTAGCCCGAGCCCGAGATCCACGCCTCGAGCGTGGCCTTCGTGTGATCGACCCCGCCATACGCCGCGACCGCGACGAACACGTCGCGCAGGACCTCGTTGAACTGCTCGACCAGCTTGCGCACCGCCGAGCCGCCATCGCCGGTCTTCTGCCGCAGCACCACGAGCCCCTGCTGCACCAACCCGTAGAGGTTCTTGGTGGTGAGGAATTCGCCGAGGCCGGTCTCGCGCGCGATGACCTCGATCGATCGCTCGCCGTCGCAGTACGCGAGCACCAGCTGCGCCTTGTCGTCGAGCGCGTTCGCGCTCACCCGCGGCACGATCTCGGGCACGAGATCCGAGTTCGGGATGCGCTGCCTGAACAGCGCCATCTCGTCGATGCGCTGCACGCCCTCCATCAAGAGCGCCTGCACCGGAAGGTGCACGGTGTGCACGGGCGGCTCCTCCGACTCGTCGGGGCGGATGAACGCGTAGGAGCCCTCGGGGGTCAGCAGCGCGGAGAAGAAGATCTGCTCGATCTGCTTGCGCAGCTGGGCGAAGAGCTGCTCCTGCTGGAGGATGCCCTTCTCGAGCAGGAGCGTCCCGAGGCGCCGCTCGCGATCCACCAGACGCAAGAGCTCGTCGAGCTGCTGCTTGCTGACCACGCCGTTGGCGTAGAGCACCTGACCGAGCAGGTCGTCGGCGTGATCGCTCTTGGCGAACTTCACGGCGCCGCCGTCGATCGCGAGCGTTCGGTGCGCGTCGTCGCCGTAGACGTGCATCTCGCCGCGCCACCCCGAGCTCGCGATCATGTTCATGACCTCGAGCACGGTCATGCGGGTGACGATCTCGCCCGCCATCAGCACCCGGCTGCGGGTCGCCAGCTCTTCGGGGGTGGCCTCGCCCCGGAGCATCAAGAGGCCGTTGGCGTCCGCGACGAGCCGGTAGCGCCCCGCCCGATCGCGGAGCCGGCGATCGGCGCCTCGACCGGGGACTCGGACCGAGCCGTCGGCCTCGACGACCACGAGATCGTTGGGCTCGCTCACGGCCGCGATGCTAGCGCCCCACGCCGAGCGTTCCAAGTTCGCGGTCGCGACGCGCGTCGGCCGACGCGGCCCTCCGCGCCCTCAGCCGATGCGTCGCGCGCCGATGAGGAGGAAGGTCTGGCCGTCGCGTCGCAGGCTGAGCTCGAGGTCGCTGACCTCGCCCTCGGCGCGCACCCGCAGGGTCACGTGCCCGAGGTCGCCGTCGAGGCGGCTGGTCACCTGGGTGATCTCCGCGTCGCTCGCATCCAAGGGTGCGAGCACCTCGTGGAGCCGGTCGAGCAAGAGATCCGCGTCGCGCATGCGCTCGGTCCCGCCCCGATCGGAGATGGCGACGGGCACCCGCTCCGCGTCCGCGTAGGTCGCGATTCGGTCGACCCGATCACCGTCGCTCTCGAGCATCGCGACGACCTCGTCCAGCCGCTCCTGATCCGACTGCACCAGCGCGTCGGCGAGCAGCGCGCCGGCGCCGACGATCACCAGCGCGCCGATCAGCACCTTCGCGACGGTCTTGGGCTCGGGGACTCCGTCGTCGGAGGGAAGGCTGAGGGCGCGGCTGGTGGCAGGGGTCATGGTCGACGCTTCAGCAGCCCACGTGCCAGCCCACGTTTCTCGCGCTTTGCCTCGCTTCGCGCGCGCCGCGATCCGAGTGAGCGGACAACTTGTCAGCCCGCCGTCGTCGACGACGCCACCGTGTCCCTCGATGGATCACTCGTGATCCACGGATGAAAATTCGTTGCTCGCGTTGCGACGGACTTGGCGATCGAAGGCGAGGCCGCTATTCTCCCGCTCAACACCCGAAGGGATGTTCCCCGACGGTGGAAACCCCAACGGCGGATGGGCTACAGCCCCGCATCGGTGCGAACTCCCGAAGAGGTCCGAAAGGAACCTCCGAGTGGGCGTCTCGCCGTTTCCAAAGCGGCCGTGGTGGTGAACGCACGCAGCGCGACCTGGCTCGGTGAAACGAGCACGGCGTGCGACGGGCGCGCGCCCACACGTCCCCACCATAGAACGTCCCACGAGAGCCCGGCCTCGAGCCGGAAGCCCACGGACGCCGGCGTAACGCCGGGGGAGAGCACATACAGTGGACAGAACCGTCGATAGCAGTTCGCGCTTGAATTGGACCTCGCACGGAGGTGTCGTCGTCTGACGGTAGGCCTCGCGCCTCACGAACGCTTCTTCATCGGAAGAAGAGGTGACTGAGGGCGGCCATCGCGAGGCTGGATGCGAGCTTCACCGCTCGCGTGCCTGACCCGCTCCCCTAGCGAGCTTTTGAGCACTGCCCTCACCCGGCGGTGGAACAGGAGCGCCCGAACGGCGAGCCGGCACTCACCTGCCGGTCTCGCCGTTCGCCTTTTCAATCGCTCGGGTGCTCGGCGCGCGAAGAGCGCCGTCCCCTCCACGCTAGGAAAGGACGATGGGGGCGAGGTGGGTTAAGGAGCGCGATGCGCTGGCTCGGCGTCGATCTCGGCAAGGTGCGGGTGGGCATGGCCCTGTCCGAGGACGACGAAGGACCCTCGAGCGTGTTGCCCACCGTGACCCTGCGCGCCGGCGGGGAGCTCGACGCGATCGCGGCCGCAGCAGCCGAACACCGCGTCGATCGGATCGTGCTGGGTCTGCCGCTCGAGATGAGCGGCAAGGAGGGCCTCGCCGCCAAGCGCGCCCGCGCGCTCGGTCGTGCGCTCGCCGCGCGCCTGCCGGCGATCGGGATAGCGTTCGTGGACGAGCGGCTCACCAGCAGCGAAGCCCACCGGATGCTCACCGCGTCGGGTCGCAGTGCGCGCGAGCAGAAGCAGCGCGTCGATCAGCTCGCGGCGAAGATCCTCCTCGACACCCACCTCGCCATCGAGGCGCGGGCTTCGCGATGAGCGGCGCGCGCAAGGAGAGCGGCCTCGCGCGGCTGGTGACGAGCACGCTCGCGCTCCTCTTGCTGGGCTCGCTCGTGCTCCTCGCGTGGTTGGTGCTGGTCTACCCGGGAGGGGAGGGGCCAGGCCGCGGCGAGGAGGTGAGCATCGAGCTGCGCGCCGACACCTCGCTCGACGCGCTCTCGTCCGAGCTCGAGGCCGAGCACGTCGTCGCCGACGGATGGCTCTTCGCCATCTACGCGCGCCTCTTGGGTGCCTCGGGGCACCTGCGCGAAGGGGAGGTGTTGCTGCGCGACGACATGAGCCCGCGCACCGTGCTCTTGCGGATCGCGCTGGGCTTGGGCGACGCCCACCTCGAGGTCACGATCCCCGAGGGGCTCGATCGCTTTCAGGTCGCGCATCGCCTCGATCGCTGGGGCATCACCACCGAGGACGCGTTCTTGCGCGCGACCGAAGACGAGGCGCTGCTGTCCGAGCTCGCGATCGAGGCGCCGAGCGCCGAGGGCTACCTCTTCCCCGACACCTACCTGTGGAGCGAGCGCAGCGACCCGAACGAGATCGTGCGCCGCATGGTGGAGAACTTTCGATCGCGCACGCGCGCGGTGCTGTCCGACGACGCGCTCCTCGGGACCGTCGCCGATCTGGGCTACGGGCCGCATCAGGTCCTCATCCTCGCATCGATCGTCGAGGAGGAAGCGGCGATCGCCGACGAGCGGCCGGTGATCGCGGGGGTGTTCTTGAACCGGCTACGCTCGGAGACGTTCCGCCCGCGGCATCGCTTGCAGGCGGACCCGACCGTGTCGTACGGCTGCCGCGCGCTCCCCCTCACGCCGAGCTGCGTCGGCTTCAGCGGACGCATCACCCGCGCGATGCTCGACGACGCGGCGAACCCCTACAACACCTACCGGCACGGCGAGCTGCCGCCGGGACCCATCAGCAACCCGGGCGTAGCGTCGATCCGCGCGGTGCTCGAGGCCGAGCAGCACGACTACCTCTACTTCGTCGCGCGCGGCGGGCGTCGGCACACCTTCAGCGCGGATCTGGACGCCCACAACGAGGCCGTCGACGTCTACCGCGGCGAATGATCAGAACGGCACGCCTGGGTCCGGGATGCGCGGCGGCACCAGGAAGAACACGCGCCGCTCGTCGAGCGGAGTGAAGCCGTCACCGAGCACCACCAGCGTGGCGAGGAAGACCTGCGGCGCGAGCGTCGCCTCGACGCTCGAGTTCGGTCGCGTCTCGATCTCGAAGCAGACCCGCTCGCCTGGGCCCACCCCTTCGAACGCGTCGGGCGTTCCGTCGTCGTCGAGATCGAGCGAGACGCTCGCCGTGCAGCCGCGCCCTCGGTCTCCGTCGACGACCGCGGTCACCGAGCGCACGAAGGCTGCGCGGGTGTCGACCGCGTCGCTGGGATCGTCACGCCACGCGAGCGACACCTCGAACACGATGCCGGACACCGCGCGGATGCCCTCGACGATCGCCTCGGTGAGGCCCACACCCGTGCGCTCGATCGGATAGACGAGCGGCGCGCCCTCCTCGTCGTTCGCGCCCGTGTCGGCCGCGAGCCGGGCGCCGTCGGCGCGTGAGAGCGCGTCGCCCGAGTCGATCCACAGCACGCGCGCCGAGCGCGGCGTGAGCGCGCCGAGCAGCGCGTCGTAGCTCGGCGCATCGAACGTGTAGGGGCTGCTGCCGTCCGGTCCCTCGTGCATCGGTGCGTCGGTGATGTTCACGAAGACGGGCACGGCGTCGGGACGAAAGCAGGGATGACCGAAGGCGCCCTCGGCCTCGCAGCTCGCGGGGAGCGCAGGCACCGGGTGAGCATCGTGCTGCGCGTCCCCCGGGTCGGGCTCGGGCCAGTCGAGCTGGCTGCCCGTGATCGCGGCGAACATCGCGGGGCCCGCCGACTCGGGGCGATCGTCGCCGAAGTGGGTGCGCAGCGTCGCGACCGCCGCAATCACGGCGTCGGTGTCGTCGGTCATCGAGAGCAGGTGCGCGTAAGGCACGTCGCCGCGGCCGCCGTACCCGTCGGTCGGGTAGTCGTCGTAGCGCCCGAGACCGACCCAGGCCTCGGGCAGCTGAGCGCGGATGGCAGGGAGGATGGTGCGCTCGAGATCGGCGCGAAGCGTCGCGATCTCCTCGTCCATCGACCCGGTCGTGTCCATCAGGAAGTACACGTCGCCGCGCCGCAGATCGGTCGCGAAGTCGAGCACGTCGCGGACCGGAGCGCCGTCCCGCTCCGGCGGCATCACGAACACGAAGTCGCCTCGCGCGCGCGGATGATCCATCGAGTCGAGCGGGTCGGTCCCCGCGCCGATCTCGATGAGGTCGCTCGCGCCGTCTCCGTCCGTGTCGTCGGAGGTGCGGTCGGTCCCGTGCTCCGTCTCGAGCCGATCGGAGATGCCATCGGCGTCCGAGTCGGGGTCGCGGTAGTCCGCGACACCGTCGAGGTCGGTGTCGACCGCGCGGCTCGAGAGATCCCGATCCCCCACCTCGTCCACGTCGGGCACACCGTCGTCGTCGCTGTCCAGGTCGACCCGATCGAGGGTCCCGTCGCGGTCGGTGTCGGCGCCCGCCTCCTCGCGATCGCTCACCCAGTCGCCGTCGGTGTCGGGATCTTGGAAGTCGAAGAGACCATCGGCATCGAGGTCGCGCGGCGGGCTGAGGATTCCGTCGAGCTCGAGCACGTCTGCGAGCTCGTCACCGTCGTCGTCGTCGTCGCCGCTGCTCGGGCGCCCGTCGCCGTCGAGGTCCTCGCCGTCCTCGAGCGCGTCCGGGACCCCGTTGCCGTCGCTGTCGAGATCGCGGAAGTCGTAGGTGCCGTCGGCGTCCGAGTCGAAGGGCTCGTCGAAGGGGCGCTGCCCCTCGATGGCGTCCGGGATGCCGTCGTCGTCGCTGTCGAGGTCGAGGTAGTCCGGCGTGCCATCTCCGTCGGTGTCGATCGACAGGACCCGGTCTTCGTACTCGTCGGGGATCGTGTCCCCGTCGCTGTCGGGCGGCGCACTCGTGGGGCCGGAGAAGGGACATCCCCCGCAGATCAACGCGAGCGAAGCGAGCAGCGCTCACCATCGGAGACGGCCAAGCAAGCCGCAAACGATAGCGCGAAGGCCGGGAGCGATCCCGGCCCCGCCCGAGCGCTTCTCACAATGGCGTGACCAGAAAGTACATTTGCGTGACATTTCACGTGCGATGACTCGCTGCGTCGAGGACCGAAGCCTTTCTACCCGGTCTTCCGCAGAGCCAACGCATGCACTTCGCCGTCATCGCCCTCTATCTCGTCGTCCTCTCGGTGCTCGCCCTCTACGGCTTCCACCGCGCCCAGCTGCTGTATCTCTACTGGAAGCACAAGGACCACGCGCCCACGCCCGCCAAGAAGTGGGAGGACCTGCCGCGCGTGACCGTGCAGCTCCCGATGTTCAACGAGATGTACGTCGCCGAGCGGCTCATCGAGAGCATCGCGGCGCTCGACTACCCGAAGGACAAGCTCGAGATCCAGGTGCTGGACGACTCGACCGACGAGACCCAGCAGATCGCCAAGGCCAAGGTCGAGGAGATCGTCGAGCGGGGCTACGACGCGGTCTACGTGCACCGCACGGATCGCACGGGCTTCAAGGCCGGCGCGCTCGAGGCCGGGCTGAAGGTCGCCAAGGGCGACTTCGTGATGGTCTTCGACGCGGACTTCATGCCGACGGCGTCGATCATCCACGATCTGGTGCACCACTTCACCGACCCGAAGGTCGGCATGGTCCAGGCGCGCTGGGGCCACATCAACCGCGACTACTCGGTGCTGACCCGGGTGCAGGCGCTCATGCTCGATGGCCACTTCGTGGTCGAGCACATCGCTCGCAACCGCTCGGGCCGCTTCTTCAACTTCAACGGCACCGCGGGCATCTGGCGCAAGGCGACCATCGTCGATGCGGGCGGCTGGCAGCACGACACCCTCACCGAGGACATGGACCTGAGCTTCCGCGCGCAGCTGCGCGGCTGGCGCTTCGTGTACGTGCCCGACGCGCTCGCGCCCGCCGAGCTGCCCTGCGAGATGAACAGCTTCAAGGGCCAGCAGTTCCGCTGGGCCAAGGGCTCGGCGCAGACCGCCAAGAAGCTCATCCCGACCGTCCTTCGGGCCGACATCCCCTTCAAGGTGAAGATGGAGGTCCTCTTCCACCTCACCGACAACTTCGCTTACCTCTTCTTGATCGCGCTCGCGATGCTGCAGCTGCCGAACATGATCCTCCGTCAGGAGATCTCGGCGCCCGAGTTGCTCTTGCTCGACGTGCCGCTCTTCGCGCTCACCAGCGGCTCGATCGTGATGTTCTACATCACGACGCACCGCGCGCTGTATGGCGGCCTCTGGGACGCCGTCCGCCGCCTTCCGCTGATGATGGCGCTCGGCATCGGGCTCTCGCTGAACAACGGCCGCGCGGTGATCGAGGGCCTGATGGGCCGCGACTCGGAGTTCGTGCGCACCGCCAAGCACGGCGTGGTGAAGTCGAACGAGACCTGGGTGAAGAAGAAGTACAAGGCGAGCAAGGAGATCTTCAGCTGGATCGAGCTCGCGCTGGGCCTCTACTTCGTCGCGACCATCGGCATCGGCGTCTACATCGGCGCGTGGGCGAGCATCCCGTTCCTCGTCCTCTTCATGGTGGGCTTCCTCTACGTGAGCAGCCTGAGCCTCTACCAGGCGCGCTGAGCTCGAGCGCTCGAGCGATCAGGGGCCGAGGAGACGAGGCCCGTCGCGTCGAGCGCTGAACACTCGGTCTCGCCACCGCGCGAGATCGCGCACACTCGGAAGGACCGCCGGCCAATGCCCGCGGTCCTTCTGCGTTCGGAGACCCTCATGCGCGCCACCCTGCTCTCTACGTTCGCCGTGCTCACCGTCCTCGCGGCGCCGCTCGCGGCCCCCGTCCAGGCCCAGAACGGCGCTGCGTCGCTCGCTGGCGATCACATCGAGCTCCGCACGCCCATCACGTTCGACACGGGGACCCCCGACATGGACGCGGCGGGTCAGCAGGTGCTCGACGAGGTCGTCCGGATCCTCCGGATGCACCCCGACATCGGCGTCGACATCGGCGTGCACACCGACTCGACCGGCAGCTCGGCGTTCAACCAGCGCATCTCCGACGCGCGCGCCCGCTCGATCCAGACCTACCTCGTCACCCACGGCATCGCGGCCGCCCGCATCCAAGCCCGAGGCTTCGGAGAGGACCGCCCGATCGACACCAACAGCACGGAAGAAGGCCGGTCGCACAACCGCCGCGTCGAGATCGCGGTCCGCCGCCTCGGTCGCTGAGCGACCAGACCCATCGCGCGCAACCCAACAGCAAACAACCCAAAAGGGGACGGTCCTCAGTAATTGAGTTCTGTTTTTGCCAGTGATTACGAGGGTGTCATGCCAAAAAGGGGACGGTCCTCAGTAATTGAGTTGTTGGGTCGTTGCGCCCGACGCGACCGCTCAGCCCATCCCCCACCACGCCAGCACCGCCGACGCCACCGCCAGTGCTCCGACGGCCCAAGGCCAGCGCGCCCGAACCGGCGCGAGCGGCGCACGCGGCGCGAGCACCACGCTCGCATCGATCGCGCCGGCCACCGCCTCGGGCGCCTCCTCCGCGACGAAGTGCCCGACGCCGTCGAGCTGCGTGACGCGCGCCGCACCAAACGCCTCCCTCCATCGCGCGAGCTGCGCCTGGCCGAACGTGGGATCCGCCAAGCCCCACACGATCTCCATCGGCATCGTCAGCTCCGCCCGCCGCGCCCACAGCGCGCCATACACCTCGTTGCTGCCCATCAGCGCCCTCGCCATCGCATACGCCGCGTGACGCTCGTCGCGCCGCCCGAACGGCGTCAGGTAGTGCGCGTGCATCGCCGCGGTCAGCCGACGCCTGTCCCCGAAGCACGACGGCAAGAGCACGCGCGGCGAGAAGTTCAGGTTCAGGTACAGCGCTCGACCGAGCGCGCTCCTCACCACGCGATCGATCCGCTCCGCATCCGGCTCGCCCGCGTTGCTCCACATCCAGCTGTTGATCACCACGAGCTTCTCCACCCGCTCCCGACGTTCCAGCGCGATGGGCAGCCCGATCGGCCCGCCGAAGTCGTGCACCACCAGCGTCACCTCGCGCAGGTCCAAGTGATCGAACAGGGCCAGCAGGCGCCGCGTGTGATCCGCGGGCGCATACGGAGCGTCCGGCGCCTTGTCCGAGAGCCCGAAGCCCAGGTGATCCGGCGCGATCACCCGGTGGTTCTTCCGCAGCGCGAGCACTACCTCGCGCCACTCGAAGCTCCAAGACGGAGTGCCATGCACCAAGAGCACGGGCTTGCCTTCGCCCTCGTCGAGGTACGACATGGCGCCGTGCTCGGTCAAAAAGCGCCGGGGTTGAAATGGATAGAGGTCGCGATCGATCCAGGTCGGGAGGTTCATGCCCGTCATCCTGTTCGCGGCCCTGTCCCTCGCCGATGGTACGAACGTACCCCCGCGCGCGCCTCGCTCGTCGGGCACACTCGCTGGGTGCTCGACGCGCTGATCGATCTGGGCCGTACCCACCGCGAGCTCGTCCCCTTCCGGCAGGCGGTGCTCACGACGCTGCGCGAGCACGTCGCGTTCGACGCGGGCATCTTCCACGCGTTCTCCCCGCGGGTCCCGATCGGCACCGCGGCGATCGTCGGCTTCACGCCGGAGCTCTTGGCGGCGACCCAAGCGCGCTGGGATCACGTGGCGGTCGAGCTCGGTGCGCTGCGTGAGCTGGCGAACACGCGCGGCGTCGCGTGCGATCGCGAGGCCTATCCCGAAGGCTCCAAGGGCCGCGCGCGCTTCGTCGAGCACGTGACCCGCCCCTTCGGGATGCGCCGCATGGCGATGGTGCACCTGACCGTACGCGACGACGTGCGCTCGGCGATCGCGCTGCTCTCGCGCCGCGACGACGCATTCGACGACGCAGCGCTGACCCTGCTCCGCCGCGCCGCAGGCGCGATCGCGCTGGCGGACTCGCTCTTGGTGCTCGAGACCCAGAGCCCGCGCGCCGCGTCGCCCACGCGCCTGCGATGCGAAGACGGCCGGCTCACGCCGCGCCAGCGCACCATCGTCGAGCACGTCGCGCTCGGGCACACCAACGAGCAGATCGCGACCGCGCTCGCCATCTCGCCCAACACCCTGCGCAACCAGCTCGCCGCGGTCTTCGTGCGCCTGGGCGCGAGCAACCGCGCCGACGTCGTTCGCCTCGCGGTCCTCACGCCCCGCTGATCGAGGGCCGTCAGCGCGCCGAGATCGGCAGCGGTCGAGGATCCCAGATCGACTCGGTGCGCGTGTCGTAGAGCGCCAGCCCTGCCGCCTCGTAATTGCCACGGGCCCGCGGATGATCGAGCGAGCAGGTGTGCACCCACACGCGGCCGACGGCCTCGAGCGCCCAGGCGCGCGCCAAGCACTCCTGCATCATCCATCGCCCTAGGCCCATGCCGATCTGCTCGGGCATCAGACCGAAGTACGCGATCTCCACCTCGAGCGCGCTCCGTGCGTCGAGCTCGAAGTAGCCCGCAGGCGCGCCGCCTCGGTAGAGCACGTAGAGGTGCACGTCGGGATCGCCGATGATCGCGCTCAGCTCTTCGTCGGACATCCGGCGCCGCTCGACCCAGAGCCAAGGCGCGCCGACCGTCTCGTACAGGTAGCGGTAGAAATGCGTCGTGGGCGCTTGCACCCGGCTCACGTGGACGTCGTCGGGCGCCTCCAGCGTGCGCGCGGGCGCCGCGTGCATCTCCAGGTACCAGACGGTGACGTCGAAGCGGGCAGGCACGCGGCGATGCTCGCACGCCGGCTCAGATCGACAAGCGCGCCACCATCGACGCCGTCCAGTCGCCGATCGCTGGCCAGTAGTCGAAGTCGCACGTCAGCCCGACGGCGAGCAGGTTCATCCCGAGCCGGAGGCGCAGCGCAGCGTCGGCGTCGCGATCACCGAGCTGCCGCGCCACCACGCCGATGCCGGCCGCGACGCTCGGCAAGAGCACGAGGAGCTCCGGGCTCGCGGTCTCGATCACCAAGCTCTCGTAGATCGACTCGAAGTCCGTCTCGAACGACACGGATCCGATGAAGTGATCCGCGACGGCGAGCTCGTAGGCGCCGCGGAGCGTGACGAGGGTGTTCTCTTCGTCCGCGAGATCGAAGCGCGCACCCACGCCGAGCACCGGGCCGCCGTGCTGGATGGGGAAGGGCTCGCCCTCGGGCTCGACGCGCACCGTGAGGAGGAGGCCATCGTGCGCTGCGCTCACCCGGGACACGCCGTCGACGGGGCGGCCTCCGAAGTTCACGGCGATGGCAGCCGGGACCTGCACGTCGACCGCGACGTCTCCCTCGAGCGCGATGGCGTCGCCGACGACGAGGTCCCCGTACGCGTTCTCTCCTTCGCGTCGCACGTCGTGCCCATCGCCGAGCACGAGGTGTCGGGCGCGCAGCGGCGAGAGGATCCAGAACGACTCGTGATCGACGGTGGCGATCGACAGCGTGCGCGCGAATCGCAGCACCACCTCCACCGGGAGCGGCACGCGCTCGAGCGATGGCTCCTCCGCCGACGCATCGATCGACGGCTCGCCCGTCACGGGATCGATCGTGGGCTCTCGCATGACCGGCGGAGGCGGCAACAGCTCGACGAGCTCGTCGTCGCGCTCTTCCCCCTCGACGCTGCGCACCAGCCACGTCGCGCCGCCTACGCGCCAGAGGCGCACGCGCTCTTCGGTGGGCGTGACCCGCAGGCGTACCTCGACGTCGCAGCCGTACGCGTCGATCCCCACCTCGCGGCAGCGCACGGTGAGCGTTCGCTCGTCGATCCGTGCAGCGCCCTCGATCCGCACGCTCGGGAGCGGCTCGGGCATCGGCGCGGGAGGCATCGCCGCGGCGAGCACTGGCGCGGGGGGCAGCAGGGCGAGGCACACGAGCAACGACGACGACACGGAGAGGCGCAGCATGGCGGGGAAACGCGGCCCGCTCGGCGCCCTTACACCCCGCGAGCGTCGCGCTGTGTCAGGGCGTGCTGACGGCGAACGCGAGGTCGTAGTCGAAGGTGCTCGCACGGTTGTCCACGGTCGCCACCCGGATGAAGTACGTGCCCGTGGTGGTGATCGCGTGGGTGAGCACGGGGCAGGCCTCTTGGGTCGCGACGCGCAGCTCGAGCGTGCCGCTCGGCGCGAGGATCGAGAGGCGCGCTTCCGGCGCGAGCCCAGGGCAGCTGCCGCCGCGCCCCGTCATGGTGGCGGTCAGCGTGGTGCCCGCGGTCAGATCCACCGCGAACACGTCGACGTCGCAGCCGCCGCCGATCTCGCCGAGCACCGTCGTGCCGTCGGCCGCCATCACGTGGTTGGCGGAGTAGAAGTCGTCGTTCACGCCCGCCTCTTCCGCGAGCGGACCGCTCAGCTCGGTGCGGCACAGCGAGTCGCAGCCATCGCCGTCTTCGGTGTTGCCGTCGTCGCAGTTCTCGCTGTGCTCGGGGCCCGCGCGGTTGCCGCAGATGGGGCGGTAGATCTCGAGCGTCCCGGCGAAGCCGCCCGCGCTCACCGAGTCGATGCCGAGGTAGTAGCTGCCGCCGCCGGGCGGCGCGACGACCGAGAGGTGCTCGTTCGCGCCCGCACCGCACACGTTGATCGCGCGGTCGCTGTCGCAGTTCCGCTCGTTGCACGCGTCGAGCAGGTAGAGGACGGGATCGACGTCGGCGCTCGCGCCTTGGCGCACGTGGAAGTGCCAGCGCTCGCTCGGGCCCGCCTCGATCGCCAAGAACACGTCGTTGCCCGGCGTGGTCGCGCCGACGCACGATCCCAAGTCGCGCATGTTGTCGACGGCGCCGGTGGTGTCGATGGGGAACACGTTCTCGCCGGTGGGGACGGTGCTGACCGGGAGCGATGAGCAGAAGTCGCCGAACACGAGCGTCAGCCCGGCGTCCGCCGTCGGCGCATCGATGACGCCGGCATCCACGCCAGCTTCCCCCTGGTAGAGCGAAGGATCGAAGTTGTCGAAGCAGCCCGGCAGGGCGAGCAGCGCGGCGAGCGCGACCGTGATGCGGACGTTCATCTCTGTTCTGGCCTCAGTGCCCCAGGTACGGGTTCGCTTCGATGGTGGGCGAGGTGCGCGCGGGAGGCTCCTCGGTGGTGGGCGTCACGGGCGTCTCGGGGGTGCGCTCGCGTCGGCTGCGTCGCGCTTCCGAAGCCGCCTCTGCTGCCCGAGCCTCCGCCGCCGCGGCCTCCGCCGCAGCCAGCGCCGCCGCGGCCTCTGCCGCAGCTTCACCATCCGCCGCCGCTTCGGCAGCAGCAGCAGCCTCCGCAGCTGCTTCTGCCTCCGCAGCCGCTTCTGCCTCCGCAGCCGCTTCTGCCTCTGCCGCCGCTTCTGCCTCCGCCGCCGCCGTTTCCGCGTCGGTCTCGCTCGAGCTCAGCGCGGTCGACAGCGCGTACGCGCCGACGGACAAGATCGCGAGCGCCGCGAGCACCGCGATGGACACGAGCACCAGCGAGGGCCCCTTGCGCTCCGGGGTCGCTTCCGCGGGCGGCGGCGCGCTCGGGTGCGTCGCGGTCGGCGCGACGCCGAGCTCGATGCTCCCCCGCGAGCGCACGCCGGACTCCACGTTGCGCGGGATCCCTTGCCCGGTGCGGGTGTGCATCTCGCGCAGCTGCGGCTTGCGCTTGCGATCGAAGAGCTTGGACACGAGCCCCAGCTCCCCGCGCTGGATCGGCGTCCCGTCGCCCACCGATCGATCGAGGTGCGCGCGGACGGCGGCGTCCTTGGCGCCGATCTCGTCCTTGAAGTGATCGGCGATGAGCGCCTCGTTCTCGGCGTGCGTCGCGTAGAGCCCCGCGCTGCTCGCCGCGGCTTCCAGCGCCGCGCCGAAGTCGCGCGCCGTCGCATAGCGATCCTCCCGCCGCTTGCTGAGCGCCTTGAGCACCACGCGCTCGAGCGCCTCGGGCACGTTGGGGTTCAGCGCGCGCGGCGAGGGGATCTCGCACTCCATCACCTGCACCAGCACCGCGACGTCCATCTCGCCGTAGAAGAGCCGCGCGTACGTCAGCACCTCCCAGAGGATGATGCCCAGCGCGAACACGTCGGTGCGTGCATCGCACGGCTCGCCCTTCGCTTGCTCGGGCGCCATGTACTGCGGCTTGCCCTTGAGGGTGCCGGGCCGCGAGCTCGCGACGCGCGAGGCCGCGAGCGCGATCCCGAAGTCCACGATGCGCCCCGATCCGTCGCGCCCCACCAGCACGTTCTGCGGAGAGACGTCGCGGTGCACGATGCCGAGCTTCTCGCCCTTGGGGTCCTTCGCGGTGTGCGCCGCGTGCAGGCCGTTGGCCGCGTCCACGATCAAGCGCGTGCCCACCCGGATGCGATCCCGCTCGCTCAGCTCCGGGTGCGTGACGATGTGCGACAGCGGAAAGCCATCGACGTAGTCCATCACGAGGTAGTAGCCGACCGGGCTCTCCACCACGTCGGTGATGCCCACCGCGTTGGGGTGATGGATGTGCGCGGCGGTGCGCGCCTCGTCGAGCAGCATCGTCACGAACGTCTCGTCCTCGGCGAGGTGCTCGTGCATCACCTTGAGCGCCATCAAGCGCTCGAAGCCGCCTGCCCCGCTCAGCCGCGCCAAGTACACGGTGCCCATGCCGCCCTTGGCGATCTCGGCGATCACCTCGTAGCGATCGAGCATGCGGCGCGGATGCTCCGCCTTCACCTCGATGTCGATCTCGGCGGGCAGCTCGTCGCTCTCGCTTCCGGAAGAAGCGGTCTTGGGGGCAGCGCGGTGGGCGGAGGAAGCGTCGGTCATGGCAGCCTCACGAAAGCTCGAGGCAAGGGGAGAGACGATCAGAAGTGGCCCGCGAGGGACAGGGCGCCGCCCTCGGGCAGCGGCGCGAAGAAGAAGGTGTCGAGGCCGGCGGTGTCGCCTGCGTCATCGCCCCCGAAGTCGGTGAAGAACGCGACGATGAGGGTGCCGAGCGCGAGGCCCGAGGTGACGCCGATCAGCACGTTGGTGCGCACCTCGCGCGACAGGCCGTCTTCGTAGCGCGCCATCGTCGGCGCGCGCACGTACTGATCGCGCGCGTCGAGCACGT
The DNA here is from genome assembly GCA_964480175.1 of uncultured Sandaracinaceae bacterium. Lineage (GTDB taxonomy): Bacteria > Myxococcota_A > Polyangia > Polyangiales > Sandaracinaceae > CAYZQM01. The sequence continues at coordinate 18,705 of CAYZQM010000094.1, forward strand.
CCACGCCGGACCAGATGAGCACGCCCGCGCTCACCGCCGTCAGCCCCATCAGCGCGCCGAACACGATCGGGGTGATGCCGCGCGAGGGCGCATCACGCGGCGGCACATCGATCGGCACGCGCTGGGCCATGAGCTCTTCGTCGGTGGGCTCGTCGGGCGGCGGCGGCTCGTCGACGACCGGCGTGGGCGCAGCGAGCGAGAGCTCGCGGGTGGCGCCGGCCGCGATCTCGAACGACTCGGTCACGGGCTCGCCGGTGGACCACGACGCGGTCACCGAGTGCGCGCCGGGATCGACGTAGACCTCGATCGAGCTCGCCGCGCTCTCGAGCACGGCGTGGCGGTCGATCACCGCCGTGCACGCGGGCGCGCAGCGGAGGGTCACGTGCCCCAGCGACGGAGCCAAGAGCGACAGGACGCTGTCGGCGACCTCGCGGGTCTCGGCGTCGTCGGGGTAGCGGGCGACCGCCTCGGCGGCGAGCGTCGCCGCGCGTGCGTTGTGCCCGGCCGCGCGGCGGTTGCGGATGGCGCTGCGGAGCGCGGCCGGGGAGGGCGCGCTGTCATCCGCGAGCTCGAACATCTCGGCGGCGCGCGCGTAGTCGCCTGCGAGCTGCGCGCTCTGTCCCTCGCGAAACGCCGCCGACGCCGCGGCCACCGCCTCCGGACGCGCCGCCTGCGCGGCGAGGACCGAGGGGACGATCGAGACGAGACAGAGGCATCCGGCCCAGAGGGCCGTTCGGGTCAGCGCGAGCACCGGCGGAGTATGCCGCCCCATACAGAAACAGGAAAGCCTGGGACCCGCGACGCCATCCCCCACGGAAGCACCATCCGAGGTTGACAACCTCCATCCTCCCAGCTACATCGCGCCTCCCTTCGACACGAAGGGGCCACCACGGGGTGGTAGTTAAGTTGGTTATAACGCCGGCCTGTCACGCCGGAGGCCGCGGGTTCAAGTCCCGTCCACCCCGCTCGTTTCGCCCAAGAAATGCAGAGGCGTCCCGCAAGGGGCGCCTTTCTTCTTTCCGTCCTCCGTTCCTCTCGCTACCGGCGCGTCACCGCGCGTCATCACCCCCATGTCGGACCTGCGCATCTTGCCGCCTGCCGCGAGCGTCGAGGCGTTCGGCGCCATCGACCACGGTGATGCTCGGCTCGTCGAGGGGGCGCGCATCGCCTGCGCGCGACACGGTGTGTCGGGGGCACCGGTGCGCTTCGCGAGCGGCTCGCTGCCGGTGTTCGCGGTCGGCGCGGCGCACGTGCTCAAGCTCTTCCCGCCTTGCCACGCCGACGAGGCGGACATCGAGCACGACGCGCTCGGCGCGGTGCATGGACGCCTACCGGTGCCGACGCCGCACCCGATCGCGCGCGGGGAGCTCGATGGGTGGCGCTACGTGCTGATGACGCGTCTGATGGGCCGCTCGCTCGCCGAGGCGTGGGGCGAGCTGACGCAGGATGCACGCGAGGCGACGATCGAGGACGTGGGCGCGTCGGTCGCCGCGCTGCACGCGATCGACGCGACGCGCGTCGGCGCGGGGGTGCCGCGTCCCGACTGGGCCGCGTTCATGGACGCGCAGCGAGCTCGCTGCGTCGCGTGGCAGGCGGCGCGCGGTGTGGCGCCCGAGTGGCTCGAGCAGATCGCGGCGTACCTCGACGCGTCGCTCCGAGAGGGCGCGCGCGGTCCCGATGCGCTGCTGCACACCGAGATCATGCGCGAGCACCTCCTCGTCGAGCGCGACGTCAGGGGACGCTGGCGTCTCTCGGGGCTGTTCGACTTCGAGCCCGCGATGATCGGCGACGCGAACTACGAGTGCGCTTCGATCGGGGTGTTCGTGACGAGTGGCGATCGGAGCCTGCTGAAGCGCTTCCTCGCGAGCTACGGCCACGACCTCGGCTCGCGCTCGTTCATGACCCACGCGCTCCTGCACCGGTACTCGAACCTCCGCTGGTACCTCGAGCGCGTCCCGCCGCCCGCGGAGGTGCGCACGCTGCAAGCGCTCGCCGACTTCTGGTGGCCGCGCTGAGCCGTCGGCGCGCCTCGCTCCCGCGCGAGCGTCGACGGAAGGACCGCCGCGCCGACCCCGGAGGCACCGGTCAGTGCGCGGTCGCGACCCAGGCTTGAACCGTCATCTCGGGATCCATCGCGTCCACGCTCGGGAGGGCGAGCTCGTAGACGGGGGCTCCCCCGAGGACCTCTGCGGTCGCGTAGTTGAGCGCAGCAAGGTCCGCGTCGCAGTCACAGGCGCGCGTCGCCGCGACGAGCTCGCCAGTCAACAGCGGCACGCGCTCGGACGGAGTGCTCGCGGCTACACGGCGGTTCAAGTCGAGGAGGGATGCGCACCGTCCGACCGCCTGGCGCCAGATGGCAATTCGGCGCGCGGTCCGGTCGCCCGCCGGCGTACACAGCGCGCCGAGGCTCGGCGGACAGGGCACGCTCGGTGTGGCGTGCTGCTCATCCAAGATGAGCAGGACAGCCTCGTGGTCGTAAGAGCCCTCGAGGGCGGTGTGCAGGCGACCGAGGGTCAGGCTCGCATCCGCCCAGACGTGGATGCGTGCTCGATGGGGATCGCGTGGATGGAGGATCGACCAGTTCCGCCGCAGCGTATCGAGGTCCTGTGCGAGCTGGGCGGGGCCCGCCATCGTGCGCCCGTCGAGCGTCACCGTTCCGGACGTGTCGACCTCGACCAGAGGCGCGAAGCCGGCAGCAGGCGCACCGACGGCGCCGGTCGGAGGGGATACGCGCTTGGGCTCGAGCGACAAGCCCATCGGTATGTGCGCAACGGTGGTCTCGAGAGCGAGCAGGTCGGCCTCGCACTGCGTCCGATCCACGGACTCGCCACAACCCGACGCCAACATCACGAGCCCCACCAACCGTCGCCTCATCTGCGTCGCGTAGCACGCAAAGCGTCCGTCTGCGCGTGCTACGGATCGCTGCCCCGGCGCGTGCTTCGCCGCGACGTGCGAGGCCCCCGAGACGTGGAGCTCGGCCGTAGCCGAGTGGCGTCTGGACGGAGGGGTGGTGCGCATTCAGATCGGCTCGAGCGCCGACGTCGCTGACAGACCGCTGCTCTTCGCCAGCGTCGCATTCGTCGCGTCGGCCCTAGCGCGCGCTGGGACTGCCCCGCGGTCGCCCTGATTTCTCGCTATCCTCACGGGCCAGGGGGCGACGGAGCGCACATGACCCATTCGGCTCGCACCCACTGCCTCTTCCTTCTCGTGCTCGCGGGCTGTGCGATCCTGGAAGCGATCCGCCGGGCGTTTCCAGCC
>CAYZQM010000095.1:0-19449 GCA_964480175.1 uncultured Sandaracinaceae bacterium
AAGTGATCGAGCGCGTAGTAGAGGAGCGACGCCGCGATCGCGACGGCGAGCAGGCGCAGGCCGCGCCAGAGCCAGATGTTCATTCGCCCTCCTCGGGCGACGTGTCCTCCGGTGACACGTCACCCCCCTCGGGCGGCTCGCCCTCGGACGGTGCGTCGTCGCTCGGCGGCGCGCCGTCGGGCGCAGGCTCGATCACGGGCGCGACGACGACCGGCGCGAGCGTGCGGACGTGGGCCACGAGCGCGTCGATGCCCTCGTCCGGAATGCTGCGCTCGAAGCCCGGCATGAAGCCGCGTCCCGTGGCGATCAGCGTGCGCACGTCGTCGTCCGTGCGGCGCGACGCGAGCACCGGATCGGTGAGGTCGGGGACCCGCGCCATCGGAGGGGCACCGCGCCCGTCGCCGCGCCCGGCCGCGCCGTGGCAGATCGCGCAGTGCACCGCGAAGAGCGCGGCGCCGGCCGACGGCGGCTCGTCGTCCTCGGCTGCCTCGGGCACGCCGGCGCCGGGCGGCGCGCTTTGGTGATCGGCGGGCGTCCACTCGCGCAGATCGCGGGGCTCGCCACACGCGATCAGGGCCGAGACGATCGCCGCCATCGAGCAGCGGACGAGCCAGGAGCGGGTCAACACGGCCGGAGAAATAGCAGGCCCGACCCCCGCGGCCGGTCCTTTTCCTGGGGCGTGACCCCGGGCCACAAATTGTGGGGATCTTCTACAGACCTTGACGTAGTCTTGGCGCCGCTTTGCGCCAGGGTGCAGTCCTGGCGGCGGGGTCACTCGAGCGAGGGCCGAGTGGTGTTCGACGGAACGGATTCAGATCACGGATTGGTCTCAGGAGCGAGGAGCGAGAAGCAATGAGGACTACGGCAATCGTACAGAGCGCGATCGTTGCGCTGGCGCTCGCGGGCTGCTGCTTCGGCGGCACGCCTGGCGGCATCACGCCCCCCCCGCCCGGCACCGGCACCGCGCCGACGGCAGGCGGTCCGATGGTCACCATCGCGCCGGGCTTCGCGCCCGACCCGATGACGCTGTCGGGCACTGCTGGTGGTCCGGTCATGGCGTCCACGATGGGCGCGTCGTGCACCGCGCACATCCCCGCGGCGCCCAACCACATCTTGAACGTCACCGCACCGATCACGTCGCTGCGCCTGACGGGCAACTCGTCGACCGACACCGTCATGGTCGTTCGCCTCGCCGATGGTCGCGTGGTGTGTGACGACGACGGCGGCGGCTACCCGAACCCGCAGATCACCGAGATGTTCGGCGTCGGTCAGCACCAGGTCTGGATCGGCACGTTCTCCTCGGGCCCCACCGGCGCCTACACGCTGAGCGTGAGCGCGGCGGCCGCGGGCGGCATGCCCTCGGTCGGCTCGATCCTCGGCGGACTCGCGGGCATGGGCAGCTTCCCCGGCGTCCCCACCCACTGCGGCATGACCGTGCCGGACTACGGCCCGATCCACATCGGCAGCTCGGTGGTCCTCGGATCGCACACGGGCTGGAGCGGCCCGGACGGCCGCGGCGGCTACGTCACGGAAGACACCTGGTGGAACGACGAGATGTGGGCCCACGTCGGCCAGCGCACCACGGTCACCGAGCTCGCGGGCGTCGACCCCGCGGGTTGCCCCTACGTGCGCACCGCCATCGACGGCGGCTCGTGGGGCTGGCGCATCCGCAACCTCTCGCCATGAGCTGATGGCCATGCGCTGAGAGGCCGAGAGGCCCAGCACATCGACGCGGCGATCGAGGTCACTCGGTCGCCGCTTCGCTTTGGTGGGTTCGCTTCGCCGTCCGATCCCGTGCTGCGACCAGCGACCGTGCGCGCGCGACCGTTGGTGCATCTTCGGGGTCGGCGTTCACGCCCCCCAGCAGTCGGCTTTTCAGGCGGCTTTCAGCGGGAGTGCGCCCGCAAGCGAGTGTTGAGGAGCGTACGTGACGTACGTGACGAGACCGAGTGCGGACGTAAGCCCCGATCAAAGTCGCCTGGAAAGCCGTGTCCACTGCCGGGTGAACGCGTACGTTCAGGGGAACAAGAGCAAAGAGAGCGTGGTCCCTTCGCGTACCATGACGCGGCCCATGGACGTCGGACCCGAGAGACGAGAGGTGGTGAGCCGGCTGGCGCCGCTCCTCTCGACCGTGCGGCGTGCGCTGGTGCTGCGCGCGATGCTCGCCGAGCTCGCGACGTGGGCCGTGGTCGCGGGCACCGCGGCGCTGCTCGTCGCCCTCGTGATGCCGGCCTGGCCGCGCTGGCCGTGGCTGCTCGCGCTGGGGCTGGCGCCCCTCGTCGGCCTGCTCCGCGCGCGCCGCGATCGCTTGGCGGACGAGGAGGCGGTGCTCTTCGTCGATCGACGCCTCGAGGCCAAGGAGCTGATCCTCACCGCGTGGGATCAGCCCGTCGATGCCGCGACGTCGCGCGAGGCGCTCGAGCTGCTCCGCAAGGCCACGCCCGCGGCCGTGCGGCCACGCATCGTTCGGGGCGATGCATGGGCGCTGCCGATGGCGCTCTCGACCGGGCTCGCCGCGATGCTGATCCCGCTGCCGATCGCGACCGAGATCGAGCGCCCCGATCGCGACGTGGTCACCGCGGAAGTCGACGGCGCGCTGCGGCGCATCGAGCGGATGCCCGAGCGCGTCGACGAGGAGCGGCGCGCCGAGCTCACGACCGCCGCCGAGCGCGAGCGGGATCTCCGCGCAGGGCTCGCGCGCGGAATGGAGCGTCGCGACGCGCTCGATCGGATCGAGCGCCTGCGCGCGGCCATCGAGTCGGCGCGCAGGCCACCCAGCGCCGAGGAGCTCCGCGCGTCGGACGCGGCGGCCGAGGCGCTCGACGACGAAGACGAGCTCGCGGACGCAGTGCGGGATCGAGACGCGCGTGCGCTCTCGCGCGCCGCAGAGCGCGCGGCGGCGCGGCGCGAGGCCGCCGATCGCGAGCGGGCGCGCGCTGCGCTCGACGAGGCCGCGGCCGCGGCCCGAGCCGAGGGCGACGAGGCGCTGGCGCGCGAGCTCGAGGCCGCGGGCTCGCTCTTCGATCGCCGGTCGGAGGAGGCCTCGCTCGCGCGCGAGCTCGCGGAGGCGATGCCCGAGCTCGCGTCGGGTGAGCTCGGTCGCGCCCTCGATCGGCTCGAGCGCGACGGCGACGGCTCGGGCCTGAACCGCGCGATGGTGGACGCGATGCGCGACGGCTGGGGCGCGCTCAGTCCCGAGGATCGCGAGCGCCTCGCGGAGGCGATGCGCAACGCACCCATCAGCGAGAGCACTGGCGCGAGCGACGGCGGCGGCGAAGGCACACCGATGACCGCCGCCGAGATCGAAGCCGCGCTGCGCGAGGCGCTCGAGCACCTCGACGAGCTGCAGCTCGAGGTGGGATCCGGCGGGATGGCGACGCCAGGCGGCGCGAGCAGCGGAAGCGGCGACGGCAGCGGAAGCGGCGACGGCAGCGGAAGCGGCAGCGGAAGCGGCGACGGCAGCGGAAGCGGCGACGGCAGCGGCAGCGGCAGCGGCAGCGGCAGCGGCGACGGCAGCGGAAGCGGCGACGGCAACGGCAACGGCAGCGGCAGCGGCAGCGGCAGCGGAAGCGGAAGCGGCGCCGGTGGGACCGGCAGCGGCGGCGGACGCGGTCCTTCGGGCGGCTCGACGCGCGACCTAGGCACGTCGGGCGGACCGCTGGCGCGCGTTCGCCCTCGCGTGCTGCCCGGCCTTCCCAGCAGCGTGAGCGTCGAGTGGGTGAGCCCCGATGGCACCGAGGCCCCCGACTCCGCGACCGGCAGCGCGACGGGCAGCGCGAGCCACGGCGAACCCGGCGCCATCGAGCGCACCCGCATCCCCGAGGACTACCGCGATCACGTTCGCGCGTACTTCGACGAGTGAGGACCGATTGAGCGACACGAACGACAAGAGCGAGTTCAAGGAAGCGATCACCGCGCTCGAGGACGCGGTGGCCAACGTCGTGGTGGGCCAGACCGACGTGGTGCGCGAGGTGCTCGTGTGTCTGCTCGCGGGCGGCCACGTGCTCCTCGAGGGCGCTCCCGGTCTCGGCAAGACCTTGCTCGTGCGCACGCTCGCCGAGGCGATGGAGCTGCGCTTCTCCCGCATCCAGTTCACGCCCGATCTGATGCCCGCGGACATCGTCGGAACGAACGTCGTCGTCGAGGACGAGCGAGGACGAAAGAAGTTCGAGCTGCAGAAGGGGCCCATCTTCGGGCAGCTCGTGCTCGCGGACGAGATCAACCGCGCGACCCCCAAGACGCAGAGCGCGCTGCTCGAGGCGATGGCCGAGCGCAGCGTCACCATCAGCGGCCAGCGGCACACGCTCGAGGAGCCCTTCTTCGTGCTCGCCACCGAGAACCCGATCGAGATGGAGGGCACGTATCCCCTGCCCGAGGCGCAGCTCGATCGCTTCCTCTTCAAGGTGCTGGTGCCTCAGCCCGACGAAGACACGCTCGTGCGGATCTTCGATCGCACGACGACGAACGAGTCGCGCGCCGTGCCGAAGGTGATCGACGGCCCGAAGCTCCTGTCGCTGCGAGGCAAGGTGCGGGACGTCGCGGTCGCCGAGCCGCTCTCGCGCTGGGTCGCGCGCTTGGTGCGCGCCAGCGATCCCACCTCGCCCACCGCGACCCCGAGCGCGAAGAAGCTGCTGCGCTACGGCGCGGGCGTGCGAGGCGGGCAGTCGATCGTGCTCGCCGCCAAGGCCCTCGCGCTCGCGTCGGGACGCAGCCACGTGAACTTCGCCGATCTGAAGCGCGTGGCCACGCCGGCGCTGCGCCACCGGCTGATCCCCAGCTTCGAGGCCGAGGCCGAGGCCATCGGCGCCGACGACATCGTCGCGCGCTTGCTCGCCGAGGTCCCCGAGCTGCCCGAGTCCGTGCGGCGGATCGACAACTGAGATGCGGCGCACCCTGCCCTTTCTGCTCGCGCTGGCCGCGGCGCTGCTCGCTGCGCCCGCACGCTCGTCGGCCCAAGGGCCGCTCCCGGTCGACTTGGTGATGGAGGGCGTCTTCGGTCCCGAAGCGCTGCTCGAGGGCGGCTACACGGGGATCGTCGTGACCCTCACCAACCGCACCGCGCAGCCGCTCTCGGGCGCCGTGGAGGTCGCCGTCGCGGAGTGGAACAGCCCGCCCGAGCGCCACGTGATCGACGTGGACCTGCCTGCCGGCGAGACCCGTCGCGCGCAGCTCACGCTCTTCATCGCGACCTCCGGCGTGTCGCTCGAGGCGCGCTACGTCGACGACGACGGAGTGGTGCTCGGGCTCGGCTCGCAGTCGGTCGCGTACGCACCCGCCGCGACCAGCGTGGTCATCCTCGCCGATCAGCCTGCGCGGCTGCGGGCCGCGCTCCTCGACCTCGAGACCGAAGAGCCCGCCGACGACACCGGCTACCCGTCGTACGGCGCGGGCACCCGAACGGTGAACATCCCCATCGGCGGCAACGCGCTCGACGGACGTACGGGCGATCCCATCGCGCCCACCGATCCTCAGGCGTACGCGACGGTGCGGATGGTGATCGCGTCGGCGCCCACGTTCGCGCGGCTCGGCGAGGCCGAGCGCCAGGCGCTCGAGGACTACGTCGCCGCGGGGGGCACGCTCGTGCTCGCGCCGCGCACCCCGGCCGACTACGCGCTGCCCGTCGTGAGGCGCCTCTTCGGAGCCGTCACCCGCAACGAGGGCGCGTTCGCGGCGGCGCCCTATGCGCCTCCAGAGACGCCGCTCCATCACTGCGAGCGCGCGACCGCAGAAGACGGCGTGGGCTGCGTCCTGCACCTCGGTCACGGCGTGGTCCGCCTCGCCACCTGGGACCTCACCAACCCTGCCTCCGCTGGCGATGGCCCTGGCGCCATCGCGCGGCTGCTCGTGCTCCGGTTGGTCGAGGAGCGGGACGATCGAACCCCGACCGCGCTGACGATGGGCACCGGTCTCGACGAGACCGACTACACCTGGGACCGGGTCGCGAACTTCGCCGCGATGCGCCGCGCGCTCGATCCCAACGAGGGCTACCGCACGTCGCTCGCGCTCGTGTCGATCCTCCTCTTTCTCTACGTGCTGGTCGTCGGCCCAATTCACTTCCGGGTCATCGAGCGAAGAAGCCAGCCCACGCTGGCGCTCGTGACGACGCCGCTGCTCGCGCTCGCGTGCGCCGCGGTGCTTTTCGGCGTCGGCTACGTGGGCAAGGGCGTGGTCATGCGCTACCGGCGCGTGACGATCGTCGAGCTCGCACAAGACGCGGGGCGCGCGACGTCGCGGAGCTACACCGGCTACTTCTTCACCCGCCCCACCGCGGCGACGATCACCCCCGCGCCCGGCACGATGGTCCGCAGGGTCGCAGCGCCCAGCGGCGTGGCGGGGCCTCGCTACCTCCATCGGGACGGATCGGTGGAGGCCGAGTCGGTGCGCGGCGGCCTCTGGGACACGATCTTCGTACGCGAGGACGCGATGGTCGACGCGGCGGGCGGCGTGCACTTCGAGCTCGCCGAAGGACGGCTGGTCAACGTGCAGAACGACACCGACTGGACGCTCTCGAGCGCGATCTTGGTCGACGTCACGGGCGCGGCGTACGTGGTGGGCGACGTCCCGCCGCACGGGCGCGCGCCGATTCCCGCGGCGACGGGCTGGTACCTCTACGAGAGCAGCGGGGGCTGGACGAGCGATGGCAGCGACGCCACCAGCACCGCGCTCACCGCGTTGCTGCGGGTGCCGGCGGACGAGGCTCCGATGATCCGGGGCGTGCAGACGCTCTTGGGCGACGAGCTCGTCGAGAACACCGCGCCCGTGCTCTACGCGTGGATCGAGCCTGCCGCGGAGCCGGCGACCGATCCCTCCTTCACCCGCGAGTGGGACCGGCGCCTGCTGCGCGTCGCGAGTCTCCCCAGCCACCGCGCGATCGCCGGCGCGATGCGATCCGGAGGCCCGCAGTGATCCGCATCGAGCACGTGAGCCACTGGTTCGGGACGTTCCAGGTCCTGCACGACGTCTCGTTCCGGGTGCCCGCGGGAGAGATCTTCGGCTTCATCGGTCCCAACGGCGCGGGCAAGACCACGACCATCCGCATGATGGCGACGTTGCTCGAGCCGCACGACGGACGGGTGCTGGTGGATGGCCTCGACGTGGTCGACTCGCCCGACGACGTGCGAAAGGTGATCGGCTTCATGCCCGACTCGTTCGGGGTCTACGAGCGCATCACGGTCGAGGAGTACCTCGAGTTCTTCGCGTCCGCGCACGGCATCGGCCCGGGCGCGCGCGAGCGCACCATCGGCGCGGTGATGGAGCTGACCGAGCTCGGCCAGATCAAGGGCAAGCTGGTGCAGACGCTCAGCAAGGGCATGAAGCAGCGCCTCGCGATCGCGCGGACGCTCCTGCACGACCCGAAGGTGCTGGTGCTCGACGAGCCCGCCAACGGCCTCGATCCGCGCGCGCGCATCGAGATGCGCCAGCTCATCGAGGAGCTGCGTCGCTTGGGCAAGACCATCCTGCTCTCGAGCCACATCCTCACCGAGCTCTCGGACATGTGCACGTCGGTCGCGATCCTGGAGCGCGGGCGCTTGGTCGCAGGCGGATCGGTCGACTCGATCGCGCAGACCCTGCGGCCCGAGCGCAGCGTGAAGGTGCGGGTGCTCGCGCCGCCCGAGAACGTCGAGACCTTGCTTGGCGGCGCGCCCTCGGTGATCGCGGTCGAGCGCGAGCCCGACGGCGCCTACCGGGTGCAGTACCAAGGGGGCGACGAGGTGCTCGCCAGCATCGTCGAGCACGCGGTGCAGCAGCGCCTCCGGCTGGTGCGCGTCGAGCCCGAGCAGAACGATCTCGAGCGCATCTTCCTCGAGGTGACCAAGGGAGATCTCCAATGAGCCCGGAGATGCAGCCGGCCGAGCCCCTCGAGCGCCCGTCACGGACGAGCGGCGCGTTCGGCCAAGCCAAGACGCCGGAGCAGCGGCCCGATCTGCGCACTCGACTGCGCGACGCCGCGCTCGCGATCGTGCGCGACCCCAACCCCATCCTGCTCAAGGAGCTGCGCGCCACACTGCGGACGCCGCTCTTCATCCGCTTCCTCTACCTCGCGGTCGGCGCCGTCGCGATCATGGTGCTGATGGGAAGCGCCGCGGTGAGCGAGGGCGACACCGCGCCCGCCGAGGTGGGCCGCGCGATCTTCCACCTCTTCTTCTGCACGCTCGCGGTGGTCCTCACGTTCGCGGCCCCGAGCCAAGCGGCCTCGGCGTTCACGCTCGAGAAGGAGACCAAGACCTGGGAGTCGCTGCTCTTGTCGGGCATGAGCCCGACGCGGGTGGTGTTCGGAAAGTTCGTCGCGATCTACGGCTCGATCCTGCTCGTCGTGATCGCGGTCGCGCCCGTGATCGGCGTCGCGTTCCTGTTCGGCGGCGTCTCCCCCGTGGCGGTCGCGGTCGGGTTCTACTGGCTGCTGGGGTGCGTCGCGATCGCGGTGTCCTTCGGGATCGCGGTGTCGGTGCGGCTGGACTCGACGCGCGCGTCGGTCGCGCTGACCATCCTCATCTTCGTGCCGCTCGCGACGATGTGGTCGGGCATGATCGTCGCGCTCGGTGAGGTGGCGCGGAGCGAGTGGGGGACGCCGTTCGACGGACCGATCTGGTTCGGGCCTGCCTTCGCAGAGCGGACCGGCGAGCTCGACGCGTGGCTGCTCCTGCTCGGGCTGCCGACCTTCTTCTTCGCGATGGTGAGCTGGCTGAACCTGAGCGGCGCGGTCGCCGGCATCGACGCCCCCGGCGTCGACCGATCGAGCGGCCTCAAGCGCTGGTCGATCTTCGCGGCGTTCGGCACCGTCGCGACCGTGGTGGGCCTGACGACGCTGATGACCGACGCGGACGATGCCAGCGCCGTGCTGATCGTCTTCGGTGGGCTCGCGCTCGCGTTCGTGTTCACCACCATCGCGCTGGTGTTCGCGAACGAGCCGCCGCTGCCGCCGCGCCTCGGCGCCCCGACGAACGCGCTGCGCAAGCTGCTCTACGACGTCCTCGGGCCCGGCGCGGGGCCGACCCTCCGCTTCACGTTCGTGGTGCTCGCCGCGAGCATCGGCTCGATGGGCGCGATCAGCGTGGCGATGCGGTACGCGCGCTTCCCGATGTCGAGCGAGCACCTGCCCGCCGACATCGGCGCGTTCCTCATCACGCTCGGGGGCATCGCGGTGCTCTCTGCGCTCGCGGCCACCGCGGCGTTCCTGCGGAGCCTCTTGCGCAACGGCGCAGCCGCGCGCCTGCTCGCCGTGGTGATCTTCGTCGGGGTGACGTTCGCGAGCATGGTGGGCGCGGCGGTGGTGAACCCACGGGTCATCGATCGCCTCGATCACTACGTGCCTCCGCTGGTCGCGCTGTCGCCGATCGGGCCGGTGGTGTTGGCCGCCCGGTCGCTCAGCCACGTCGTCATCTCGGAAGAAGAGATCGGCACGGGGCTCTCGGCGTGCGTCGTGTACGGCGGGCTCGCCCTCGCGCTCTGGCTCGCGGTCGAGGTGCGCTCACGCAAGGTCCGCGGGCTGGTCGACGCCCATCGGGCGCAGCTGCTCTCGCGCTTGGGTCCGGCGCCGAAGTCGTCGGGCGAGAGCGCGCCCGCGACTCGCCCGGCGACCACCCCCGACGCGCGCAGCGCCACCGCGAGCGCGAGCGCGGCGGCCGACGCAGGGCCGAGCGAGCGCGACGCGAGCGAGGCGGCCGAGGAAGCGCCGCGGGAGGCGAGCGCCACCGAGGCGGGTGAAGGCGAGCCGAGCGAAGGCGAGGCCACCGCATCGATTGAGGGCGACGACCGCGGGCCCCCTGCGTGAGCTCGCTGCTCTCGCCGGAGTTCCTCGCGCGCCTGAGCCGCCTGAGGATCGCGGTGCGCCGCCGCTTCGCGGGCAGCTCGGCAGGCGGGCGCCGCTCGCTGCGCCGGGGTGCGTCCGCCGAGTTCGCCGAGCATCGTCCCTACTACGCCGGCGACGACGTCCGCCGCATCGACTGGAACGCCTACGCGCGCCTCGAAGAGCTGGTGCTCCGCCTCTTCGTCGCCGAGGAAGACGTCAGCCTCTATCTGCTCATCGACACGTCGGCGTCGCTCTCGATCGGCACCAAGCTCGAGAGCGCCAAGAAGATCGCGGCGGCCCTGGGCTACGTCGCGCTCTCGGGGAGCGAGCGCGTCTCGGTGATGGCGTTCGGCGACGGCCTGACGACGGCGCTGCCCCCGTCGCGCGGCAAGAAGCGGATCGCGTCGCTCCTCATGCAGCTCGAGCGCCTCGAGGCCAGCGGCGGCACGAGCTTGGCGCGCGCCGTGGATGGGCTGCTCGCGCGATCGGTGCGCCCCGGCATCGTCGCGGTGATCTCCGACTTCCTCGATCCCGAGGGCTTCTCGCGCCCCCTCGATCGGCTGCTCGCGCAGAAGTTCGAGCCCGTGCTCTTGCAGGTCCTCGATCGCGAGGAGCTCGAGCCCGAGGTCGGCGGGGACCTCACGCTGATCGACAGCGAGCGCGGCGATCGGGTGGAGGTCACGCTCGACGAGCGCGCGGTGCGGGCGTACCGCGCGCGCCTTCACGCGTTCTTCGCCGAGCTCGAGAGCTGGTCCAAGAAGCGCGGCGTCCACTACGGGCGGCTCACCTCCGACGATCAGCTCGAAGCGCTCTTGCTGGGCTACCTCCGCGGAGGCCCGGCTTGAGCTTTCTATCGCCGCTCTCGCTGCTGTGGCTGGGTCTGCTCGCGCCCTTGATCCTGCTCTACGTGCTCAAGCGTCGGCGGACCGAGCGCAAGGTGGGCTCGACGCTCCTGTGGGCTCTGGCGCAGCGGGATCTGCGCGCCGAGCGGCCATGGCAGCGGTTGATCCCTCACCTCTCGCTGCTGCTGCAGGCGCTCGCGCTCATCGCTGGCGCGTTCGCGCTCTCGCGCCCCGCGGGCGCCGGACACCTGCCCACCGGCGCGAGGGTGATCGCGGTGCTCGACACGTCCGCGTCGATGGCGGCGCGCGACGAAGAAGGCGTGCGCTTCGAGCGGGCGACCACGGCCCTCCGCGCGCTCGCGAGCAGCCTGCCGCCCGGCGGCGAGCTGTCGATCATCACCGGCGCGGGCGAGCCCAGCGTCGTGCTGGCGCCGACGGGCGACCGGGTCCGCATCGACGCCGCGATCGATCGCCTCGCGGTGACGGGCGAGCCCCAAGCGATCGAGCAGGCCGTCGCGCTGGCGAGCGAGCGGCTCGAGAGCGCGCCGGACGGATCCCGCATCGTGCTGATCACGGACGGCGCCATCACCGGCACGCTCACGCTCGCCTCGCGCGCGCCGGTGACCGTCGAGCACGTCGGCGGCTCGCCGCTGAACGACGAGGGCACGACCAACGACGCCATCCTCGCGCTGGACGTGCGCGCGCGACCGAGCGACGAGGCCCCCGACCGCGCAGAGATCTTCGTACGGGTACAGCGCTTCGGAGGCGCTGCCGGCGATGCGCACGTGAGCGCCGAGGTGCGCGGCGAGATCGTCGCCTCGCGCCGGGTGCGCCTCGAGCCGGGTGCGGTGGCGAGCGCGCTCTTGACCGCGGACGTGCCGCCCGACGAGGACGGCCGCGCCCCGACCGTGCTCGTTCGCGTCCGACGCGACGACGATCAGCCGGATGCGCTGGCGCTCGACGACGTGGCGGTGGCCGCGAGCCCTGGCGCGCGGCGCCTGCCGGTGTTCTTGGTCGGCGAGGTCCCCGAGAGCGTGCGTCGCGTGCTCCTCACCGACGGCGACGCCGAGCTCTTCGCGACGAGCGTCGGCGCGCTGGCGTCGCGCACCGGCGCCGAGCTCGAGGGCGCGTTCGTGTTCGCTGGCCCGACCCCCAGCGAGGCCCCGCGCGGCGAGGTCTTGGTCGTCGCCCCGACCGGCCCGGTGTTCGGCGCCGAGCTCGGCGAGCCCGTCGAAGGGCCGCGCATCATCACCTGGGACGAGAGCGATCCGCGCCTGCGCTTCACCACGTTCGGCAGCGTGCACGTCGGCGCGCTGCGTCCGCTGACCATCCCGGGCTCGACGCCGCTGGTCACCACCGAGGCCGGCCCCGCCATCGCGACGCTCGAGGGCCCCGACCGCGTGGTCACCGTCGTGGGATTCGACCCCGATCACAGCGACTGGCCGCGGCAGGCGGGCTTCGTGATCTTCTTTCGCAACCTGCTCGAGGGGGCGCGCACTCGCCGCGCGGCCGGCGGCATCGCGCCGGCGCGCATCGGCACCGCGCTGCGGGTGCCCGCCGACGACGACGCCACCGTCGACGTGGTCACGCCTGATGGCCAGCACCTCACCGCCACCGCGCACGACGGCATCGCCATCATCGACATCCCGCCGACCCCCGGGGTCTTCGCCGTGCGGGTCGGCGAGCTGTCGCGCTTCGCCCTCCGCAACCTCCTCGATCCGGAGGAGAGCGACCTGAGCGCGCGCGCCGAGCTCGAGACCACCGACGGACGAACGACCTCCACCGTGAGCGAAGCGAGCGAGCCCCGACAGGCGTGGCCGTTCTTGGCGATCGGTCTCGCGATCCTGCTGGCGCTCGAGGCGCTCTGGGCCACCCGCAAGGGAGCAGCCGCGTGAGCCTCCGCTTCGCCGCGCCGCTCCTGCTCGCGCTCGGCGTGCCGCTGGTGCTGCTGACCATCGCGCGCCTGCGCGCGCTCCCTGAGAGCCATCAGGGCCCGCGGCGCAGGGTGATCCAGGCGCTGCTGCTCTTGGCCTCCCTCACCGCCGCGCTCGCGGTCGCCCAGCTGGAGTGGGGAACGCGGCTCGATCGGATGGCGGTGGTGTTCGCGCTCGATCGGAGCCGATCGGTCGAGCGCAGCGGCGAAGACGGCGGCGCCGAGGCGCTGGCGTCGGCGCGCGAGGGCGCGCGCGCGATGGCGTACGACGACGTCGCGGGCCTGGTGGTGTTCGGGGCGGAGAGCGCGACGGAGGTGATGTGTCAACCGAGCCCGGAGCTGAGCCGCAGCCACGCGTCGATCGCACGGGACGCCACCGACATCGGCGGCGGCCTCCGCCGCGCGCTGGCCGAGCTGCCCGCCGACTACGCGGGCCGCGTCGTGCTGATCTCGGACGGCGTGGAGACCGAGGGCGACGCGCTCGCCGCCGCGCAGCTCGCGGCGGGCCGCGGCATCCCGATCGACGTCGTCGCGATCGAGCGCACGCCCGAGGCCGAGATCGCCGTCGAGCGGGTGCAGCTGCCGCCCACCGCCGATCCCGACGAGCCGATCGAGCTGCGCGTCGTCACCCGCGCGACCACGGAGACCGACGTGCGGGTGCGGGTGCTCCGCGACGGAGCGCCCATCGCCGAGGCCGACACCCACGTCGCCGCCGGCACCGACGTGCTGACGCTCCGGGATCTCGCGGGCGAGCCGGGCGTGCACCGCTACGACGTCCTGCTCGAGCCGCTGGATGTCGACGCGGACGCCGCGCCTGAGAACAACGAGGGCGGCGCGTTCGTGCGGGTGAACGGCGCGTCGCGCGCGCTGATCGTGTCGGAGCGGCCCGAGGAGGCGACCGCGCTGCTCGGCGCGATCGAGCGCGCGGGCCTCGAGGTCGAAGCGGTGGGCCCCGCGCGCATGCCGATCGATCTCGCCGAGATGGCGAGCTTCGATCTGATCGTCCTCTCCGATCTCGACGCGCGGAACCTGCTCGACGCGCAGATGGACGCGCTGCGCGCCTACGTGCGCGATCTGGGCGGCGGCCTCTTGATGCTCGGGGTGCGCGACGCGTTCGGGCTCGGCGGCTACGCGTACACCGCGGTGGAGGAGGCGCTGCCGGCGACGTTCGATCTGCGGCGGCGCCGGGACCGGGCCTCGCTCGCGATGGTGATCGCGATCGACAAGAGCGGCTCGATGATGGTCGAGGCGGCGCCGGGCGTGACCAAGCTCGATCTGGCCAACGAGGCCGCGGCGCGCTCCGCGATGCTGCTGTCTCCTCGCGATCGGATCGGCGTCGAGCACGTCGACACCGGGGTGACGTGGACGCTGCGGATGACCGAGGTCACCGAGCCGGGGCCGATCGCGTCGACCATCCGCGCGGCGCAGCCGGGGGGCGGCGGCATCTACGTCGACGTCGCGCTCGAGGCCGCGTACGGCGAGCTCCGCGATCAGCCGACCCAGCTGCGCCACTTGCTCTTGTTCAGCGACGGCTCCGACTCGGAGGCGATGAGCAACGCGCGCAACCTGGTGAGCGGCGCGCTGCGCGATGGGATCACGACGTCGATCGTGTCGATGGGCGCGGGCCCGGACTCGCCCGAGCTCGAGCGCCTCGCGCGGATGGGCGGAGGGCGCTTCTACATCGTCGACGACATGCGCGAGCTGCCGCGGATCTTCACCCAGGAGACCATCGAGGCGTCGCGCTCCGCCGTCGTCGAGGAGGCGTTCCAGCCGCTCTTGGGCGCAGCGTCGCCCATCACCGACGGGATCGACTTCGGCGAAGCGCCCGCGCTCGGCGGCTACGTGGTGATGAACAGCCGCCCCCGCGCGAGCGTGCTCCTCGGCGCGACCGACGTGGATCCGCTGCTCGCGACCTGGCAGTTCGGCGTCGGCCGCAGCGCGGTCTTCGGTTGCGACGCGGGCGCCGCGTTCGCGCGGCCGTGGCTCGCGTGGGGCGGCTACGACGCGCTCTTCGGTCAGCTGGCGCGCGCGCTCGCGCGGACCCCGGCGACCGCGGACGCCGACCTGCACGTCGGGATCACCGGCGGCGCGGGCAGCGTGCGAGTCGAGGCGCTCGATGCGTCGGGTCGCTTCCGCAACCACCTCGATCTCGGCGCGGTGATCTCGAGCCCCGACGGCAGCTCGATCACGGTGCCGGTGGTGCAGTCGGGGCCCGGCCGCTACGAGGCGGACTTCGACGCCTCCGCCCCCGGCCCCTACCTGGTGACCGTCCGCGAGCTGAACGAGGACGGCACCGGCGAGATGGTGGGCAGCGTGGGCGTGGTGCGCTCGCGGGGCGACGAGCTGCGCGGTGAAGGAACGAACCACGAGCTGCTCGCGCGGATCGCCAGCGTGAGCGGCGGCGAGGTGCGGACCGAGCTGCGCGAGCTCTTCGTCGACCGGCCCGCGCCGACGTGGGCGTATGCGCCGCTGTGGCGTCCGCTCTTGATGATCGCGATGCTGTCTCTCTTGCTGTCGGTCGCGGCGCGGCGCCTGGTGATCCCGGACGGCTGGCAGCGACGCCTGCGCGGCGCCCGTCGCGCCCCCGCGAGCACGAGCACCGCGAGCACGCCGAGCGAGGCGAGCCCCGGACCGCGCGCGCCGCTCGCGCCCGAGCTCCAGGCCAGCCTCGATGCGACGGCGGACGCGCCCGCCCCAGAGGCGAAGGATGTGGCGAAGGGCGCGACGTCCGATGCGCCGAGCACACCCGCGAAGCCCGCGGCCCCCGCGTCGCTCGCCGAGCACCTCCTCGCCCGCCGCAAGAACCTCAAGTAGCGGGCAGCGGCTCGACGGAACGACGACGCGCGCCGACGAATCGGCGCGCGTCGTCGTGTGTGGCGCAGCGCTCAGAGCGGCGCGAGCACGGGCGCGGGCGTGACGTTGTTGGCCGTCGCCCCATCACCGAGGGCGTGGCTACCCCCCGCACCCCAGCAGGACATGCGGCGCGCGGTCGGGTCATCGCCGGTCATGGTCCCGATGGCGCAGTTGTACGAGGCCCCAGACGCCAACGCCGTGACGTTGGACAACCCCGAGAGCATCGTCGGGACGCGCACGTCGCCACCACCCGTGCCGAGCTGACCAGAGCCGTTGGCACCCCAGCAGTACACCCGACCGTTGTTGGTGCTGATGCAGGTGTGCGAGAGACCCGCGCCGATGCTCGTCGCGGTGAGCGAGCCGACCACCGAACCGCCGAAGCCGGGCACCGCGAACGGCGTGGTCACGTCGGTGACGCTGCCGTTTCCGATCTGGCCGCTCCCGTTCTCACCCCAGCAGTAGACCCCGCCGATGCTGGTGATCGCACAGGTGTGGGCGCTGCCGACCGCGACCAACAGCGCAGACGTCCCGGGCAACGTGGTCGTCTCACGGTTGGTGTGTCCCTGTCCCCAGCAGACCACGCCGCCGCCGCTCACCGCCGCGCACATCCGCGAGTTGAAGCCGTCCACGCTCCGGGCACCGGACACGTTCATCACGGTCACCGGCGCGCTGCTGTAGCCCGCCGTCGTCCCGCCGCCGAGGCTGCCGTTGACGTTGCGACCCCAGCACGAGACGGCGCCGGTCGCGCGACGAGCGCAGGTCATGTCGAGACCCGCGGCCAGCTCCACCGCGTCGGACACGCCGCCCACCGTCACGGGCACGAGGCTGTCGCTCGTCGTTCCATTGCCGAGCTGGCCGAACCCGTTGGCGCCCCAGCAGCGCACGCTGCCCTGCGTCGCGGCGCCCGTACCGACGATCGCGCAGGCGTGGTTGGGCCCGGTGGCCACGTCGATCACCGATGCGGGCGAGAGCGCCGTCACCACGCGCGGAGTCGTCACGGTGCCGGTCGCGCCGGTGCCTGCCTCACCCTCGTCGTTGGAACCCCAGCACGCGAGCGATCGGTCGCTGCGCACGACGCACGTGGTCGCGGGGTAGACGACGAACGAGCCCAGCGCCATCGGACCGGCCGCGTCATTGCAACCCGCCGTAGCGGAGCGGCAGCTCCACCCGCACGCGAGCCCGCATCCCGAGCAATCCGTCACGGCAGCGAGGCGCGTCTCGCACCCTGCGTCGACGAGCGCCGAGCCGGGCCGGCAGTCCCCATGCGTGGGGTTGCACGTGCCCACGCAGGTGCCGAACGAGCACTCGTAGGTGCCGTTGGCGTAGCTGCCGCATGCAGCGTCGGCGGCCGCGCCGTCGTCGACCGCGCCGTTGCAGTCGTTGTCGAGGTTGTCGCAGAGCTCGGCGCTCGGGCCGATCGTCCCGGTGCACGTCGTCATCCAGCGACCCATCTCGTCGCAGGTCTGGGTGCCGGCGACGCACTCGCCTTCGTTCGAGGCGCCGGGGCACTCGCGGGCCTGGCCGACGTAGCACTCGCACCCTTCGTTGGCGGTGCCGTCGCAGTCGTCGTCGATCATCGCCATGTCGCAGCGCTCGGTCTCGCCCGGGCTGCGCAGCTCGTCGGCGTCGTCGCAGTCGCCGCCGTCGGCGACGAAGCCGTCCGGCATGCTGCACGCCGTCACCACGACGTCGTCGTCACCGAAGCCGTCCTCGTCGGCGTCGGCGTAGTACGGCGTCGGGGTGCAGCCGTCGGGGATCGCCCCGACGTCGGGCAAGACCCGCGCGTCCGGTGGGATGCCTCCGCCATCCGTCGGCGAGAAGCCGTCGGGCAGGTCGATGGCGGCGTCTCCGCCATCGCCGACCCCGGCGTCGGCGGCCTGACAGAGGCCGTCGTCGTCGATGATCTGCCCCGGCGGGCAGCCGAGGGTGGTGGGGCAACCCGCGCTCAGGAGCGCGAGCGAGAGGAGCGAGAGGGACCAGAAAGAAGCCGAATCGAAACGTGCCATGGGGAACTCCATCGAGGTTCGCGTGACGCCCAGTGCGCCGCGCGGAGCCCCTCTTCGGAGTCACTCCCGGACCATTTCCTCTCGCTCTCGTTTTTCGTCGGACGGGCCGGTTGCGGCCGCGATCAGGGCGCGTCCGCACCCCCATCCGGCGCACGGGTGTCCTCGACGAGAGGGCATCCGGCCGCGCCGAGCACCGCACCGAACAACAAAGCGAGCATCACGACTCGAGCAAACGTCATGGACAACCTCGACGGTAGGCGCGGGTGGACTGGTCCGAGCGGGTGCCAGCGACGAGGACGCTGCCGTCATCCGCGTTCGCCGCGATCGACACGAAGGCATTGGTCGTGGGGACGGTCTCGACGTCGGTCCGCACATCCACGAGAGGACCGGTCGGATTCACGTCGTAGATGCGCCAAGTCGACGACGTGTTGGTACCGCTGAACAGCGACGCCACGAAGCGACCACCTGCGTACGTGAGGTCGATGGGACGGGTGCTCGGCACGCCGCCGCCCGAAGTCAGCGTGGTGCTCTCGAGGCCCGACAGCGTCCCGCTCACACCCGCCATGTACGTCTGCACACGGACACCGTCCGCGCTCGTGCCCGACGGGTCTGCGAGCCACGCGACCATCACCACTCCGCCATGCTCGGATGTGTAGTGAATGCTCGGAAGAGACTCTGGTGAGGTGTCGCCCACGTCCGTGGGAAACGTGCTGCCACCGGCCGTCGAGTAGTGACTCACTCGGACGCTGGTTCCGTTGCGAGAGGCTATGAACGCGCCAGAGGGTGCGAAGGCAGCGTCGAAGTCGTCGGCGGCCAACGCCACGGGATGGTCGGGCGTGTCGATGGCGGTGAGCGACGGGAAGTTGCGCCGAAGACCGTCGATACCACCCAGGCTCCCATTTCGGAATAGGAAGATCGCCGTGTCGGTGTCCGCGCTCGAAACACCCACCCGCACCTGGGCGCCCTCGAACCCGTCCCGCGCGTACAGATTCACCGGTGCCGTGACGGGGGCCAGCCCAGAACTGATCACCGTTCCCACCAAGTGCTCGCCGGTCATCCACCCCACCACGATGCGCGAGCCAAAGCCGAACGCGTCAAAGCTGCTCCCGACCGTACCCCCGTTGATGAGCACCTCGCTCCCGATCATCGCGCCGTCATCGCTGAAGCGGCGTGCGAAGAGGCCGCCCGTTCGCGACACGAACGCGGCGTAGCCCATGTCGGTGGGCACTACGACGATGCGGTTGCCTTGCGGTCCGAGCTCGATGCGGGTGCCCACTGTCTGGGCGCCTTCGTCGACGAAGCCGTCGCAGTCGTCGTCCTCTCCTGCGGTCGCACCGCAGGTCTCCGCGGGCGGGGTGCACGTGCTCGGCGCGGTGCACGTCGCGCTGCAGGTGCCGGTGCCCATGCTCCCGCAGCTGGTCACGCACGTCGTGCTCGCGTTGCGCACGCACGCGAACGTCTCGTCGACCATCGGCTCGTCGCAGTCGTTGTCGATCGCGTCACAGAGCTCGGGGTTGCCGGGGAAGCGATCAGGCGCGCTGTCGTCGCAGTCGTCCGAGTTCGGCGCGAAGCCCGACGGAGCGGTGCAGCCCATCATCGTCGTCCCCACGATCCCGTGTCCGTCGTCGTCGCCGTCGGGATAGAAGGTGACGAGCACGCCCTCGTCGACCGCGTCGTTGCAGTCGTTGTCGAGGCCGTCACAGGTCTCGGCGAGGCCTGGGTGCCGTTCCGCGCTCCCATCGTCGCAGTCGTCGCCCGCCGCCACGTATCCGTCGGGCGCGTCGCACGCGAGCGTCGTCACGTCGGGATCCCCGTGCTCGTCGCCGTCGTCGTCGAGATAGAACGTCTCGAGCACGCAGCCGTCGCCCATCGGCGTGTCGTCGCTCGCTCCGGCGTCGGCAGGCACGCAGCCACTCGACGCGGGGACGAAGTCCTCCGGACACGGCGTCGGCGCGAAGCACCCGGCGAGCACCAACACCACAGCGAACGGCGCGCGCGCGCCCCATGCGAAACGTTCCACAGCAG
>CAYZQM010000095.1:19459-20579 GCA_964480175.1 uncultured Sandaracinaceae bacterium
CAGACCTCCCTAGGCGGGGGCGCGACTCTAGACCGCAGGTTCGCCCTTGGCCAGAGCGTTGCCGCTGGATCTGCTCGGCCGCAGGCGCTATCAACGCGCGTCTCTTCGGGGCGGGCGTCAACGGGGCGCTCGGTGCGACGAAGAGGGCCCTCACCATGCGACGCCGGCTCCCTCATCTCCTCGCCTCGATGGTGCTCTGCACGATGGTCCTCGCCGCAGCGCTCCTGACCGCAGCGCTCCCCACGACGGCGCACGCGCAGCGCTGGGCCGTGGTGCGCTCGGGCGTGGGCGACGCGAGCACCGAAGAGCTTCGCGCGCGGACTGCGCTGATCGACGCGCTCGGTGGGACCGGCGTGACGATCTCCATCGACGCCGAGGCCGCTGCGCGCGTCGAGGACTACCACTCCGCCGAGCCCGCCGCGGTCGAGTCGGATCGGATCGAGGAGCTGCGGGCCGCGGTCACCGCGCTCGAGGAGCACGCCGCGCTTCGCCACCGTGAGGCGGCGCGCGCCGAGGCCGAGCGCATCCGCGAGCTCTCCGAGGGCTTGAGCACCGCGCTCGCCGAGCAGTCCGAGGTCGCCGAGCGCCTCTTCGCCGCGTGCGTCGCCGAAGCGTGGCTGCACATCCAGCTCCGGGAGCGCGAGGCCGCGCGCGAGGGTCTGCAGCAGTGTCGGGAGCTGCACCCCGACGCCGACGTCAACCCGCTCGTGGTGGCGCCGCCGGTCGTCGAGATGCTCCGCGAGATCGACGCCGAGCTCGCGCGGCGCCCGACGTTCGAGCTCACGCTCGCGGGCGTCCCTGCGGGGTGCGAGCTGCGCATGGACGGTCGCCGCCGCGCGACCGCGCCCTCGCCGATCGGCGAGATCGTGCCCGGCGCCCACCGCGTCGAGGTGCTCTGCACCGGGATGCGCCGGCGACGGATCCACCGCGTCATCGTGGGCGCGGAGAACCGCACCGTGCCCCTCGACGTGCGCTTCGACGACGTGCTGCTGACCCGCCCGGGCGCTTCGGGCGCCATGCCCGAGGTGCGCCTCGACTACCCCAACGAGGGCGACGAGCGGAGCCATCGCGTCGAGGACGGCGTGACCATCGGCGCGCTGCTCGAGGCGACCGACGTGAT
>CAYZQM010000095.1:20591-21241 GCA_964480175.1 uncultured Sandaracinaceae bacterium
GACGGGGCCTGCGCTTCGATCGGCTCGAGGTCGCCAACCGCGCGGTGCGCGCGTCGGTGATCATCGATCCCGCGCACTTCGAGGGCGCGCTGGTCTCGCGCGCCGCGACCGCGCTGCTCGAGAACCGCAGCGTGGACCTGAGCAGCGGTGAGCCCGTGACGATCCGCGCGTGGCCCGCCGGCGAGAGCCACGTCACGGAGGGCGGCGACGGAGCCAGCACGCCGGGCGCGTCCGAAGGCGACGTCGTCGCGTTCGCTGCGGGCCTCACGCTCAGCCTCGCGGGGGTGGCCGCGATCGGGGTGGGCTGGGCCACGTACTCGGTCGCGTACGACGCGGGTCAGGCGGTGCTCGCCTCGGATCCCCGCAACCCCGACTGGACGATCAACCAGGACGCGCGCGCGAGCCTGATGGGCGCGTCGTACGGGCTGTCGATCGGCGGCGCGGTGCTCACCACCGTGGGCCTGCCGCTCTGGCTTCCCCAGACACCGGGCGAGGTGCCCTGGTGGTCGCTCGTCGCAGGCGGCCTCGGCATCGCGGCGATCGTTCCGGCCGCCATCTACCTGGCCGCCGACGGTGTGCAGTACTCCCTCGCCCAGCCCTACGCGTTCTACGACACCGAGCTCACCGGCACGATGTGGCTGTCGATGGCC